>CAMFND010000058.1 GCA_945965395.1 uncultured Bacteroides sp.
TTTACCTCGACACGTACGTGACGAGGTCTTGACACGTTCGTGCTGATGTCTCGACACGTACGTGCGGAGAGGTTGATACGTTCGTGTCGAGGTATTTTTGTATAAGCGTTTTTATTTCATCTCACACGCATTACAAAGAAATAAACCTGCCACTAAAAAGAATCACATTTTTATTTCTATCTTTGCACAGATATAATTGAAACGCCATGCAAACAAGTGACAGTATCGTGATTATTCCTACTTACAATGAGAAGGAAAACATCGAGAATATAATCCGGGCAGTATTCGGACTGGAAAAGACATTCCATATTCTGGTCATCGAAGACAACTCTCCCGACGGAACGGCCGACATCGTACGCCGTCTGCAAAATGAATTTCCAGAACGTTTGTTCATGATTGAACGAAAAGGCAAACTCGGACTGGGAACAGCTTACATCACCGGCTTCAAATGGTCTATCGAAAAGGGATACGACTACATCTTTGAAATGGATGCCGACTTCAGCCATAACCCCAATGACCTGCCAAGACTTTACAAGGCTTGTCATGAAGAAGGGGCCGATGTATCCATCGGTTCACGCTATGTGAGCGGAGTCAATGTGGTGAACTGGCCTATGGGAAGAGTACTGATGTCTTACTTTGCCTCCAAATATGTGCGGTTCATTACTGGACTGCCCATTCATGACACTACTGCCGGCTTTGTATGCTACCGCCGTAAAGTGCTTGAAACCATCCGTCTGGACCACATCCGTTTCAAAGGATATGCTTTCCAGATTGAAATGAAATTCACCGCCTTTAAATGCGGATTCCATATCACAGAAGTACCGGTCATCTTTATCAACCGCGAATTAGGTACTTCCAAGATGAACAGCAGTATCTTTGGAGAAGCCGTATTCGGCGTCATCCAATTGAAATGGGACAGCTGGTTCAAAAAATATCCTAAACACACTAATTGAAAAGGGTTATGAAACGTACATGGATACATCATGCAATCATCGTGAATGAAGGACGCCGTTTTACCGGCTCCGTAGTGATTGAAGGAGAAAAAATACAGGAAGTCATTGAAGGCGACGGTGCTCCCGCTGCCGTATGTGACGAACAGATTGATGCGCAAGGATGCTTCCTGCTGCCGGGAGTGATAGACGACCATGTGCATTTCCGCGATCCGGGCCTTACACATAAGGCAGACATGGCTACCGAAACGGCTGCGGCTGCGGCAGGAGGAGTGACCTCGTTCATGGACATGCCCAACTGTAACCCGCAGACCACAACCCTGGAGGCATTGGAAAACAAGTTTAAGGATGCGGCTACCAAATGTATTGTCAATTATTCTTTCTATTTCGGAGCCACAAACAACAATGCCGACCAGCTGAAGGCACTGGACAAGACACACGTATGCGGTGTGAAACTGTTTATGGGAGCCAGCACCGGGAATATGCTGGTAGACCGCATGGAAGCCTTGAAAAAGATATTCTCCGAAGCGGGCATGCTGATTGCTACCCATTGTGAAGACCAGCAGATTATCCGCGAAAATACCGAACGCTTCAAGCAGCAGTATGGCGAAGACCTGGACATTTCTTTCCATCCGCTGATACGTAGTGAGGAAGCCTGCTACCATTCTTCGGCACTGGCCGTACAATTGGCAAAGGAAACGGGTGCCCGTCTGCATATCCTTCATATCAGTACGGCACGCGAGTTAGGTCTGTTAGAAGACCGCCCGCTCCACGAAAAGAAAATTACGGCAGAAGCCTGCGTATCGCACCTCATGTTCTGTGATGAAGACTATGCGCAATTCGGGGCACGCATCAAATGTAACCCCAGTATCAAGACAAAGGCCGACCGTGATGCGCTGAGAAAGGCTCTGACTACCAACCTGATTGACGTCATTGCCACCGACCATGCCCCCCACCTGTTGAGTGAAAAAGAAGGAGGAGCACTGAAAGCCGTATCGGGCATGCCGACCCTGCAGTTCTCACTTGTCAGCATCTACGAACTGGTACACGAAGGCCTCCTGTCTATCGAACAGCTGGTACAGAAAATGTGTCATGCACCGGCCCAGCTTTACCAGATTAGCCAAAGAGGATTTATCCGACCGGGCTATCAGGCCGACCTTGTTCTGCTGAATCCACATAAAGAATGGACTGTAACCACCGACTGCATTGAAAGCAAGTGCGGATGGAGTCCGATGGAAGGCCGCACTTTCCATGCACAGGTAGAAAAGACATTTGTCAACGGTACGGCAGTTTACGAGAATGGAAAAGTAAACAAAGCACACCGTGGACAAGCCCTTCGGTTTGAACGCTAAAAGAAATCAAATGAAAACAGACATCACGACCGTCCGTTACGACATACACGACCTGGCTGAATACATCAACTGGATTTATTTTTTCCACGCATGGGGTTTTCAGCCTCGTTACGCAGCCATTGCCGACATTCATGGGTGTGATGCCTGCCGCGCCGGGTGGCTGGCCTCATTTCCTGAAGCTGAACGTGCCAAGGCCGCCGAAGCCATGCAACTGCACAAAGAAGCGGTACGCATGCTGAACAAGATTGACGGGAAATACAAGGTCTATGCCATTTATCGCCTGATGGAAGCCAATGCAGAGGGCGACAACCTGTGGTTAGAGGGCACTTTATTTCCTCTGCTCCGTCAGCAGACCCGCGTCCGCCCCGACGACCCGTTTCTCTGCCTGAGTGACTTTGTGCGTCCCCTTTCTTCCGGCATCAAGGATACGGTAGGAGGATTCGCCACGACCATCGATCCGGCCATGGAAGAAGAATTCAGCCATGACGACTACCAGTCCTTGCTCATCAAGACATTGGGTGAACGTCTGGCGGAAGCCGCAGCTGAAAAGATACACGAAACCCTGCGCAAAGAGGTATGGGGATATGCCAAGGACGAAAATCTGACCATGAAACAGTTGCTCAACGAAGACTATCAGGGCATACGTCCTGCCGTGGGGTATCCTTCCCTTCCCGACATATCGGTCAGCTTTCTGCTCGACAAGCTTATTGACATGAAACGCATCGGGATACATCTGACAGAGAACGGAATGATGCAGCCTCATGCCTCGGTATGCGGACTGATGTTTGCTCATCCGGCTTCACGCTACTTCTCGGTAGGAAAAATCGATGAGGAGCAACTCATGGATTATGCTTCCCGCCGGAAGATAGATGCCGACGTACTGCGAAAATACCTCGCAGCCAATCTGCAACCCTAAAATGAGTACACAAATATGATTCTACTACGCGTGTCACTGATATTCTTAGTCTTGTTTCTGCTACCCGACTGGTACATATACAAGACGTATCTGACCAGCCTGCACCACAGGAGGTGGAAACGGGCTTACTGGCTGCCTACTGTTTTGCTGTTACTTATTCTGGTCATCTTCCTGATTGGTCACGACACCTTACATGAATATTTCGGTACTTACCTGATTGTAGCCCTGTGCGTAACCATACCTAAAACGGTATTCATGCTGACCAGCATCTTGCTGAAACTGCTCAGAAGGCTGGTGAAACGTCCTGTTCCTCACGGATGGATAGCCTTAGCACCCGCACTGCTCACCTTTGGGTATGTATTGTTCGGAGCTATCAAGGGAAAGGAAAACTTTCAGGTGAAAGAAGTCACCTTCTATTCGCCTGACCTTCCGGAGGCATTCGACGGATACCGCATCCTGCAATTGTCGGACATTCATTCCGGAAGCTGGAAAGGAAACGGAAAGGCACTTCAGGAAGCCATCAATCTCTGTAACCGACAAAATGCCGATTTGGCTGTATTCACCGGTGATCTCGTAAACAGCCGCGCTGACGAATTGCTGGAATTTATGCCCGTGTTCTCCCAACTGAAAGCCCGCGATGGGGTGTATTCCGTCCTGGGAAATCACGACTATGGTTCCTATGTAAAATGGGAAAACGAGCAGGCCCGTCTGGCTAACGTAGACAGCCTGATTGCACGCGAAAACCGTATGGGATGGTGCATGCTGCAAAATGACCATCGTATTATATATAAAGGTACGGATTCCATTGCCGTAGTTGGCGTGGAAAACAGCGGGAAACCGCCTTTCCCCGACAGAGGCGACTTGCCCAAGGCTTTGCAAGGCACAGACGGCATGTTCAAGGTCCTGCTAAGTCACGACCCGACACACTGGCGCCGGAAAGTGCTTCCGGACACCTCGGTACAGCTTACCCTGTCAGGTCATACCCACGACATGCAAATCAGTCTGTTCGGGTTTTCGGTATCCAAGTTTATCTATCCGGAACACAGAGGACTATATCTGGAGGGCAACCGGGGACTGTATGTCAATATCGGGTTGGGCTATGTGCTCTTCCCCATGCGTTTAGGTGCCTGGCCGGAAATTACCGTTATCACATTAAAAAAAGGAAATAACAAATCAATCCAATAAAATCTATCACACTTATGAGATTCTTATACATCATTTACCAAATCTGTATCGGGCTTCCCATTTTTCTTGTGTTGACCATCCTGACCGCACTGACCACCATGTTGGGATGCTGGCTGGGCAACGGACACTTCTGGGGATACTATCCCGGGAAAATCTGGTCACAGCTCACTTGTTTCCTGTTTCTGCTTCCGGTGAAAGTGGAAGGGCACAAAAACATTGACCACAAAACATCGTATGTATTCGTAGCCAACCATCAGGGAGCTTTCGATATATTCCTTATCTACGGATTCTTGGGAAGAAACTTCAAATGGATGATGAAGAAAAGCCTGCGCAGCATTCCTTTCGTAGGAAAAGCCTGCGAATCGGCCGGTTTCATCTTCGTAGACAAATCCAGTCCGCGCAAAGTGTATGAAACTATCAAACGGGCAGAAAAAATCTTGCAGGGAGGTACTTCACTCGTAGTATTCCCGGAAGGCAGAAGAACCTTTACCGGTCGGATGAACGAGTTCAAGAAAGGAGCTTTCCTGTTGGCCGACCAGTTGCAGCTTCCGGTCGTACCGATGAGTATCAGCGGTTCTTTCGATATTCTGCCGCGCACGGGCAAACTGCTCTCCTGGCATCCGTTGAAGCTGACCATCCATCAGCCCATCTATCCGCAAGGAAAAGGACAAGACAACCAGACCATGCTGATGGAAGAATCCTATCAGGCCATTGAAAAAGGATTGCCGGAAAAATACAAAGGAGAAAAGAAAAGTGGAGAATAAAAAATAAATATCGGGTAGGAAGAATTTCTTACCCGATTTTCTTTTTAATGAAGGGGAGCATGCGACATATTTTCACGTGCCACAGACACATATTCCTTCACCATGTAATTGTTCTTGAACGCTTCAGGAGCCGCGTCAATGATTTCCTGCATCAGCGGAGTCATGAAGGGATAAGGCATGCTGTTACCCAACATAATGAACAGCCCCGGTCCCAATACATTCTCGTAATTGTCCTGAATAAAAGTCTTCGCCAGCTGGTTCATCTCCGTAGCTATCTCATCACGTTTTTTCTGAATTTCCTGATGCACCGTCTGCAAATCCTTTCCATCCATAATCATGCGACTTTCCTCGCGCTCTACCTCGTAAGCACGGTCGTCGAGCGAGTTTTTCTGCACCACAAAATCATTGAAACAGTCGTTCAACGGAGTCCCCTTAATGGTAATTCCCGCATTGTCTATCTGAATATCAATGTGGCCCGGTTCTATCACTAAAGGCATGATGCACTCATCATCCATATACAATGAAGCTAAAACCGTGGAATCAACCTTTCCCTGCATTTCGAATAAGCCATGAATTACTTCTGCCGAATCAATGTTGACCAATTTATCACCCACCGGGATTTTTATAAAAAGCATTTTACCGTCCAACATAGAAACAGATGAAGTACCTTCTATCTTATATTTCTTACTGCAAGAGGTGCAAAGCATGGCACACAACAGGAAAAAATAAAGTTTATACATGCTGAAACCTTTTAAATTTGTGGGCAAAGGTATAATCTTTCAAGGAAGCACCGAAATATATTATCAAAATTTATACTAAGATAGTGGTTTATTACCTTTTAAGTAACCCGTGTGAGAATGGTGTGCGTTTTTTTACTATTTTTGTGCAATCTATATTTTAACACTATACATAACAATGAAAAAACTGAAAGTACTCGCACTCGCACTTGTTTGTGCTGTATTCTCTCCGGCCAAGGCCGATGAAGGAATGTGGTTGCTCCAGCTCATGCAGGAGCAGAACCTTGCGGACCGAATGAAAGCGCAAGGACTGAAAATGGACATCATGGACATCTACAATCCTAATCAAATAACATTAAAGGATGCTGTCGGAATTTTCGGACGCGGATGTACAGGTGAAATTATCTCACCCAACGGATTGATTCTAACCAATCATCACTGTGGATACGATGCCATCCAACAACATAGCTCGGTAGAACATGACTACCTGACCGACGGATTCTGGGCAAAAAGTTATCAGGAAGAACTTCCTACACCGGGATTGACCTTCAAATTCGTAGACCGTATTGTGGATGTAACGGAAAAAGTAAACGAAGACATCCGTAAAGGAAAAGTGACCGAAGCAGAATCATTCGGAAGCAAATACCTGAAGAAACTGGCCGCCGACGAACTGAAGAAAAGTGACCTGAAAGGCAAACCGGGTATTTCTACACAGGCGCTTCCGTTCTATGAAGGAAACAAATTCTATTTGTTCTTCATCAAGACTTACAGTGACGTACGTATGGTAGCCGCTCCTCCTTCATCAATCGGTAAGTTTGGAGGTGAAACCGACAACTGGATGTGGCCACGTCACACAGGCGACTTCTCTATGTTCCGTATTTATGCCGACAAGGATGGTAATCCGGCTGAATACAGCGCAGAGAATGTGCCTTTGAAAGTAAAGAAACACCTGACTATTTCACTGAAGGGATTGCAGGAAGGCGACTATGCCATGATTATGGGATTCCCCGGAAGTACCAGCCGCTACCTGACTGAAAGTGAAGTACGCCTGCGCATGGAAGGTATCAACGTGCCGCGTATCACCGTACGCGAAGAACGCCAGAATATTCTCCGTAAGGAAATGGCTGCCAGCGACAAGGTACGTATCCAGTATGCCAGCAAGTTTGCCGGTTCAAGCAACTACTGGAAAAACTCCATCGGTATGAACAAAGCCATCGTGGACAACAAGGTTCTGGAAACAAAGGCAGAACAGGAAGCTAAATTTGCTGCTTTTGCCAAAGAAAAACAGAATGCTGACTATGCAGCCGTAGTAGGAAAGATTGACGAATACGTGAAGCGTGTTACTCCGCTGCGCACACAGCTGACTTATTTCACTGAAACCTTCAGAAGCGGTATCGAATTCACTCTGACGTCGAAGATGGAAGCACTTCAGGACTTGGCTACTGCCCTGCAGAAGAACAAGAAAAAAGATGTAGAAAAAGCCATCGCTACCCTGAAAGAAGCCTACGCTGACATCCACAACAAGGACTATGACCATGAAGTAGACCGCAAGGTGGCTAAAGTGCTGCTGCCGCTTTATGCAGAAAAAGTACCGGCTGAAGCATTACCTGATTTCTATCAGACCGTTAAGAATGCATTCAAGGGCGATTACAATGCTTACGTAGATGCCCTCTACAACAACAGCATCTTCGCCAATGAAAAGAATTTCAACGCTTTCATCGAGAATCCTACTGTAGAAGCAATCAACAAGGACTTGTCGGCTGAATATGCTGCTGCAGTGAGCAAGAAATACAAGGAACTGGCAGACAAGCTGGATCAAGCCAATGGTGACATCAACCTGCTGCACAAGACCTACGTACGCGGTCTTTGCGAAATGTATGCACCGACTCCGAAAGCTCCGGATGCCAACTTTACAATTCGTCTGACTTACGGTAATGTAAAGGCTTACGATCCGAAAGACGGTGTACACTACAAATATTACACTACACTGAAAGGGGTAATGGAAAAAGAAGATCCGAACAATCCGGAATTCGTGGTACCGGCCAAACTGAAAGAGTTGTATGCTACGAAGAACTACGGACGCTATGCCCTGCCTAACGGAGAAATGCCGACCTGCTTCCTGACTACCAACGACATTACCGGCGGTAACTCAGGTTCTCCGGTCATGAACGGAAACGGTGAACTGATTGGAGCCGCATTCGACGGTAACTGGGAATCTCTGTCCGGTGACATCAACTTCGACAACAACCTCCAGCGTTGTATCGCCGTAGATATTCGCTACGTGTTGTTCATCGTAGAAAAATTGGGAGGCTGCAAGAACCTGATTGACGAAATGACAATTGTAGAATAATGAAGCATAAGTTATTATTATCCTTATTTGCCACCCTTTCCCTCACCGCTCATGCGGATGAGGGAATGTGGATGCTGACCGACCTGAAACAGCAGAATGCTGCTGTGATGCAGGATTTGGGACTGGACATCAGCATTGACCAGGTGTACTGTCCGGACAACATCAGCCTGAAAGATGCCGTGGTGCATTTCGGAGGCGGATGTACAGGTGAAGTCATCTCCTCGGAAGGACTGGTGCTGACCAACCATCACTGCGGATACGGTTACATCCAGCAGCACAGTTCAGTGGAACATGATTACCTGACCGACGGCTTCTGGGCGATGACGCGTGAACAGGAACTTCCGTGTGAAGGACTGAACGTGACCTTTATCGACCGGATACTTGACGTAACGGAATACGTGCAGAAGCAGTTGAAGAAGTCTAAAGACCCGGACGGAACTAACTACCTCTCTCCTTCTTTCTTGGCCAAAGTAGCTGAAAAGTTTGCCAAAAAGGAACGTATCCGCACCAACGAATTTACGACTTTGGAACTGAAACCGTTCTATGGAGCCAACAAATACTACCTGTTTGTCAAGACATCTTACAAGGATGTACGCATGGTAGGTGCTCCTCCCTCTTCCATCGGTAAGTTCGGAGCAGATACCGACAACTGGATGTGGCCCCGCCACTGCGGTGACTTCTCTATCTTCCGTATCTACGCCAACAAGGACGGAAAACCGGCCAATTACAGTGCCGAAAACGTACCTTTGAAAGTAAAGAAACACATTGCCATCAACCTGAAAGGGGTGAAGGAAGGTGACTTTACCTTCGTGATGGGATTCCCCGGACGCAACTGGCGTTACATGATCAGCGATGAGGTGGAAGAACGTATGCAAACTACCAACTTCATGCGCGACACCATTCGCGGTGTACGCCTGCGGGTGTTGGGAGAAGAAATGGCTAAGGATGCACGTACCCGTATCCAGTATGCAGCCAAATATGCTTCATCGGCCAACTACTGGAAAAATGCCATCGGCATGAACGAAGGACTGGTACGACTGAAAGTACTCGACCGCAAAAAACGGGAACAGGAACAATTGTTAGCTTTCGGAGATTCCATCGGAAATGACAATTACCGGAAAGCCTACGAAAACATCAAGCAGATTGTCGCACAGCGTCACGATGCAGTGTACCACCAGCAGGCTATTTACGAAGCCTTGATGCTGGGAACCGAATTCTTTAAAGTACCCGATACGGATGCCTTGAGAGTGGCACTGGAAGGCCAGAAACAGAAAGACATTGACGAAGCTGTTGCTGCCCTGAAGGAAGCCGGACAGAAGTTCTTCAACAAGGACTACAATCCGGAAGTCGACCGCAAGGTATCCAAACAGCTGATTGCCTTGTATGCCCGACTGATTCCGGCAGACCTGCGGATTGACATATTCCAGACTATCGAAAAGGATTTCCAGGGAAATACCGATGCGTTTGTGGATGCCTGCTTCAACCAGTCTATCTTCAGAAGTCCGGAAGCACTGGATGAGTTTCTGAAGCAGCCCGATGCACAGCAGTTGGAAAACGACCTGATGGTGAGATATGCCGCTTCCGTACGCAACGGATACCAGGCTACCAGCGATGCCATGCAGGAGGAAACCAATGCATACAACGCAGCTCACAAGACGTGGGTAGAAGGTGTATTGCAGATGAAGAAAGCCAACGGACAGCCAATCTATCCGGATGCCAACTCTACCCTCCGACTGACTTATGGAAAGATTGGCTCTTACGAACCGGCTGACGGAAAGGAATACCTTTACTATACCACCTTGAAAGGGGTGATGGAAAAGGAAGACCCGAACAATCCGGAATTTGTGGTACCAGCCAAGCTGAAAGAGTTGTATGAAAAGAAAGATTTCGGTCCCTACGCTATGCCCGACGGACGAATGCCGGTCTGCTTCGCCACTGCGACAGACAACACAGGAGGTAACTCCGGTTCTCCGGTATTCAACGCGAAAGGGGAACTAATCGGTACCGGATTCGACCGCAACTACGAGGGACTGACCGGTGACATAGCCTACAACCCACAGTTACAACGTGCGGCCTGTGTAGACATCCGCTATACCTTGTTCATCATTGACAAGTTTGCCGGTGCATCTCATTTGCTCAAAGAAATGACCATCATCCGATAAACAGAAAAAGCCAGACTTTCCGGTCTGGCTTTTTTGTTTCAGGCTTGTGCCTCATTATCTTCTTCCAAGATTTTCTTTATCTCCGCATCAGCCTTATACAGTTTGTTCTTACAGAACTTTATCAGCTTCTGGGCTTCCTGCAAGTATTCGCCCAACTGGTCGATATCCAGTTCATTGCTTTCAATGCGAGACACTATTTCCTCCAGGCGTTTCATCGCTTCTGAATAGGTTTCCTTCTTTGCTGCCATATCACTTATTTATTACTTTACTCCTAAATTTACCTTTTGCCAGACGGGTTTCTACTTCATCTCCCGGTTTCAACAAGGAAGCATCCGTCACCACTTTGCCATCCAGCAGAGTAAGGCTGTATCCTTTTTTCAATAACTTCTCCGGAGAAGCCGAATCTACCCGCTGTGTCAGCAGTTCCAGCCGATGTGTTTCGCGCTGCACACGGTTCTGCAAAGCAGAAAGTAATCGGGGCATCAATTGCAAGCGGTAGTTTTCCTGCAACAAGCGCGACTGCCAGGCCGTTTTCATCCGGTTCTGAAATTTCTCCTGACGGAAATTTTCCCGCTGCAACCGCATCTGCACCTGTCCCGGAATCCGGGTTACAAATGAACCCAGTCGCTGTTTCTCCTGTTGCAACAAGCGAGGTACTTCCTGATAGATAACCTCCTCGTATGCTTCCAGTTCCTGTGCCGTCCGTCTTACATGATTAATCAGAAACTCAGCCGCAGCTGTCGGAGTCTTGACACGGGTATGTGAAATCATATCCAGCACCGTATCGTCTCGTTCATGACCGATTCCGGTAATAATAGGAAGCGGAAACTGTGCGCAGTTTGCCGCCAAATCGTAGGTATCAAAACCCGAAAGGTCGGAAGTGGCCCCTCCTCCCCGGATAATCACCACCACATCCCAGTTATCGCGCGTCGCATTAATGCGGTCGAGTGCCTGAATAATGGACTGTTCTACCTGCTCTCCCTGCATAATAGCCTGAAAAAGACGGGGATAAAACACAAAGCCGAAGGAATTATGCAACAGCTGATTGCAGAAATCGCCATAACCGGCAGCCGTAGCCGATGAAATGACCGCAATACGCTGCGTCAGTACGGGAAGCTCCAATTCCTTATTCAGTGTCAAGATTCCCTCCTCATCCAACTGCCGGAGAATTTCCTTACGACGGCGTACCATATCGCCCAAAGTATAGGTGGGGTCAATATTGACTACCGTCAGCGAGTAGCCATACAGTTCGTGGAAATCGACCGTGACTTTTACCAGTACCTTCAAGCCTGAAACGAAAGCCTGCCCCGTTTCCCGCTCAAAATAACTCCGCAAACGGGTAAAGACATTTGTCCATATAATTCCTCGTGCCTTGGCCAGGAGCGCATTGCCGGTAGCATCTTTCTGCACAAACTCCAGATAGCAATGTCCGGAATAATTTACACGCACATCGCTTAGTTCAGCCTGCACCCAATATTCATCCGGCAGGCAGGAGGTGATGCTCCGTCTGACCAAGGAGTTCAGTTCGAGTAAAGAAAGAGGCTTATTTTCCATCAGTATCCGCTTTCAGTTTCATGGCCAGTTGATAGGCTTTCCACATATCCGTCACTCCATATCCGTATATATTATCAGGATAAGCATTACGGTCGCTGGCTTCATGCACTACCTGAATGAGCTGCCGTACCGTAAGCCAAGGACATGCCTGCCACAAACAAGCCACCAGTCCACAGAAAATAGGCGACGCAAAAGAAGTACCGTTGGCAAAAGCGGTACCTCCATCCACTCCTATCACTGCCGAATGTACTCCCATTGCCATAACATCGGGTTTGATACGCCCGTCTGCCGTATTACCGATGGAAGAAAAAGCGGCATTCACTCCCATATTATCGATGGCACCTATGGTCAATATATCTTCCGCATCGGCTGGAGGAGTGATTTTTTTCCATTCATCCATACCGGAATTTCCGGCACTGCATACCACCAATAACCCTTTCTTTGCCGCATACGAAGCAGAAGCGGCCATCAAAGAAGTATGCCCGTCCAACTGACGATATGTATAATTATCAATCGGGTCGTCAAATGAATAATATCCTAAGGAGGTATTGACAATATCCACTCCCACACTATCGGCAAATTCCACTGCCGCAGCCCAGTTATCCTCTTCCACCGGCTGCTCCGTATCATTGTCTTCACTTCTTAACAGCCAGTAGCCCGCTTCGGGAGCTGTTCCCACCATGACATGAGGCGTATTGACAGCCATGCACGACAAAACTTTCATGCCGTGATTATGTTCGCCATAAATATCTGAAGAAGGATTGACAAAATCATGTGTGCCTAAAATCGTCGTATTCTTGAAGATTTTCATGGCATCCACATTATAAAAGCCGGCATCGATGACCGCAATCTGTATCCCTTTGCCTTTAAATCCGGCCAGATGCAGACTGTCTCCATGGTGAATCTTGATTTGTTCGGCTCCCATTCCATAATAATCATCCTGCTTTTTCCACTGATTCTTCACCTGCTCCTTTCTGTCTTTGTTGCGGGGCATAATGGAATCTGGAGATACCCATACTTTTTTGATGGAGCGGACAAATGAATTATCCAGAAAGCGCAAGGCAACGGCCTCATCGGGAACCTGCATCAGCACGGTATTGTTCCATTTACTGGATGAGATGTATTTTCCTCCCTGCGACTCCAGGCGCTCAATATAGGCACGGCAAACAGGCAAGTCGGTAGAATCAACGGCTACCCCCTGACTGGCACGACGGGCAAGTGCCCGTTCGGACAAAAAAGTTTCAGGATGTTCCAAAGAATGTACAGACTTTGACTTGTCAGTCAACTGCACTCTGTATTTATATAAACTCTCTGCCGAGACAGTACTTCCGCAGAGCAAAAAGAGAAGAGCTAATCCTATTCTATTCACTTTCATCCACATAGCTTTTATTTTGGAGCGCAAAGATACACAAAGTTTTCCCTGAATGCGGAAAAAAGTTTACCTTTGCACGATTTTTTAGAAAATCTAAAGATTTCTGGATAACAATTAATAAGGTAAATAATTATGTCGCAAAAAGGAACAGCCGCTGAACTGGGCACTGAACGAATTGGAAAACTATTGATGCAATACGCCATTCCGGCCATTATTGCCATGACTGCTTCTTCACTTTACAACATGGTAGACAGTATTTTTATCGGACACGGAGTGGGTCCTCTGGCCATATCGGGACTGGCCATCACCTTTCCGCTGATGAACCTGGCCGCTGCCTTCGGTTCACTGGTGGGAGTCGGTGCCTCTACCCTCATCTCCGTTAAATTAGGTCAGAAGGATTATACTACCGCACAGCAGATTTTAGGAAACGTCGTATCATTAAACCTGATTATCGGGGTGCTGTTTACCATTGTCTGCCTCTTGTTTCTGGACCCCATCCTGCGTTTCTTTGGAGCCAGTGAGGCTACATTGCCCTATGCCAAAGATTACATGGTGACCATCTTATTAGGAAATGTAATCACCCACATGTATTTAGGACTTAACTCGGTGTTGCGTTCAGCCGGACATCCTCAAAAGGCTATGGCCGCCACTATACTGACAGTTGTCATCAACACTTTGCTGGACCCCTTGTTCATCTACACCTTCCACATGGGAATAAAGGGAGCCGCCGTGGCAACTGTCCTGGCTCAGGTGATTTCACTCTGCTGGCTCATCCGAATTTTCTGCAACAAGAATGAATTGCTTCACTTCCGGAGAGGCATTTATCGCCTAAAAAGAATACTGGTAGAAAATATCATCGGTATCGGACTGGCTCCGTTTTTCATGAACCTGGCCTCCTGCTTTATCGTGATTCTGATAAACAAAGGGTTAAAACTATACGACGGAGATTTGGCCATCGGTGCATTTGGAATCGTCAACCGCATCGTATTCTTATTCGTCATGATTGTGATGGGGCTCAACCAAGGAATGCAACCCATTGCCGGCTACAACTTTGGTGCACAGAATTATCATCGTGTAAACCAGGTAATGAAATATACCGTCATCGCTGCTACCATTGTTACCGCCAGTGGCTTCTTAGTGGGTGAACTGATGCCAGAGCTGGCCGTATCCGCCTTTACAACAGATGCACAGCTCATCCAACTGAGTGCCAAAGGCCTAAGGGTAGTGGTCATGTTCTTCCCTATCATCGGCTTCCAGATGGTTACTTCCAACTTCTTCCAAAGTATCGGAATGGCCAAGAAAGCCATCATACTTTCTTTAAGCCGTCAGGTACTGATTCTGATTCCCTGCCTGCTTATCCTTCCGCTTTTCTGGGGAGTAGACGGAGTGTGATACAGCATGCCTATTTCTGACATAACCGCCAGCATCATTGCCGGAAGCATGCTCTACAGTCAGTTCCAGAAATTCAAACGACACGCTGCCGAAACCGGAATCGAAATAAAATAAAAGACAAAAAAGTGACATTTTTTCCGCAGAAAGAATTATATTTGTTGTGTATCAACTAAAGAGTTACACTATGGACGGACACTATGTTATCAATCTCGGACGCCAGCTGGGCAGCGGCGGAAAGGAAATAGGTGAAAAATTAGCGAATGACTTAGGCATTGCCTTTTACGATAAAGAGCTTATCAACTTAGCTTCTGAAGAGAGCGGACTTTGCAAGGAATTTTTCGAAAAAGCTGATGAGAAAGCTTCTCAAACCATTTTAGGAGGATTATTCGGAACCCGTTTCCCGTTTATTACAGAAGGAGCCTATCCGTACAACTCCTATCTCAGCAACGATTCTCTGTTCAAAATTCAGAGTGATGTCATCCGCCATCTGGCAGAAAAGCAATCGTGTCTTTTCGTAGGAAGATGTGCCGACTACATTTTACGCGACCATCCCAGATGTGCCAACGTCTTTGTGTCAGCCTCACCGGAAGCCCGTATTAAACGACTGATGAAACTGCACCACATCAGCGCGGAAGATGCAGAAGACTTGATGGAAAAAGCGGACAAGAAACGTTCTTCGTACTACAACTACTATAGCTACAAGACATGGGGAGCAGCTGCTACCTATCATCTGTGTATCGATTCTTCTGTATTAGGTATTGATGGTACCGTGGAATTTATCAAGAATTTTGTCAAGCTAAAACTTCATCTATAAGAAAAGATAAAGACATAAAAAAATAAAGAGGCTGCTCAATTTCAGTTGAACAGCCTCTCTATTTTTTATACGCAACAAGCCATTCGGAATCTGACTTTTATAAAAATCCAGTACTTCTTAGGCAGTACTGGAGTACTCCCCTGAAAGTACTGCAGTACTTTCTAAGAAGTATTGTAGTACTGCCTAAGAAGTACTGAGAACTTTGACTTTTCCTGATATAACTAGACGTTTTTTCTTTTTATAAACTGGAACAGTAGACACTTTGTACTCGTGTATCTGAGAAGGACTATTGTTTCATCAAGTAAGCTTTAAATGCCGCAAAGTCTTTCGACATCGGTACACTCTGTTTGGTACCTTTCATGAATGCCTGAAGCTTTTCCGGTATTTTTACTTCCACTCCAATGATACTTTCTACTGTTTGCAGGAATTTTGCCGGATGAGCTGTTTCAAGGAACAAACCGACTTCCCCTTCTTTCAGTTCCTCTGCCAACGCACGGTATCCGCATGCACCGTGAGGATCGAGCAGATAACCCGTTTCTTCATAAACCTTCTGCACCGTTTCACGTATCTGTTCATCAGTATAGGTTTCACCGCTGATTTCAGAAGCAATGGCATCGTGACTGCCTTCGTACAAATCCAGTACCCGGGCAAAATTACTGGGGTCGCCTACATCCATGGCATTGGCAATAGTAGCCACCGACGGACGCGGACAATATTCTCCTGTCTTCAGGTATTGATAGAATATATCGTTACGATTATTGGCTGCAATAAAGCGTTTCACCGGAAGCCCCATACGCTTGCCAAACAATCCGGCTGTAATATTTCCGAAGTTACCGCTCGGCACACAAACCAGCAGGTTATCGGCCTTACCGATTTTTTTCATCTGCGCATAAGCATAGAAATAATAAAAGGCCTGCGGCAGGAAACGGGCCACATTGATAGAGTTGGCAGATGTCAGCTGCATGTGCTCGTTCAATTCTTTATCCATGAACGCATTCTTCACCAACGCCTGGCAGTCATCGAACGTACCGTCCACTTCGACCGCTGTGATGTTACGTCCCAAGGTAGTGAATTGTTTTTCCTGAATTTCACTGACTTTTCCTTTCGGATAAAGCACATACACATGAATGCCTTCCACTCCCAGGAAACCATTTGCCACCGCACTTCCTGTATCCCCGGATGTAGCTACCAGCACATTGACCTGTTTCTTTCCTTCCTTACGGATAAAGTATCCCAACAGGCGGGCCATAAAACGACCACCTACATCTTTAAAAGCCAATGTAGGTCCGTGGAACAGCTCCAAAGAATAAATATTGTCTTTTACTTTTACTGCCGGTACATCAAAGTTCAATGTGTCATACACAATCTGTTTCAATGTTTCGGCCGGTACATCTTCTCCAAAAAACGCATCTGCTACCTTATAAGCTATTTCTGGAAAAGAAAGTGTCTCAATCTCGTCATAGAACGATTGTGGCAAGGGTTTAATCTGACGGGGCATATATAAACCCTTATCTGAAGCCAGTCCTCTTACCACAGCTTCTTCCAATGTCGCGTCTAATGCTTTTCCGTTTGTACTGTAATACTTCATATTGCTATCTGTTACTGAATATTCATAAATAGGTTCATAAACTCATCTTTCTCCATCAGGCCATATCCTCCTTCCTTGCAGCTGATTTCATCATAAGTCTGCACGGCATCCGGCTCAATACCCGGATAATATATCAGGAAGGGAATCGGTTCATTGGTATGCGTTCTCAACTCACAAGGAGTAGGATGGTCGGGCAATACCGCAATGACCACCGGCTCGTCCCATTGTTTAACCACTTCATAAACCGGACCGACAATACGACTGTCCAAGTCCTCAATGGTTTTCAGTTTCAACGGTACATCTCCTTCGTGACCCGCCTCATCACTGGCTTCCACATGCAGATACACAAAATCATCTGTTTTCAGTGCTTCAATGGCAGCCTGGGCCTTCCCTTCATAGTTGGTGTTATACAATCCGGTAGCCCCTTCCACGTCAATACAGCGCAAACCTGCATAACGGCCGATACCCCGAATCAAATCGACAGCCGTAATCACGGCTCCTTTTCGGATAGACGGATATTTCTCTGACAAAGGTTCCATCTGCGGACGGTATCCCGGGCTCCAGGGCCAGATACTATTGGCCGGGTCTTTCCCTTCCGCCACTCGTTTCAAGTTGACAGGATGCGTAACCAGCAACTCTTGTGATTTCAGAATCAGTGCATTCAACAAATCGGCTGTTTCTTGTGCCTCAGGACAGAGTGCCTTCACCAGATTAGGACGGAAAGGCTGCAAAGGAATGTCATGCGGAGGCACACAAGCCAAGCGCTTATCTCCTCCTTTGATCACCAACAAATGACGATATTGCACTCCTGTGTAAAAATGAATACGGTCGGAACCTAATTTTTCATCCAGAAAGCGAATCAGTTCATCGGCCTCCTCCGTAGAAATATGTCCGGCAGAATGATTTTTCAGCGTTTCTCCTTCCACACAGACAATGTTACAACGCATAGCCATGTCCCCATCCTGAAGGTCTACACCAATACTGGCAGCTTCCAGTACTCCACGACCTTCATACACCTTAGGTAAATCATAGCCCATCACAGACATATTGGCCACCTCACTTCCTGGATGGAAGCCGTCAGCCACCGTCTTCAATACGCCCGTACGCCCCATACTTGCCAGTTTATCCATATATGGCGTATGTGCATACTGCAGTAAAGTTTTGTCGCCTAAGGAAGGTACAGCCCAATCGGCCATACCGTCACCTAAGATAATTACATGTTTCATTTTTGTTTGGTTTAAATATTGGCAATACTCATTATATCCGCAAATACACCGGCAGCAGTCACACTTGCACCGGCACCGTATCCCTGAATCAGCATCGGATATTCATTGTAGCGCTCTGTGGTCAGCAAGATAATATTGTTGCTGCCAGCCAGGTTATAGAACGGATGATTGCGGTCTACTTCCTGCAAAGACACCTTGCCGTGTCCATCTTCCAGGCTTGCCACAAAACGCCAGCGCTTGTCCTCGCTTTCCAGTCTCTTGCGACGTTCTTCAAATTCTTTATCTAATTGTGGAATCTTTCTCCAGAAATCATCCAATGTACCTTCAAAATAGCTGTCAGGAATAAACAAGTCTGCTTCCACATCTTCCTGATTCAAACGGTAACCTGCCTCACGAGCCAGAATCACCAGTTTCCGGATTACATCCTTTCCGCTCAGGTCAATTCTCGGGTCGGGTTCAGAATAACCTTCTTCCTTCGCCTGACGGATGGTTTCACTCAGAGGAGTTGTCGCACTGATACGGTTGAAAATATAATTCAACGTGCCGCTCACCACTGCTTCAATCTTCAGAATCTTGTCACCACTGTTTATCAGGTCATTGATGGTATTGATTACCGGCAAACCGGCTCCTACGTTCGTCTCAAACAAATACTTCACTCCACGCTGGCGAGCAATTCTTTTCAGTTCCGCATAAATGTCGTATTCAGAAGAAGCGGCAATCTTGTTTGCTGCAACTACCGACACATTGTGACTCAGCAAATCTTTATATAGTGCCGCAATATCAGGACTGGCCGTACAATCCACAAACACCGAATTGAAAATATTCATTCCCACAATCTCATCACGAAGTGTCTGGGGACAGGAAGGAATACCTTTTTCATCCAGTTCTTCTCTGAAATGTTCCAAATCAATTCCGGCACGCGTAAACAAGGCCTTGTGGCCGTTGGCAATACCCACCACATGCAGTTTCAACCCGCGTTCCTGTTTCAGTTTTTCCTGCTGGCCATGAATCTGTTCAATCAAGCTGGCACCCACTGTTCCCGTACCACAGATAAACAGGTTCAACACCTGATATTCTGACAAGAAGAATGAATCATGAATCACATTCAATGTCTTACGCAAGGAAGCACCTTCCACGACGAAAGAGATATTTGTCTCAGAAGCACCCTGCGCACAAGCAATAACATTGATACCGTTACGTCCGAGCGTACCAAACAATTTTCCGGCAATACCAGGAGTATGCTTCATGTTCTCACCCACAATCGCCACGGTGGCCAGTCCGCCTTCCGCTTTCATCGGTGAGATTTCGCCCATTTCAATTTCTTTGGCAAACTCCTCATTCAGCACCTCACATGCCAGTTCCGCATCCTCATTTCTCACACCGATAGAGGTTGAGTTCTCAGAAGAAGCCTGCGAAACCAAGAAGACACTGATGCCATTTTCGGCCAACGTTTTGAAGATACGATGGTTCACGCCAATGACTCCCACCATTCCCAAACCGGTCATGGTAATCAGGCAAGTGTCATTAATAGACGAAATACCCTTGATAGGTTTCGAAGAATGGTCAGCTTCCTGCTTCACAATGGTACCCGGAGCCTCCGGATTGAACGTATTCTTTATCAGAATCGGAATATTCTTATGGCACACCGGATAAATCGTAGGCGGATACACCACTTTCGCACCAAAGTTACACAGCTCCATCGCCTCCACATAACTCAACTCCGTAATAGGATAAGCCGTGCTGATGACACGCGGGTCGGCTGTCATGAAGCCATCCACATCCGTCCAGATTTCCAGAATATCCGCATCCAAAGCTGCCGCAATAATAGAGGCTGTATAGTCAGATCCACCTCTTCCCAAGTTAGTTACTTCTCCTGTATTCTTATCGGTAGAAATAAATCCCGGCACCAAAGAAACCTTCGGTATTTCACTGAAAGTCTCACGCACCAGCCGGTTCGTCAGCTCTGAATCAAGAATATGCTTATTATGTTTCTTTTCGGTCTTAATGAAAGTACGGGAATCGAACCACACTGCCCCCTCAATAAGAGTAGCCACAATAATGGAAGAAAGACGTTCACCATAGCTCACAATCGTAGCAGAAGTTTTCGGAGAAAGGTCACGAATCAAATAAATACCCTGAAAAATATCCTTCAATTCACTCAGCAGTTCGTTTACCAGATCCAGAAGCAACTCTCTTCCCCGCCCTGCCGGAATCACAGTGTACACCATTTCAATGTGACGGTTCACGATTTCCTTCATTTCTTTCTCATAAGCGTCATCGCCCGAAGCGGCCATTTTCGAAGTACAAATCAGTTTATCGGTAATTCCCCCTAATGCAGAAACGACTACAATTACTTTGTCATCTATACCCTCTACTATACGCTTGACACTTAACATGCTATTGACAGAACCTACGGATGTTCCGCCGAATTTCAATACTTTCATAGGTTACCATTAATTTTTAGTCCGAAACCCAATGGTCCCGGTATATCTCCGTAAGGCCTTACACTACGGCACAAACAGAAACAATGAATTAAAATAAATCTTGATTGAATAAAATAATTGAAATGTCTGCATCCGCAGACGTGTATCACGTAGAAACACCAAACATACTATCCTCACCCCCTAGGGGTCATCCCTGTGGTAGATGTAATGAAAGGCATATACCCATGCCCGTCCAACAAGATGATATGAAGACAGTGTACAGTCATAGATTATTGTTTTTCCGTTGGCAAATATAGCAACATTTTTCTACAAACAAATAAATAAATGATATTTTTTTGCCAGTATAGAGAATAAGCATAAGATTTCGTACCTTTGTAAAGAATTAGTGTAACAAATATGGCAAAAGAAAAAACGGTCTATGTCTGCACAAACTGCGGACAAGAATCTCCTAAATGGGCAGGAAAATGTCCCTCCTGCGGACAATGGAATACATTTGTGGAAGAAGTGGTGCGCAAGGAAGCTCCTGTAGCCAAGCACGTGGCACACGGCATCGAATCCGTGCGCTCCAAACCTCAACGTCTGACCGAAATAGAATCAAATGAAGAACAACGCATGGACATGCTCGACGAAGAGCTGAACCGTGTATTGGGAGGGGGACTGGTGCAAGGTTCACTCACCCTGATTGGAGGAGAACCAGGCATCGGAAAATCGACTCTGATACTCCAGACGGTGTTGCGGCTTACCCACAAAAGAATCCTCTACGTATCCGGTGAAGAAAGTGCCCGCCAGCTCAAACTTCGGGCTGTCCGCATTCCGCACCCGGAAAATGACAATCTGCTGATAGCCTGTGAAACCTCGTTGGAACAGATTTTTACCCATATAAAGAATGCGGCTCCCGATTTGGTCATTATCGACTCCATTCAGACAATTTCTACCGAGAATATTGATTCTTCTCCCGGCAGCATCGTGCAGGTAAGAGAATGTACCGCTTCTCTTTTAAAATTTGCCAAAGAAACAGGCACACCGGTTATCCTCATCGGACATATCAACAAGGAAGGAAGCATCGCCGGACCGAAGGTATTGGAACACATCGTCGATACCGTATTGCAATTCGAAGGAGACCAGCACTACATGTACCGCATCTTGCGCAGCATCAAAAACCGATTCGGTAGTACGGCTGAACTGGGAATCTACGAAATGAGACAGGACGGACTACGGCAGGTGAGCAACCCTTCCGAACTGTTGCTTACCCAAGACCACGAAGGCATGAGCGGTGTCGCCATCGCCGGTGCCGTGGAAGGTGTACGTCCCTTCCTGATAGAAGTGCAGGCATTGGTCAGCACAGCCGCATACGGAATGCCACAGCGTTCCGCCACCGGATTCGACCTCCGGCGCATGAACATGCTGCTGGCTGTACTTGAAAAACGTGTCGGATTCAAGCTGGCTCAAAAAGATGTGTTCCTGAACATTGCCGGAGGGTTGAAAGTCAATGATCCCGCCATAGACCTGGCAGTTATCAGTGCCATTCTTTCCAGCAACATGGATGCAGAAATTGAAGCAGGCGTATGTATGGCAGGAGAAGTAGGCCTGAGCGGAGAAATCCGTCCGGTCAACCGCATCGAACAACGTATCAGTGAGGCCGAAAAGCTCGGATTCCAACGGATGCTGATTCCTAAGCACAACCTGTCCGGCATTGACCGGAAGAAAATAAAAATCGAGCTCATCCCCGTAAGAAAAGTGGAAGAGGCCTTCCGGGAATTATTTGGATAACCCTCTTCACACCATAAAAAAACGCCTGTGCGCTTTGAAGTATTCTCCATGCGCACAGGCATTTTATTCAGTATCCTATCTCAACATCCGTTATTTCTGAACGGCATTTTCATAAGGAACCATTTTTTCCAAGTTTGCATTTGCCTTTTCAGGTTCTACACTTGCAGCTTTCTGGAACCATTCTTTAGCTGCTTCCGTATCTCCAGCCAACCAAGCCAACACACCCAAGTTATTGAAGGCACGTGAATCATCTTTCACCTTTTCCATGTACGTCGCAGCCTTTTTAAAGTCACCGCTGATAATATTGGCAGAAGCCGCATTGATATTAGCAGTCACATCTTCCGGATAAGTGTTGGCCGCAATCTCATACACTTCTTTATATTCCTTCGTTCCCGGCTGATACATACCTGCCACACGATACATTTCCTGCAAGCTCAACAATTTCGGATTGGTATAAATCAGGCGGGCAGCTTCTGAGTTCAAGACTTCTCTCACTTCGTAATCTACCGATACGCTCAAACGACGCAAACGAGGATAATACTGGTTCATCATCGTACGATAAGTAGCCATGCCCAGTGTAGATTTCAATCGGGCTTCACGTACATCCAGATTGTCATATTTCTGAATTACAGCCAAAGCCTTTTCCGCATAAGCAGGTTGGTCTTCTTCCAGCATTTTTACCAAAGTCTCCCAATCTTCTCCGGCAGAAGTCACATGCAACACTTCCTTCGGGAAATTATATCCGCCTTTCAGGTTCAGCGCAAACGATTCCGCACGTTGCGTAGCCACCCGGTCATTCGTACGAACCGAACCATCCGGTGAAGAATATCCGCACACATTGATTGACTTAAACGTCACCAAATCTCCATCTTCCAACGGATCCAAAATCTCTTTCATCTTCTGCAATTCGCTACGATTATTTTTATAATTCGCATCAAAGGCCGTTTTCCCTACCGGAAATTCAATATACAACGTACTTTGCTCAGAGCGTACCTTCAACGGTTCTTCTTTCGGAGTCAGGAAAGAAACCATTTCCTTGCAAGGATCACACACCTCAAACTCTATAGGCAGAGCCGGAGTTTCCACAGCTACATCCGGTTCAATTACTGTAATATCCAGCAAATCTACCTCACAACATTCTTTTCCTTCCTGCAACAGAATCATGGAAGCATGGTCCATCCATCCCTGATAAGGAACAGAAGCCTGATAGCGAACCACATCCTCCCGATTTTCCTGACGTCCGTAAATCACTGTATAAGGATTGTCAAATCCGAAACGACGAGCCATTTTCCGCTCCTGACGGCGCATTTTATAATCACCGTTCTTGCCAGTTACCACTACCGGAGGCATGGCGTAATAGTTTTTTCCTTCACGCAACACAGGAGTAAAGGCATACGTCTGCTCACTATTCACACGCACCTCTTCCACACTCATGGAAAACTCAACAGTCAGCGTGTCGTTTTTTAACGTCAATACCGGACGCGTATACTTTATATCACCTGCCATGGCAACCAGCGGCAACATGACAAACGACAATATATATGCTATTTTTCTCATATTTACTTATTTAAAAATTATAATGACTGAACTTCTACACAACGGTGTTTTGTCTTATACTTCGGACCAAAAGTAAAGTTGATTCCTAAATTAATATTAGCCGAGAAGCGGTTAAGCGGCGCATAATATTTCGGAGTGTATTTACACAACGGCACATCTGCTGCCACAAAGAAGTTGAAACCTCTCGGGTGAAAATTCAACATCAATCCTCCCGTAGAACCAAAGTTAGAAAGGGCATAGTTCACTGAAGCCTCAAACCAGGTCAGAGGAGACACATTGGCAGAAACACGTGCTTCCGTCCAAGAGTGACGTCCCTGAAAACGAGAAGAAGACAAGAAGCCAAACTTCAAACGGTCATAAGCAGGCAATGTATATTCCGCACCGAGGTTCAATGTAGCCGCCAAAGCTGTAGTACGTTTCAGGCCCTCTCCCTCTTTTGTAAACTTAGCCATCTGTTCCAAGTCATCTACAATACGGTCGCTCTGGTTATCAATTGAATTAGGATCATTATCTCCCAAGTCAGATTTCACCGGAATTTCATTAAATCCATCAAATTCAAAGCTATTGTTCATGGTAGCTTTGACCGTATTCTTCCAACGGATGAATCCCAAATCAAGCAATGCAGCAGAGAATGTCCACTCATCGTTCAGGCGATAAGTCGCACCGAAATCAAATGCCATACCAAAGCCTGTAGGCCCGATATTGTTATCATCAAAATCCACATCATCATACGAAATCAACTGCTCAGAACCCGGTTTCAGTTTATCAGTGCGGTTACCATTGGCATCGAGTTCATAATCACTTTCATCATAATTACCTGTTTCTCCACGAGTCGGCACAATCAAGCCTTTGGCAGACAGATAGGCTTGTGCACCCGACGGAGTGATTTTCCAGGCATCCGGAGTCGCTTCAATATCCAGTCGGTCAATCTTTACTGTAGCCTTGGCAAGTCCCACCAGGAATTTCATTTTTGTACCTACTGTCCAGTGATCGTTTATCTGACGGGCATGTCCCAATGCCAGTTCTGCATAATTCGTCGAAAGAATGCTCAAATCGTTAACTGTGTAACGCGTTCCTTCCGGGGCATCCACTCCATTCTTCATAAACTTAAACAACTGGTCAGGAGCCGACAGATTGGTGTTACTTTTAATAGAAAGTCCTATCGTATTAAAACCTCCCCATGCATAAAATCCGGAGGACAAAATATTCTCATTGACATTGAATCCCATTTTCAACCGGTTAGGCAAACCATTCAAGAAGTCTTTTCTGCTCACTTCCTCGTGCATGAAGGTCATCAAGTCACCATTGGACTTTACAAACAGAAAATCACCTACACCTGCAGTTCCTTGAGCTCCTACCGACAAATTACCCAACCCGGGCATGCTCACGTATCCTCTTTCTCCCATAAATGCAGGGTTCAGTTCATGACGATAGGTAGCACCTCCCAAAAAGTAGGCAGAACGATTAATCTGAGGTTGTGCAACTGCTTCTCCCACAAACGCAAAAACAGCCAATCCGGACAGTACCGTACACAATATATTTTTCTTCATTTGTTTCATTTTTTCCCGTTCGTTATTAATTCAAATCCACATTTACCCCACCCGGTACAGACAGTTTGATACTTGTTACCTTCAGCCATTGCGTATCTTTCAAAGGTATACCAGTAGCACTTCCCGGAACAGCTGTCAGTTTAAAACAAATACGATCAATCTTCGACAAGAACGACGTATCCTCCGAAGTCAGACTCAAAACCAGCTCGCTGGTCACCGGCTTTTCTCCATCTGTACTTTCTGTAACATACTGTTTATCCTCTTCTATTGTCTTTTTCACAGCAGTCAACTCATTACCATACACATCTTTAATCAACACGTTTTCAGGTTTTAACTGCAATTTCAATGGTATGGCATTATCTACCATTAAAAGAACATTGGCTTTTTTCAGACTTACCTTATCCAAATCATTCAGGTCTTTATTCAAATCTTGAACGGAATCATTGTAGACGATATTTAAGTTCTGCTCAAAACTCAACGGCACATCCACTTCATAACTTGACGGCATTTCGTAAGACCAGCCCAATTTTGCAGTATAATAATCTTCATTGCGGACAACAGGCTGTAAATCCACCTTAATGTCATCCGGAATTGTTTCCAACAGATTGTTTATGTCTTCTACTTTCACGTTACTCATCACTCCCTCAATTGTACATTCACCGGTACGAGAAAGAGCAATCACATTCTTTTTATTCGGAGCTAGTTCTATAGGTTTATCATACCTCTCTCCTATTTTAACTTCTTTACCCTCAATCTGAGTATTATTTTTCATTGGAGTCAATACCGCATCAATTTCCACCGGAGTTGCCAATGGATTTTCAGCAATCAGCAAGATTACCGGATTGGTAATATCCAGACGAGTTTCCTCATCTTTTAAGAAATCAGGCAGATCATTCAATTCTATATTAGTAGTTTCCGCTTTAATATTAGGCTGAATGACTCCGGTAACACTATTTGCAGTCATTTCTCCCAAAGTGACATGCATAGTCATAGTCAAACTACCAGAACCACCAATACCCGAAGTCACAACCTGTCCTTTCATCGTAACTTTTCCGTCAATTGTTATGGTTCTATTTTCGTCTGGTTTTTCTCCTTCCCCTGCTTTTCCTCCAAACTCATAACCGATTACATGCAATACCTTCTGCGCGTTTTTCAGTTCCTCATCATTCAAAATAAGTTTATTACCTTCTTCTACTTCTCCTTTTTCAAACATCAAAAAATCTGGAAGTTGAATTTCTAGATTTTTAGCAGTTACAGAGCCAAATGTTAAGTTCCCAGTATTTAAGAACTCAAATGCCAAAGTTAAACTCGTAGGTGTTTTAGCTCCTAAAGCACCTAATTCGATTAAAGCCTCATCTATATCACTTGCTTCTGCTGTCAAGTTATTTTCTTCCTCCAAATCCGTAGTTATACTTGCAGAAGCACTGCTACCTGCTCCGACTAATTCTTTTGTCAAATCAGTATTCGCACTACTAATCGTCACCTCCTTCACCATAGTAGGCTCCACATTAATCACATCCTTTTTCGTCAGATGATACACACGAGTAGCAGCATCGGGTTGAAGAATATCTCCTTCTTCCACTTCAATAATCTTACTCAAGTAGGCAGTATCTGAACTACCAGCAGGAATCGTAAGATGTTCTCCCCCGACGTTAATTGTCATATCAATGTCTTTGTCTAAATCGTACTTGTTATCCACACATGACACTGTCCATAATGGGAACGACAACAAAAAGCCCCATAATGGATACATTTTTTTTACCTTACACATCATAATTTTATTTTAACTAAAATTCAACTATCACTTTCAATAACGTTTTTCCACTTACAAATGTTGAGAAAAATCGACCACAAATATAGAAAAATTTACTATTCCCCTGAATTAAAGTCTTAAATCAGTATAAAATCTCCCATAAACTTCCTTTTGCAAGAACAAAACAGAAATCCTATCTTTGCAAAAAAGTTACAAAAATATGATTCACGAATACCAACTCCGGATTCTGCCCGAACAGGCAGCCAGTGAACAATCACTCAAACAATACATCAGTCGAGAAAAAGGTTTGGACGTACGTACCATTAATGCCATACGTATTTTGAAACGAAGCATTGATGCGCGTCAACGTACTATTTATGTCAACCTGACCATTCGTGTATTTGTCAACGAAACACCTTCTGAGGAAGAATTTGAACGTACGGACTATCCCAATGTAGAGGGGCGTCCTGCAGTTATTGTGGTGGGTGCAGGTCCTGGAGGATTGTTTGCAGCCCTCAAGCTCATCGAATTAGGCCTTCGTCCTATCGTGGTAGAACGAGGAAAGAATGTACGTGAGCGAAAAGAAGACCTGGCCCGTATCAGCCGGGAGCACAAGGTAGACGCTGAATCAAACTACAGCTTTGGAGAAGGTGGATCCGGAGCTTATTCCGACGGAAAGCTCTACACCCGAAGTAAAAAGAGAGGCAGCGTAGAAAAAATATTAAATGTATTCTGCCAGCACGGAGCCAGTCCTACCATTTTGTCGGACGCTCATCCGCATATCGGGACGGACAAGCTTCCCAGAGTCATCGAAAACATGCGCAACACCATTCTTGCCTGTGGAGGAGAAGTACACTTCCAGACTCGAATGGAATCCATACTCATAGAAGGTCAAAAGGTAAAAGGCATTGAAACAAATACCGGAAAAACCTTTTTAGGTCCCGTTATTTTAGCTACCGGACATTCTGCCCGAGATGTATATCGCTGGTTGTATGCCCATGGCGTGCAACTGGAAACCAAGGGGATTGCCATCGGCGTGCGACTGGAACACCCGTCCATGCTGATTGACCAGATACAATATCACAATAAAAACGGACGAGGAAAATACCTTCCGGCCGCCGAATACAGTTTCGTACAGCAAGTAGACGGACGAGGAGTGTACAGCTTCTGCATGTGTCCCGGTGGATTTGTCGTACCGGCAGCCAGTGGTCCCCACCAGCTGGTAGTCAACGGTATGAGCCCGAGCAACCGCGGCACCAAATGGAGCAACTCGGGTATGGTGGTAGAAACACGTCCGGAAGACCTTCTGCTCCCGGAAATGCAACTCCAGGCGGAACCTTTCCCCGAATCCGATGAAAGCCTGACGGAAGAATTGATTCTGCGCGACGGAAAGCAGCCTGAAGGTACCATCCATACATTAGCCATGATGCGTTTCCAGGAAAAACTGGAACAAATCTGCTGGCAGCAGGGAAATATGCGTCAGACTGCTCCCTCGCAACGTATGGTCGATTTCACACGAAAGAAACTCAGCTATGACCTTCCGGCTACCTCTTATAGCCCGGGATTAGTATCTTCTCCCCTTCATTTCTGGATGCCCTCTTTCCTGAGTGAACGCCTGAGCAAAGGATTCCAGCTTTTCGGGAAGAGTTCACGTGGCTTTCTCACCAACGAAGCAGTCATGATTGCCGTAGAAACACGCACTTCCTCCCCCGTACGTATCGTACGCGATAAAGATACCCTGCAACATCTTACCGTGGAAGGTCTCTTCCCCTGTGGAGAAGGTGCCGGATATGCCGGAGGTATTGTCTCAGCGGGAATTGACGGAGAGCGATGTGCTGAAGCCGTAGCCCATTATTTAAACCATTAATTACCCTATTATATGCATCATCTGTCGGAAATAGCCATCATTGAGCCTAACACGCTGACGGCCCTCGGACTACGTACGATTCTGGAAGAACTTATTCCCGAGGCAGTCATACGTACGTTTTCTTCTTTTGAAAAACTGATAGACGACACACCCGACATGTATGCACATTATTTTGTGTCGGCCAACGTGTATTTTGAGCATACATCCTTTTTTCTGGAAAGAAAACCCAAGTGCATTGTGCTCTCTGCAGGAGAACCTCCCTTGCTGACAGGAATCCCAAGCCTGAACATTCTTCTTCCGCAGGAGCAACTGGTCAAAACCATCATGCAGACCCGAAAACGAGGACACGAGCTGACGCATCATCCCGTAACGCCTCCTGCCACCGATGCAGAACATGAACTAAGTGCCCGAGAGATTGAGGTGCTCAGACTTGTAACAAAAGGGTTAATTAACAAAGAGATAGCTGACAAACTTCACATCAGTCTGACTACGGTTATTTCCCACCGGAAAAACATCACAGAAAAGTTAGGCATTAAATCCGTATCCGGTCTGGCTATTTATGCGGTCATGCACGGATACATTGACGCAGACCGTATCTAATCCAAAATCCTCATTTATTAGGATTGCCTATCCAAGCAAATTGACGTTACTTTGCAGCCGTTAACTAAACTATATCTTTCAACATAATGAAAAAGAATATTGCTATTGTTTCGTTACTGGCTGTTTCTATAAAGAGCGCCTTGGCAGGTCCGGTATCACCTGAGAACTCTCTACCTAAAGATACAACAAAGGTTATTGACATAGAAGAGGTTGTGGTTATTGCTACTCCGAAGGAGAACAACCGTCTGCGTCAGCAAGCCACTTCGTCGACTTCCTTCTCACAAAGTGCGATGCGCAATAATTCGGTAACCTCTGTAAAATCATTGTCTGCACTGGTTCCGAACTTATTCATTCCAGACTATGGTTCCAAACTGACGACTTCGGTTTACATCCGAGGCATCGGCTCACGTATCAATACACCAGCTGTGGGACTTTATGTGGACAATATTCCCTTTATCGACAAATCGGCCTTCGATTTCAATTATTCCGATATTGAGCGTATCGACGTAATGCGAGGTCCGCAAGGAACACTCTACGGACGCAACACCATGGGAGGACTTATCCGTGTGTTTACCAAATCGCCGTTTACTTATCAGGGAACAGACCTTCGTTTAGGCGCTGCCACCTACAACAATTACAATGCCTCACTTACGCATTACCATCGTATTTCCAATCAGTTTGCCTTTTCTGTAGGATTGTTTTATGACCACAAAGGAGGTTTCTTCAAAAACGACTTTAACGGAAAACGAATTGATACGGACAACGAGTTCGGTGGACGTATACGTGCCATTTATTTGCCTACCGAAAACCTGAAGCTTGACTTTACCGTAAACTACGAATATACCAACCAGGGCGGCTATCCGTATGAATACACAGGTAAAATCAAAGGAGAAGAAGACCGTGCCGACTACATCGGCCGTATCTCTTACGACAATGCCTGCGGATACAAACGTAACTTGCTGAACACCGGACTGAACCTGGAATATCAAGCCGACAACTTCATTCTTAGTAGCGTAACCGGTTTCCAGTACCTGCGCGACCACATGGACTTGGATCAGGACTTTACGGAGCAGAACATCTACACCATGATGCAGAAGCAGAATTCCAAAACACTCAGTGAAGAAATCGTGTTGAAGTCAAAACCCGGACGCCGCTGGCAGTGGACTACCGGAGTGAGCGGATTCTATCAGTGGCTGGATACAGAGGCTCCTGTCACCTTCCAGAAGGACGGAGTAAACTGGCTGAATTCTACCATCAACACAAACGCCAATAAATACATGCCCACGATATCAATGGGCCCCATGAGCATGAAGTTAAACTTCAATGACGTAATTAACGGTGAACAACTTGCCATTCCAGGAAAATTCAGCACACCAATTTTAAATGGAGCCATTTTCCACCAGTCAACTTTCAATGATCTCTTCGGGCTGGAAGGACTCTCTTTCACGGCCGGTCTCCGCATGGATTATGAAAGCCTGAAATTGGATTATTATAGTGGTTGCCAATTTACACATACCTACTCATTAGGCGGAACGTTGACTCCTGCCAACAAAGTTATTGAGATGATTCCGGCAAAAGAATTCAATGTAAACAACAGTTATAATGGAAAGCTGTCACACGACTACATCCAGCTGTTGCCTAAATTCGCCTTGCAATATGATTTTGACTCACGTAACAACATCTACGCCAGTGTATCCAAAGGATACCGTTCGGGAGGATACAACATTCAGATGTTCTCTGACCTGCTGCAAAATGACATGCAGGCAAGCATGATGAAAAATGTAGCCGATGCAACTATCCCTGTAGTCAACAATGTACCGATGCTAAGTGAAGAACAAAAACAAATGATTGCAGGAATGCTGAACGGTATGGCTCAAAGCCCGCAAACAGACGTAAAGGCAGCCACCCTTTACAAGCCGGAGTATTCATGGAACTACGAAATCGGTTCTCACCTGACTTTGTTCAACGGAAAGTTACAAGCCGACCTCTCAGCTTTCTACATGGACACTCGCGACCAGCAGTTGTCACGCTTTGCTGAAAGCGGATTGGGACGTATCACAGTAAATGCCGGAAAGAGCCGCAGTTTAGGTGCGGAAGCCAGCTTACGCGCACAGCTTACTGACCAGTTCAGCCTGAACGGAAACTACGGATACACATACGCCACCTTCACTGATTATGTGATAAGTGAAACAGAAAATTATAACGGCAACTATGTACCCTTCGTTCCTAAACATACATTTGCCGTAGGCGGACAATACATTTTCCCGCTGCGCAAGAACGCTATTCTGGACAACATCACCCTGGATGCCAACTATCGCGCTGCAGGCCGTATTTATTGGACAGAACAGAACAATGCCAGTCAGGCACTTTACGGCACACTGAACGGACGACTCAGTTTGAATAAGGGTAACGGACAAATCGGTTTCTGGGTAAACAATGCCTTAAACAAAGATTATCAGGCCTTCTATTTTGAAACAATGAGCCGCGGCTTCGCGCAAAAAGGACGTCCCGTACAAGTGGGAATTGACATCCGCTGCCGCTTCTAAAAAACGCTTAGACGTTTTATTCAAAACGCAAGTACGTTTCAACTAAAACGCAAGTGCATTTAAGACAAAACGCAAGTACGTTTTACATCAAACGTCCTTGCGTTTTATTATATAGAAAAGCCCTATTCCCTCCTTAATCAATAACTAATTGACAATCAAGATAAACGGAATTATTCCAAAGAGCTGTTTTTCCGTGGAAGCATGTCTGCCGAAGGGCATTCATAGTTACTAATCGGTAATTTTACCTTTTTCAATTCTTTCAATTTGAATACGGGAGCCTCTACCCCTTCAGGATACTTCATGTGAGAATAGGTACGAAAATATTCCAGACACGCATCTTTCCACCACACCGCATCATTCGCTTGAATATCCAGCCGTTTAGCCACCGCCTGAAAACGCTCCTCATCCACATACAGTTTCATCTGGTTCCACACTTTCTGAAATTCACGTACCTTATCAACGCCTTGCTGATATTTATAACACAATTCATCCCAAAGAGTACGTCCAGACTTTAATGAATGATTCCAGTCTACATGATGAAACCACAACAAAAATTCTTCCGGACATAGCTCCAATGAATTGAATACGTGGGCTAAAGAGTCTGGATACTGAGACACCGCATCACTTCCAAAACGGCTCCGGTCAAATCCCAAACCTTTTTTGTCTGCCTGATGATAATACGACGGCAACCAATCTGCACGAGCACCCGGTACCTCACACCAGGGTTCCAGTCCGTAATGATGACTCCAGGCAAAAATATGATGTAATCCTAACGGCATCATGTAATCTACCACCGCCTCCCGACTGTCCATCATTACTTGCGTCATGGGCTCTACGAATTTAGGGTCGGACGTAAAAGTCTGTGCCAGCCACTCTTTAGCTATTTCTTCAGAAGAAAGCGAAGGATTCCATGCCAGCCGGCCATACGCATACCAGTTAGCCTGTGCAAAATCATGTCCGCACCAGTTGGTATCATCACCTATATTGGCCACTCCAGCCACCCCTTTTAAAGAAGCAGGAGACACATACCGATAAAACTCCTTCCACATAGTAGCCAGGTAAGCTAGGTGATTGGAATGTCCTAAGTACTCCTGTGTAACCTGAAATTCAGCCATCAACGGGGTGTGGGGCATTGCACCAAACAACGGACTGTAAGGTTCTCTCGGCTGGAAGTCAATCGGACCGTTTTTCACCTGCACAATCACATTATCCAAAAACTTTCCATCCAAAGGTTTAAACTCCAGATAAGCCTGTTTGGCTCTGTCAGCATCCGACGGACTGTACACAAACGCACGCCACATCACGATTCCTCCGTAGGGTTTCAGAGCCCTTGCCATCATATTCGCTCCTTCGGCATGCGTACGCCCGTAATCGCACGGACCAGGCTGTCCTTCTGAATTAGCCTTGACCAGAAAACCTCCAAAATCAGGGATAAGACTGTAAATCTCATGTACCTTCTTTTTCCACCACTCTGCCACCTCCTCATTCAACGGGTCGGCTGTAGACAATCCTCCCAACTGCATCGGAGAAGCAAAGTTGACCGAAAGATAGACTTTTATTCCGTACGGCCGGAAAATATCCGCAAGCACGCGTACCTTTTCAAGGTATTCGCTGGAAAGTATTTTAACCGAAGCGTTGACATTGTTAAGTACTGTCCCGTTGATACCAACCGAAGCATTGGCCCGGGCATATTTCTGATAACGTGCCGACACAGTATCTGAAAGTTCGTCCCACTGCCACAAGGACTTACCGGCATATCCACGCTCTATCGTACCATCCAGATTATCCCAATGATTCAGCACACGTACATCGAAGGCCGGTTTTTCCGCAATATCCAGACGGGTACAATCTGCCCCTTCTGCCTGCAAACGTAAAAGATGATAGGCCGCATAAAGCAAACCCTGTTCAGTAGTGGAGCCAAGCACTATCTTTTCATCGGAAGTACGTATGGTGTACCCTTCCCTCCCCAGCTTACGATGAGCTTCATCAGCAAACAGTTGTAGCTCAACCGCCTTTCCACGCCATAAAGAAGCCAGTTCCTCACGAGCTATGGCAATGGTAGGAGAAGAAATTGAACAACAGACAGACGCCTTTTCACAAGACGCCTGTCGCAACCAGAGTTTACTTCCATCTTCCGCAAATAAGGTCAGTCCGAAAGACAAAAGACATATACCCAACAAGTACTTTTTATTCATCCGCACTTCCTTTTATGGTCTGAATCTTACCCTCTTCATCGTATTCCAATTCAACCACTTTTAAACTGCGAAGCCAGGTCTTTCCACCTGAAGGAACACAATCATGATGGAAAAGATACCACTTTCCTTTATATTCTGCAATAGAGTGATGGGTAGTCCATCCTACTACCGGAGTCAGAATTACGCCCTGATATGTAAACGGTCCATAAGGATTGTCGCCTACCGCATAACACAACAGATGAGTATCGCCCGTAGAATAAGAGAAATAATATTTACCTTTATATTTATGCATCCACGAAGCCTCAAAGAAACGATGCGGATCGCCTGCAAACAAAGGTTTGCCATCTTCTCCCAATACGATGACCGGACGGGGTTCTTCTGCAAATTCCAACATATTATCCGATAATTTTACCACACGACTGGGCAAAGCCGGTTCATTATCAGCTGGGAGACATGGACTTTCAATGGCTTTGTTATCACGGTAACGCTGCAACTGTCCTCCCCAGATTCCGCCAAAATACATGTAGTAGCTTCCGTCATCATCGCGGAAAACTGCCGCATCAATACTGTAGCTTCCACGAATCGGATCGGGCTGAGGAATAAACGGACCTTCAGGTTTATCGCTAATGGCTACCCCCATACGGAAAATATCATTCCGGTCTTTCAACGGAAAATACAAGTAATATTTTCCATCCTTGCAGGCAATGTCACAGTCCCACAGCTGGCGTCCGGCCCAAGGTATATCAGCAACCTTCAAAGCCACTCCATGATCGACGATTTCACCCTTCATCACGTCATCCGTCGACAATACATGGTAATCATTCATATCAAAATGGTCACCGTTGTCATTTTCAGGAATACCTGATTCACGGTCGTGTGAAGGATAAATATACAAACGTCCGTTAAATACATGTACTGACGGATCTGCCATATAGTCGGCAGGAAACAAATATCTTTCTTCCTTTTTCATTTTTATATTGATTTATGAGACTCTTACTGAAAGCGTCTCCTGTTAAACGTTATTTCTGTGCAATAGCTGTCGTATCCGACTGCTCATCTATCATTTTCTGTATAAATTCCTTAGGTTGATAGTTCCGGTCAAAAAGCAACGGATAGTCTCTTCTTCCACGAATCGGGAAATCATTCTTCCACGAATCACTATCTGTAACTCCCCATGCCGTTACACGCGTCACAATATCGGCATGTTTTTCAAAAAGCTGGAAGAACTGCTGCATTCTTTTGTTCCAAGCCTGGCTGACAGAGTCAGGGAGTTCCTGCGGATAAGGATTCAATGTTTTCTTAAATGCAACCGTATCCGAGATGTTGGCACTGCGAAGTGCAGTAGGCAGCGCACTCATATCCCATTCTGTAATCATCACCTTGACACCAGCAGAAGCAAAAGCAAGCATACTTTCTTCAAATTTCTGAATGTCGGGGTAATCCATTCCCATGTGTCCTTGCATGCCTACAGCATCAATACGCAATCCTTTTTCCTTCAATGAACGGACAAGCTTCACAACTCCTTCCCGACGACCCTGCACGTCCATACCATAATCATTATAATAAAGTTCGGCATCCGGGTCAGCCTCGTGCGCATACTGGAAGGCCAGTGGAATAAACTCTTCTCCCAAGATTTCATAAAATTTACTTTTGCGATAAGAGCCGTCTTCCACAATAGCTTCATTCACCACATCCCAGCCTTTCACCTTTCCTTTGTATCGTCCTACAACGGTCTGGATATGCGTTTTCATACGCTGTTTCAACTTTTCAGGAGAAACATTCTGACCCTTTTCATCTATGCAGAACCAGTCCGGAAGCTGAGAATGCCAAATCAAGCAATGTCCTATCACCGTCATTCCATTATCTATTCCGAACTGCACAAAGCGGTCGGCATCCTCAAAATGGAACTCTCCCTCTTTAGGCTGAATTTCTCCGCATTTCATACAGTTCTCTGCCACAATGGAATTGAAATGCTGCTTCACAATCTTCACTGCTGAAGTATCAACACCAGATGACTGACGTACATTCAGCGCTACCCCCATTAAAAACTTGTCTCCTACAACCTCTTTCAAAGATTTCTCTGATACAACCGTATCAGAAACCTTACTCCCGCACCCCATAATAAACAGGCTGCACAGCATCCATGATGCAATGTGTTTGTTCCTCATATAGCTTTTTCTTAATTAATAGTCACTCTTACTTCTTCGAGCAGTTAATTCTGCCTGCATTTTCTCATTGTATTCTTTACTGATAGGATAGAAACATAATGCCACCACACCGACAAAAAAGAATGCGGCTGGAATCAGACTTGATGAAAGAATGATGCCATGAACAGCTGTATCACTTTGAGCTATATCCGCTCCAGAAACATAACCAAATCCCGACAGTAAGAAGCCCAATACAGCTCCTCCAATACCTAATCCGGCTTTCAGGGCAAACACCACTCCTGAAAAGATAAATCCCGTAGCACGACGGTAATTGATATATTCCGAATGGTCGGCCACATCGGCAATCATAGCCCAAAGCAAAGGAACCGTTGGTGCATAGGCCAAGCTCTTTAAGAAGTTCAATACAAACATCATTTCAATATCGTATTTTGAAGGGAAATAGAACAAAGCCGTGAAAATAGCCGTCAGCGCAAGACATACGATAAACGTACGCTTCTTGCCATATTTGTTGGCTAAAAATTCTGATAAACAAATTACGCCGAAAAACTGAACCAAGGCTCCCACCATATTAAATACGCCAAAGCCCACTTCGTATGCTTTGTCCGGAGAAGTTACAATCAACCCGAAAGCATCAAGTATATGATACCCGACTGAAGTTCCACCGTCATTGGCTACCAACCCGATATTATCCAGGAAAGTAAACAAAGCTGCCTTATCCACATAGTTTTCAAAATAATAGTTCATGGCACTTCCCCACATAGCCAGTGTGATGAACACAAAAAGAGTCAAGACAAACATGGCACGCCAAGGCACACTGCTTAATACATCTTTTATATCCTGACGGGTATCATTTTTCTGATTGGCAGGCGGAGTAATACGTTCTTTTGCCGAGAAAAATACAATTACCAAAAACAAGAAACCTACGGCAGCAAACAAGGATATGGTACAGAGCCAGCCATGTGCCTTGTCACTACCTTCTGAAAACTTGCTGACCAACGGTAAGGTAAGCCCTTGTACTACAAACTGCGCAATCGTAGAAAAAATAAAACGTACAGAAGTAATACTGGTACGTTCTTTAATATCTGACGACATGACTCCTCCCAATGAAGAATAAGGTGTATTATTAAAAGAATACATCGTCATCAACAGGGTGTATGAAATGGTTGCATACAATGCTACCAGTCCTTTTTCTTCAATGCCCGGATTGTAAAAGGCCAGTACATAGAACACCATGAAAGGAAGTGCTGTCCATAATACCCATGGACGATATTTTCCCCATTTCGTCTGAGTCCGGTCAGACAAAATACCGACAGTGGGATCTACAAACGCATCTACAATACGTGCTACCAACATGACGGTTCCTGCAATTGCTCCTTCCAGCCCAAACACATCCGTATAGAATTTGGTCTGGTAAATCATCATCATCTGGAATACCAGATTTGCGGAACAGTCTCCTAATCCATAGCCCACCTTTTCGGCCATGGATACTTTCTGATTCTGAATCTTACTCATATCTGTTTATTATTTTTCATTCTGTATTACTGCTTCCACCAGACGGGTAGCTGCTGTTTTTTTATCCAAAGGATGAATGTCATTCCATTCTCCCGTATCACTATTCTTTATCAGTGTAACGTGTGTATTCCCACGGGCTGTTTTCGCCTGCTGTTTTCTCAACTCAGCCCATGCTGCTCTTCCCGGATCATCCGGTGCCAGGAAATCAGCTAATTCAATGATATAGAAAGGAAGAGTTTCATCTTTGAAAAGTGTTTTCCAGTCGGCTATCAATGCACTGAGCAAAGAAGAATATTCGCTCCAACGGCCCACATTTGACTCTCCCTGGTACCAAACCACTCCTTTGAACGTATAATGACGTAATGGATAAATCATACCATTATACAAGCCAACAGGAGTGTAATGAAAGGCTGTAGAAGAAGGAGAAGGGGGCATCACCGTACCTATTTTGTGCTTCCATCCCCCTTCCAGATTTACTTCTTTCCCGTCACAAATCAACTTATAAGGCTTTTCCTTTACAAAAGAAGGACGTCCTCCATAACTAAACAACCGTACAGTAAGTTGATTTTTTCCCTTCTTCAACAATTTGGAAGGTACTTTATAAATACGAGGAGGATACTGATAGGAAACAGTGCCGACGAAATGTCCGTTTACAAACACAGAGTCTGCATCCACAATGCACCCTAAACGTAAAATGGCTTCTTTTCCACTCCAGTCCTCTGGTACAAAAAAGTCCTTCCTGAACCAATGCACTCCGTTCAAAGGACGACCATTACGAATGGCCCAGTTATCTGAAAACATATCTACCTTTTCCCAATCCGAATCATCATAATCCTCCGCATACCAGGGTGTCACACCATGAAGTCCTGCATCAGACTTATACAATACTTTATTCCATGCTTGTTGATGCAGCCTTTCAGTTTCTGTTATTCGAGAAACTAATTCTGTATCCTCATATAAGGCCTTCTGATGTACATACTCCGGAAAGTTTTGCAATCCTTTTTCACTAACCCAAGCTTCCACCGGAGTACCTCCCCAACTTGCATTAATAATACCTACCGGCACATTAGTTTTTTCTTCCAGCAACCGGGAAAAGAAATAACATATCGCAGAAAAATCTTTTACATTTTCGGTCGTCATCGGACGCCAGGTTACAGGACGAATATCTTCTTTCTGTTGAGAAAAATCATACGAATAAGGAACTTTCACATATCGAACAGAGGTATTTTCATATCCTTCTATCTCATCTGCATATTTATCCATTACCCGATTAACCGGAAGTTCCATATTAGACTGACCTGAACATAAAAAGACATCTCCAACAAGAATATCATTTAAAACAATGTCGTTAATTGTCATAGAGTAAGGTCCTCCGGCTTTCATGGCAGGCAGCGTTACAGCCCATTTCCCATTCCCATCTGCCGTTACCTTATATTGTTTCTTTTGAAACTTTACACAAACCTTCTCAGACGGATCAGCCGTTCCCCATATTGTTAACGGAGCATTTCGCTGCAACACCATACCGTCTGATACCAGCACCGGTAAAACCACCTTTGCAAAAACTCCAAAATCACAAGAAGCAAGCAAGGTCAAGCCCAATAAAAGTCTTCCAAGAATAAAATGTGTTTTCATATACTTACTTTGTATTTTTCATTGATTTTTACCGTAACAAAAATACGGAAAGGCTATTAATACCAACTTTCTGTAGGATACCAAGCTTCCATTCTGGGTTACATCACTCTTCCCAATTGTAACAAAAAGCATATCTATACGTTACATCATCTTCACAACAAGAAATCTAACTTACTTATACATAAGTGATTTAAGTACTTCATCACTATAAAAGGCTTCAATCTCAATTCCTACGATTTTTATTGAGAAATAGAAAAAAAGAATTTACTTTGCATCACTAACCATACATACTTTTTCAACAGAATCACCCATTAGAGAAATAACCAAGTATAAACTTATGATACAGATAATGAAAAACAAAACTTTTATCATAATCATCTTTCTGTGTTTTCTCCCCCTTTTATGTAAAGGACAGTTTTGCAAGTTATATTCAACTCATGGAGATATATCCAGCAGTATGATTAACCACATATATCAAGATTCCAAAGGATATATATGGGTATCTACAGAAGACGGATTAAATAAATACGATGGTGCCAAATTTGTTAACTACAAAAATCATTTTAATGATTCTACTTCGTTACTGGGGAATCATGTATACAAAACATTTCAAGACAGCAAAGGCTATCTATACGTACTCTCGACCAAAGGACTTCAATTTTATGATTACAAATCAGATTCTTTCATTACCATAAAAAAATCCAACTCCAGTTCCGAATACAACAACAAAAGCATCACGCAACTCAGTGACGGAAGCATATTGATAGGTACAAGTGGATATGGTATCAAAGAACTCTCATATAATGAGAATAAGAATATCCGAATTAAAGACTGGAATCCGTCTTTAACCGGACATAACATAAATGATATAATGGAAGACCGTAACGGAAATATTTGGATTTGTACGGAATACCATGGAGTGGTCAGAATTGACAAAAATAAAAAAATTCATCACTATACAGTTGGAGCACCCTACGGAAATCAATTTATCAATTGTTGCGCAGAAGATTCAAACGGCAATATATATGTGGGTACAAGCGGACGAGGAGTCTTTGTTTACAATCAGGCAGATAATGCTTTCCATCAAATATTTCATTCTAATTTTCCCATTAAAGTTCTTAAACAAAATGAGAACCTCATGCTGATTGGTATTGACGGAGAAGGAATCGTAGCTTATGACATTTTAAAGAAATCCATAGCCGATACAGATTTTTACATCGATAATATAAATATCAAGAAAAGCAAGGTACATTCTTTACTGACAGATAGCAGCAACAATCTTTGGATTGGTATCTACCAAAAAGGAGTAGCATTTATACCTTCACAAGCTAATATGTTCAGCTATATAGGAAACTTTTCTTCTCTCCGAAATTATATAGGAAGCAACTGCATTACAGCTTTATGTAAAACGACAGATAAGAGCAGACTAATCGTAGGCACAGATAATGATGGTATTTATTTATTAGACAAAAACTATAACTTTCTCCAACATCTTAGTCAAGATGAAAACCCTGATGTTCCTCCTACCGTTATGTGCCTCTTTGAGGATTCCAACAAAAAAGTATGGATAGGCTCCTATCTTAGTGGAATATCTTTATTTGATTCACAAACAAACAGGCTTTCAAAAATTTCATTGCAAAATAATGAAGGCAATGAAATAAAAAAAGTATACAGTTTCGTGGAAGACCCTCATAAGAGATTGTGGATCGGCACAATGGGAACCGGCCTTTATTATGCAGATTTACCAGGTTCATCAGACTCTTATCAGCACATAAAAGTACATCAGGTGCTATCTGAAAAGACAATAAACCAATGGATTAATACTTTATTGTATATTCCTGATGGACGATTATATGTAGGAACTTATGATGGTATCAAATGCATCGATACACAAAACCTTAAAGTGACAGGTAATGAAAAGGCACTAATAGGCTTAAGTATAAATACCATTGCACAAGGTCCGGACAACCATATATGGGTAGGAACACCGGAAGGCATTTATGTGATGGATTATAAATTGAATACAATTGAGAAATTGACCACTCACAATGGACTTCCCAATAATCTGATTTCATCAATTATTACGGATAAGAACAAGGATTTATGGGTAAGTACCAGCCAGGGAATTGCCAAATATAATTCCCACAGCAAATCGTTTATTCCTTTTTTTGCATCAGACGGATTGTATAATAATGAATTCTCAAGAAATGCCTATTGCATATCTCCCGACGGAAAAATTCTGTTTGGAGGAACCAACGGTATTGTCTTTTTTAACCCGAATGACATTGAAACCCAAAAGTTTCAAAGCAATATAAGAATTACCGGCTTCTATCTGCATGATAAAGCTGTCAACGAAATGACCCAATCTGGACGTTATCATGTGATAGATAACGATATATTCCATACCAAAGAAATCAATCTGTCCCACTATGACAATTCGTTTTATATAGAATTCGCTACAGAGAATTTTATTTCCCCACAAAACTATTTATACTCCATGAATAATGGAACCTGGAACTCTTTGCCTAAAGGAAACTCTCGCGTTTCCTTCAGCAATCTCCCTGTAGGGAAATATGAATTTAAAGTAAAAGCTATCAATGGCACTTCTGAATCTAAAATAAAGACAGTGGTCATTAATATACATCCGGCATGGTACAATTCCGGTCTGGCATGGGTTATCTATACATTAATCATTATCAGTATAATAGCCATCTTTGTACACCAAGCTAAAGAAAAATACAGAGTAAGACAGGAGATGCTGAGACACAAGCATTTAGAGGAAATCAATGAAAGTAAGCTACAGTTCTTCATTAATATTTCTCACGAAATCAGAACTCCGATGTCTTTAATTATCAGCCCATTACAGAAATTAATATCTACAGATAATGACAGCGAAAGACAAAAAAGCTATTCATTGATAGAACGTAATGCGCAAAGAATTCTAAACCTGATCAACCAATTAATGGACATCAGAAAGATAGATAAGAACCAAATGAAGCTAAGTTTCACAGAAGTGGATTTAATCAGCTTTATCAATGACATAAAAAATACATTTGCATATCAAGCAGCTGCTAAAGGAGCTAAATTAAACATTATAACCCAAATGGAGAGCCTGAAAGTTTGGCTGGATCCTAATAACTTTGACAAAGTAATCTTTAATTTACTCTCAAACTCCTTCAAACATATCCAGAATGAAGGAGAAATCAACATATATATCAACTCCGTCAATAACTCTTCAAATGTTTATCCATTGAATAACTATGCAGAAATCATTATTGAAGACAATGGAACCGGCATAAAGGAAAGTGAGATGGAACGTATTTTTGAAAGATTCTATCAAATAAGCGATGACCGGTCACGAAGCAAAGGAACCGGAATCGGACTTCATCTATCTATGTCGCTCATAAAGATGCATCATGGTACTATCACGGTCAAGAACAATGAAAACAAGTCCGGATGTAGTTTTACCATCCATATTCCATTGGGATGTAGCCATCTGTCAACCGAAGAACTTTATCAGAATAGTAATAAGAATATTTCAGAGCAACCATCCATTGAAGATCAGCCTCTGCAACATATTCCGGCTTCTATTGAAGAAAACGAAAATAGCGAAGACGGCACTAAAAAAGTAATCAGGAAAAAGCATTCTATATTAATTGTAGAAGATGAAGATGAGATACGAAATTATCTGCTCACTGAATTAGGAAGTCATTTCCGTGTGTTAAGTTGTAGCAACGGGAAGGAAGCACTCGACCTTATTATGCACCACATGCCTGATTTGGTTCTAAGTGACATCATGATGCCGGAAGTAAACGGTATCACGTTGCTTCGTAAATTAAAGCAGAATATCAAAACCAATCATATCCCGGTAATCCTTCTTACCGCCAAAAACAGTGAAAAGGATTATATCGAAGGACTTTCCCTAGGGGCAGACGCCTATATAGCCAAACCTTTCAACCTGGATATTTTAATAACAACTATTGAAAACCTGATTAAAAACAGAGAAATATTACGCAATAACTTTAGCGGAAAACAAGAACAAAACGACAATATTGAAGTGGCACAACCTCAGTCTGCAGATGAAAAGCTGATGCAAAAGGTTCTAAAAGTAATCAATAAGAACCTGAATAATCCAGATTTAAATGCAGAAATGATTGCAGCCGAAGTGGGTATAAGTCGTGTACACCTATACAGAAAACTAAAAGAACTGACTAACCAGTCTACCCGGGATTTCATCAGGAACATCAGACTGAAACAAGCAGAAATCCTGCTGAAATCAGAAAAGAATTACAACATGTCTGAAATAGCTCAATTGGTAGGTTTCAACAATACGACCTACTTCTCTAACGCGTTTAAAGAATTGTATGGCGTATCCCCCAGCAAATACATGGAACGCTGCAAGGAAAAAGAAAACGAAGAAAAGGAAGAAGCATAACAAAAAAGAGCCGAGAAGAATAAAAACTCCCGGCTCTTCCATACATAACGGAAACTATTTGCTACAAAAATTCAATGGCTCAGTTTCCAGTAATCAAAGTAAGCCAGATTCCTCATAGCCTTTCCCTTAAAGATAAAATACAAGTCGTGCACGCCTGTTACCTGCGGAATCTGCTTTTCAACAAGTTTCCAACGGTCACTTCCTCCTGTACGTGGCACCTTCAGTTCTGCCAGTACCTGCCCTTCCAGTCCGTCAAGACGTACCTCCATGACAATATCAGCATTGTGGGTCGTAGACAGGCGCGCCAGGATACGAGAGGGAGCCTTTTCTCCGAAATCGACATCGCGCACCCTTGTATAAGAGCCGTTTCTCAAAGCCGTCACAAAGACTCCCACCTGTGGGTTATAGTCACTTTTCATTCTTTTTGACCAGGCCATAGTCTCCGCTTCTACTTTCCGGTACGGACAAAGAGACTTCAAGCCTTTTTCAACCCCTTCCTTCACCATTTTCACGGGATTGACTTTTCCATCACGCCCGAAATCCATTTCTCTGACACATACAGAACGGGTAAATCCGCTACCGCCTGGAAGCGATGCGTCATGATAGAACAAATAGGTCTTACCCCTGAAATCTACTATTCCCGGATGGTTAGTAAAACTTCCTCCTTCCTTCGCCATTACAGTTCCTCCGTATTTCCATGGCCCTTCCGGACTGTCAGAAGTTGCATACGCCAGATGTTCCGGAATAGGCCCCCCTGCATAAAAAAGATAATATGCTCCCTTGCGCTTATATAGCCACGGAGCCTCTTCATATAGCGTAGCACGTTTCGGGTTTCCTTCTCTGCGCCCAAACGATTCCGGCGTCATAGGTACTGCATGTATTCCTCCCTCATAAGAAATCATATCCTTATTCAACTTCACGTAAAAGCAATTCGGATTTCCCCAATAAAGATAAGCCTGTCCGTCGTCATCGATAAATACCGTAGGGTCGATGTTTCCAAAATCAGCCTGCACTAAAGGAGTACCCAGCGGGTCATAAAAAGGTCCGTAAGGACTGTCGGCTACAGCCACACCGATAGCACTTTCCCCCTTGCGGTCTGTCACAGGCACATACATATAAAACTTTCCATCGCGCTCAATACACTGGGCAGCCCACGCATCTCCTCTGGCCCATTCAAAGGTCTTGAATGACAAAGGAGTGGGATGCTCGGTCCAGTTCACCATATCATCTGTAGAATAAAGTTTCCAGTCATTCATGGTAAACCAAGTAGAATCATCCTCATCATGACTAGTGTAAAGATACAGTTTGTCATTGTACACCAGCGGAGCCGGATCGGCAGTATAAGCAGTCTGAACGATTGGATTCTGCGCATTTACCGACAAGCCTGACAATACAACTGCTCCCTGCATAATTCTTCGCCATTGCACATTCAGCAAAGACAACTTAACCTCTTTTCGCCACATTTTTTTACCATATATTTTCTCATTTACATTATAAACTAATATCAGAATTTCCAGTAATCCAGTTCAAATAAATCCTTGTTATTCTCTCCTTCAAAACTAAGATATAAATCATGTACGCCACTGACCGCATTGACCTCACAAGAATAAAGTTCATACTTAGATATTCCGTTCCCCTGTGGAATATTCACATTTCCCACAATCTTTCCATCCGGAGCATCCAAACGAATTTTCAGATTTCCTCCTTCAAGCGGCAATGCCGAAACCTCAAAACGACGGGCTTTATTCTTTCCAAAGTCTACTCCACGTACACAGATGTACTCTCCACTATTTACATCCACCACTGAAAGAGAGTTTTTCGAATTAGGAACAGTCTTCAATCCATATCCCCAAGCCATGGTTTCAGCTTCTACTTTACGGAACGGATTGAAAGTACCTATCTGTTCCAACTTGGTATCCGCCCAATAAGGTACTTCTTGAATAGTTCCGTCTTCATTATAGTGCATTTCTGCTACTGACACAGAACGGCGTTCATAGTGAGTGTTTGTTTCCAGCTTCAACAAATCATAGTTCAATCCAAAGACATACGATTTCCCTTTATAATCCATAATGCCAGGATGGTTGCCTCTGCTTCTCTCCGTAGGACGCATAATGTATCCTTTTGTTTCCCAGGGACCTGTAGGACTATTACTCATTGCATATCCTATTCCCTCCGGACAACAAGTAGAAGCAAAAGCCAAATAATAACGACCATTACGTTTATAGAACCACGGTCCTTCCTGATAATGCTCCGGAGTTTCTTTTAGCTTTACAATATCTCCAGAATATGAAATCATATCTTCATTTAATTTCACATAATAGCAATGGGGATTTCCCCAGTACATATAAGCTTGCCCATCCTCATCAATAAACACAGTCGGATCAATATCATACCAATGTTCTTTCTGCCATACCAAAGGTTTTCCAAGAGGATCCTTAAACGGTCCGTAAGGACTGTCGGAAACAAGTACCCCAATTCCATTTCCATGAATCGGACAATACATATAAAACTTGCCATTGCGTTCAATTACCTGTTCTGCCCAAGCTCCATTATCACGCTTCACCCAATCAAAGCTCTTGAGAGAAGCAACTGCCCCATGGTCAGTCCAGTTAACCATATCGGTAGAAGTGTACAATAACCAATCCTGCATTTTAAACCCTTCGGCATCATCTTCATCATGCGTCGTATAAAGAAATACCGTATCATTGTATACCATCGGTGCCGGATCGGCAGTATATTTAGTTTGAATAATCGGTCGCTGCGCATTCAGGCTATTCAATAGTCCGCAACTGCCACACAATAACAAAATCTTGCTAATATTCATAATATCCCCAATTTAAGTCTATCAAATTTATATTTTCACTTTAGTCATCTGAAAATCAATTCCTCTAATGTGTGAATAATATTTATGATTGCCGAGGAATCACTACACCTCCATTCTTTGGCCCTTCAGTGTTACCTAACATCCTCACCCATAATAACATACTTTTCATAATCGCATTTCTACTAAGGCTCAAAAGACGACCGTCATTTCTTTATATGCTTGTATTCAAAGAAATCAATATCCACAAAACCTCCCAGCGTCTTGGTCGCATAATTAAACAAGGCAAACTTAGTCCCCATAAAGAAACGACGGAAATCAAAAATCATCTTGAAATCAGGACCTATTCTCTTCCAATCCTTATTATCGTAACTATAGTAGAAGGAAGCAATATCCCTTCTCAACCTGAAATCACCATCCACACGAAGATAAATTTTGTCTGATGTAAGCGGAATTGTCTGAATTTCTTTCCGGTCAATACCTGTTACAGCCTTGTTAGTCTTATCCAACTGGACACTTTCTGTCTTCATGGTCAAAAATTTCTGGTTACCTTTACAAGTAACAGCCAGAATACCTGCATCGCTATTAAAAGCACTCAATCCGGCTACATCCCCATCTTTCATTCCCGAAAGGTCCATACAAACTACTCCCGAGCACTCCGGTCCTTCCATACGCTGGGTCAGCGTGTTCGGAGCCACAAACAAATTATCGACTATTCTTCCGGTTTTTAAGCGCAAATAACCTTTACGCTCCTTCAAAGACCAGCAGTCATTCATCGGGTTATGATTCCACTGCCAATTCAATTTCAGATTTTTACCTTTAAAATCGTCACTCACCACCAGTCCTTTAGCAGCATACCCCTGAACAGGTTTACGCATCGTGGCCGGCACATGCCCGTTTTCATCACCCAACATCGGCCAGCCATCTATCCAACGGCAAGGCATCAGGGTCAATACACGACCCACCCCATTGCGGTCCTGAAAAATAACGCCATACCAGTTTCCTTTTCCATCGTCAACTATCGTGCCTTGTGCCACGTAAGGAAAACCGTCAAAAGCATCTTCCAAAATCACTTTTTTCTCATAAGGACCGGTAATCTTGTCTGCGCGGTAGCACACTTGTCTGCGCTTTCCCCCCTTAGGCCATGAAATCATCAGCAAATAATACTTACCCTCGTGCTTAATGACCCTGCTTCCTTCCAACAAGGCATTTTCTTCTTCGTCTCGTTCGAATACTTTCATTTTCACCCCTCCAGGCATCACCCCACTTAAATCTGGTTTAAGCTCACGCAACTGCCCGGTACCATAAAATACATAGGCCTTTCCGTCGTCGTCAAAAAACAAGGATGCATCATGAAAATGAGGGATACGCGACAAGAGTTTCCAACCTTTCCGAGGATTGGAAGTAGTGTACACATATCCTTTATAAGGAGTATCATTTGGAGAAAAATAAGCATAATACGTGCCGTTGTGGTAACGCAAAGAAGTCGCCCACTGACCGCGCCCGTACATGGTACTTTCTTTCAAATCATAAGCAGGTTTTCCATCCAGGCGGTCATACAGGTAACTTATCACTTCCCAGTTGACCAAATCTTTAGAATGCATAACCGGTGCTCCAGGAACCAGATGCATGGTGGTGCTCACCATATAAAAATCATCGCCTACACGTATCACATCCGGATCAGGCACATCTGCCCAAATTACAGGATTAGAAAAAGTCCCATCCCCATTATCCCCTGTTTGTGCACAAGCCAAGTCTGGGTACAAGCCTCCCATGGCTACAAACAGGCAAGCTAACAAAAAGCATTTTTTCATATTCTATTATTTATTAAATGTTCCTGAAACAAAAGGCAGACACCTGTATAAAGCAGAATGCCAATATTCCCAATCGTGTCCGCCGTCTCTTACCCTAAACTGACATGGTATTCCCGCTTTGCGCATGGCCTGGAAGAACTCAATGTTTCGGTCAAGCAAGAAATCGTCATCCCCACAATCCACAAACCATCTCACTGATTTCAGTGCCTGAATCGTACCTGCATCTGCATCCGTCACACGCTTGATACAACTCCGTTCTATCACAGTTCGTGTCAAAATAGCCAGTTTACTATCCGGATTATCAAAACGAGCCGCTCCTTCTTCGGGAATTGACATCAACGCACTCATCGCATACACCGAAGCAAACTTATCTGCATGCCACAACCCATAGCCGGTAGCACCTCCACCTCCCATGGACAATCCAGCTACTGCACGATTCTTCTTATCCCCTATAATAGGATACTTATTTTCTACATAAGGCAAAAACTCTTCGAAAAAGAAATCTTCATAAAGCCAACCAGGCATATTAAAGAAACCATTCCATATTTCTTTGTAAATATCACCACCAGCATCAGGCATCACAATAATCATTTCACGAGCCTCCTGAGAATAAATCAAACGGTCGGCCACTTCCTGCACATGCCCGCGCCCTACCCAGTCCTGATTAGTTTGCGACATGCCATGAAAGAGATAAAGCACGGGATATTTCTTCCCCTGAACTTCTCCAAACGATGGAGGAAGATATACCGAGTATGCTCTGTCTGCATTCAACTTCTTACTAAAAATTGTATCGTTTACTACTCTACTACGTGAAAATAATGACACTGGTAGCAAGCATAAAATCCCTAAAGCAATTAAAAAAGAATGTTTGTCCATAGCTTTAAAATTTAACCTTCACAAAAATACACACCAGCCACACAAATTACAATAAATTACGTTACCAGGACTTTCGTTTACGTTACACATGACCCATATTGTATTTACAAAATGTACATTTTTTATACGTTCTTATTACAGCAAAAATATTATTACTTTAATAGCCAGAACATTATATCAAACGACCTTTTATCTTAAGGAAAACTCCACTTTGTAACGCACAATAAAAGATATGCAACATGCCGTCACGCACTCCCCGTACAAAACAAGTAAATTTGTCCATAAAAAGATTACATAAAACTTCATTTAACTGACACAATCATTCAATTATTTACTACAAATTTTAATATCATGCGAAATCAATTCAAATTATTCACTTTAGGCACGCTAAGTCTCCTTGCCGCCTCATGCGGAAACAAGGTCACAATGCCCGAACCTGGAACTCCAGTATTCACACAATTCACCTACACGGGGAAAGATGCAGTATATGAAAAGAACCCGCTGACAGAAGGAGAATTTTATAATCCTATACTACAGGGATGTTACCCGGACCCCAGCATCTGCAAGAAAGGAACCGACTATTACCTGGTATGCTCCTCTTTTGCCATCAACCCCGGAGTACCCATTTTCCATTCTACGGATTTAGTAAACTGGAAACAGATAGGACATGTGCTCGACCGCCCTTCACAGTTAAAAGTAGAAGATTCTGGAATCAGTGCTGGTATTTACGCTCCGACTATCCGATATAATTCCTACAATGGCACCTTCTACATGATTACAACTCAGTTCTCAGGAGGAATGGGAAACATGATTGTGAAAACCAAAGACCCGATGAAAGGCTGGAGCGATCCTATCAAATTGAATTTTGAAGGCATTGACCCCGACATCTTCTTTGATGACAACGGCAAGGCATACGTCACTCACAATGATGCACCCGAAAAACCATTATACGAAGGACACAGAGTAATTAAAGTTTGGGAATACGACCTGGAAAAAGACCAGATTATTCCGGGTACAGACAAAGCTGTAGTGAACGGAGGAGTAGATTTGTCTAAAAAACCTATCTGGATAGAGGCGCCACATCTTTATAAAAAAGATGGAAAATACTACCTGATGTGTGCAGAAGGAGGTACCGGAGGCTGGCACAGTGAAGTAATCTTTATCAGTGACAATCCACAAGGCCCTTTCAAGCCTGCGCCTGAAAATCCGATCCTTTCACAGAGACATCTGCCGGCTGAACGTCCGTTTAAAGTAGACTGGGCTGGGCATGCCGATTTGGTAGAAGGTCCTGATGGACAATACTATGGCGTATTCCTTGCCATCCGCCCGAATGAGGAAAACAGAGTAAATACCGGACGGGAAACCTTTATATTACCCGTAGACTGGAGTGGCACTTTCCCTGTATTCAAAGGCGGTCTGGAGCCTATCCAGCCTAAACTGGTTATGCCACAAGGTGTGAAGAATGAAACTGGAAAGAACGGATATTTCCCTAACGGAAACTTTACATTTACAGAAACTTTCACCGGAAGTTCACTTGATTACCGCTGGGTAGGAGTCAGAGGAGCCAGAGAAGGATTCATTTCCACTACTGCTGAAGGGCTAACAATTACACCTTACGAAACCAATATCAAGGCAGCTCTTCCTACTTCCACATTGTTCTATCGCCAGCAGCACCTCAATTTCACGGCTACAACTACCCTGAAATACATTCCTCGCACAGAAAAAGACCTCGCTGGAATCACTTGTTATCAAAGCGAAAAATTCAACTATGTATTTGGAGTAACGAAAAAAGCAGAAGATAGCTATATCGTACTGCAACGTACTGAAAAGGGAGAATCTTCAACCATTGCCAGCGAAAAAATTGAAGGAAACACTCCGATCAGTCTGCGCGTAACAGCCGAAGGAGATAAATACACATTCAGCTACTCTGTGAAAGATAGTAACTACCAGAACGTAGGAGGAACCGTTTCCGGAGATATTCTTTCTACCAACGTAGCCGGTGGATTTACCGGTTCAATGATTGGTTTGTATGCTACCACTTCCAACGATGCGGAAGCTTTATAAGTTGCTTCTCACTTATATCTAAATAAAAAGTCTGTCATTACATCCTCTTGGAAAAATGACAGACTTTTTATTTAAAACTCTCTCAACTACTGATCATTGAGGAAAAATAATCTGATAACGACCACTTAAGTGCATAAACGCAAACAAACGAAGTAACCCATCATAATATTTATCCAGATAGCCGTCTTCATAAGGTTCGTGTTTTGCTTCCCACAGCTGTTTGACAAACTCTTCACATTTCACATCCGTACAAACCAACGACACCGCCGCAGCTGTGGCCACAAGCCCCAATGAATGACGCAATTGTTTATATTCACCCGCCTGCAAGACTTCCTTCACCGGACTTCCATCTACATTATACTGGTCTTTAAAATCATAAAGTCCCTGGCCATACAGAAAATTCTGTATTTTATTTCCATACTCCTGCTGCCATTCTCTGTCTGCACATGCCCAAGAATAATCCAAAGCAATATTCATAGGCACCCGCCATGAATCAAAACGGAAGGCATCTCCTATAATCCCATCTGAATGCAACAAAGAACCGTCATAGTTATTATAATCAGGATTTAAGCCAGTCACCGGATGAATACTCTTATGCAGGTACTCACGACTTCTCTCGGCACACTCCCTCCAAAAACGGCTCCTTCCATCATAAGCCCATCTGGCCCACACTTCATAAAAAGCAGGCAAATGATAAGAAGGATCAGTATATTTCGCACCGAAGCGGGTCGGAGTAAATGTAATCAGCTGATGTTCTATATTTATAAATGGGGTTACCGCATCTTTTCCAACCTTTTTCATCGAACAATCTAAAATATTTTGCGCTTCAGCTAAATAATTTATGCCAGATTCATTTCCCCATCTGTTCGACGCAAAAATAAGTGAAGTCACATAATATAGTTCACCATCAGAAGCAGGTCCTTCGGAATTACGAGTTCCGTCCGTCTGACAACTCCAGGCAAAATAACCTTCAAACATGCCTTTCTGGTGCTGCATATACTTCTTACACCATCGCCACAAGCGGTCAAATATATCCTTCCGGTCAAACTGCACGGCAATCATCATTCCATAAGACATACCTTCTGTACGTACATCATGATTCTTCAAGTCACTAATATAAGCCATGGAATCACCGACCTCAAAATAGACTTTATTGACCCCATAGAATACATCATTAAACACTTCTTCCAGTTTCGCATCTATTTCGGCCTGAGAATAACCCATTTCGGCAAAAAAGTTTCTATACTTACGCGTTTCGAAAGCACCCGCTGACCATGGAACAGCATCAAAACCTATCCAGTCAATTTCCACGGAAGCCCCCTTCTGCAGAGAGACCCGTATATCGCTTACTCCCACCGGAGCCTTTTCTACACGTGCCTTTACCACACGCCAGTCTTTGCCTGCAGGAATCTTCACGGTAGCTATATCTTCATCATCCGCTACAATTTTCACCACCCCACCTTTATCCGATTTCACACGCATTTTCACTTCTTGCACAGGCTGAGAACCAAAATCCACACGGTTGTACTGAACCCATGATTTTATTTTTTCCAATCGGCACTTCCAACCTTCGAACTTATTTTTATCATTGACAAAGGAAACAGAGGCTCCTTTTTTACTGATGGCACTATAGCGGTCTATCTGGATTTTCATACGGGCATTCGTAATCCCGACTCCCCGTAAAGTAGGCTTTACTTTCACAATCGTTCCATCAGAATTAAAAGTTAAGGAATCAATACGAACAGAACGGCGCTTATCAGCTTCAGGAGAAAAGTCATTATGGTGATAAAAAAGATACCACTGTCTATTATATTCCACAATAGAATGATGATTTGTCCAACATCCAGTGGGAGACTCATCCATAATAATGCCTTTAAATTCAAATGGACCTGAAGGTGAATTTCCCATTGCGTATGCCAATGTCTCCGTCTTATCCTTCACCCAGGGAAAAGTAAGATAATACTTTCCGTTTCTTTCAAATACAAACGGGCCTTCCTTAAATCCCTCAGGAAGCCCTTCTATCAGAACTGGAGCAGAAGCCAACTCCTTCATATTATCTTTCAACCTTGCCATACGCAGGCCATTCCCAGCCCAATAAATATATGCACTTCCCTGTTTATCAATCAACACACACGGATCAATCCCCTGTATACCTTCTATGGGCTTCCAGTCTGGCATGAATGGTCCGTAAGGAGTATCCGACACTGCAACTCCCACGGAAAAGCCTTTCATATTTTTAGGTTTTGCAGGAAAATAAAAATAATATTTTCCATTCTTGTACACACAGTCAGGAGCCCACATGGAATAGGACTCTGAATCCATCCATGGGACACTGTTTTGTGAAAGAATTACCCCATGATCTGTCCAGTCTACCAGATTTTGAGAGGAATATACATGATAATCCTCCATACAAAACCAGTCTTTAAGACGCTCAACCGGACTTTTTATGTCATGTGACGGATACAAATAAATTTTCCCATCAAACACACGGGCTGTAGGGTCAGCCGTAAAAGAATGACTAATAATAGGATTTTGTGAATAGGTCTTTAGAATAACCAAAAACAATGTCATTATACCCCAATATAGATGCCTCATAAATATAGTATTAGGTTATAAGTAAAAAATAAGAAAAAGAAGCTACCCCGATACAGAGCAGCTCCTTTCTCCAAACATGTCACGATTAATTAGCGGAATTTCCATGCATATTCGTATTGGTAGAAAGTTCCGTAGAAGGTATCGGTACACGCAAGTGACGTGAGTAATCAAACACTTGAGTACCGGTCAAGTTGGTCTGTTCCACCTGAAGCGCATTTTTATTTTTCAAGTTATCGAGCACAATACTCTGGTCCGGATCATTCGGATTATTGTACCATCTCATTAGGTTAAAGAACCGCCAGCCTTCCCAATATAACTCTACAGAATATTCATGCTTCAGGATACGGCGTACAGAATTTAATTCCATTCCTTCGCAAATAACATCTCCATTACTACCTACAACCCGACCAACCACAGGTTTCTGCTGAAGTAACTCATCCACAGTGGGCAATGTATTGCCTTTCAAATAATCATTACCTAAATCGGCTTCAGTTGTATTGAAAGCTTCCGTATTCTTGTTTGCACGATCACGCACCATTTGAATGTATCTTTTAGCCGTTGATTCATCATTATCAGCTTCCAGACAGCATTCTGCATACATCAACAAAATATCAGAATAACGGATAAGACGATCATTAATACCACTCTGTTCTTTACTTCTCACTTGGTCAAGACTATACTTACGACATCCGAACCATTTTCCTCTCCATTCATCAAATGTATCTCCAGAGAACAGCACTTCATAAGGAATCCAGTTACCAGATTTACCCAAGAAATTACAGCCATCAGGTATATACATACCTAAATAAGCACGAGGGTCGATTATCTTTCCTGACGCATCACGTTCAAACTCATTGTACAACGCCAAAGAAGGCTGTCCATTCCACCATCTGGCGGATTCTGTAGAGTTTGGTGCACTCATTTCCAATTCACGAATCGTATTTTGTCCGGTCACTACCCAGTCATTCAAGTCACCATTAGCAGCCGGGTTAAATCCGTCTGTTTCTACACTCTGACTGAACTGCACTTCAAACAAAGATTCTGCATTATTTTCATTATCTTCAGTCGCATTATCACGGTAATTATCCATTAAAGAATATTGATGAGAATCGATAATTTGCCACAATACATCCTTTGCTAAAGCCCATTCGGCATCTCCCGCCTTTGCAGTCCCATCCAAAATCGGACGAGCCATATACGTTTTTGCCAAAAAGGCAAGTGCAGAACCTTTAGTAGCGCGACCTTCATTTTCAGTTCCTTCGTATGACCAGTCGGAAAGCAAGTTTGCCGCATCCTGAAAATCCTTTACCATACGCTGATAGATTACTCCAGGTTCAGAGGGAGGCAACATGTAATCACCTTCACCGGTAGTCACATAATCACGGTCAGGAATTTCATCTCCCCAAAAATAAACCAGATAAAACCGGCTCAACCCCCTCAAGAATATAGCTTCACCTTTCAGTCTGTCATATAATTTTTTATCGTCTGCATTATTCAAATCGAACGCCCCATCCTGATTTGCTTCTAATTTTTCAAGTGCAAGATTAGCTGCATATTGCAATACATACAAATCTTGATAACAGGTTGATACACTACCCAAATCCGCATTTACGTTATATTGAGACAATCTTGCCGTTTCTGGTTCGCCAGCAGCAGCTCCACTTGTAAACACATATTCATCACTACGCGCATTCAGCATAAACGGCATCCAGCGAGCCCATCCACCTGCTCTTTGAAGAATGTTATACGCACCATTTACAGCATAAATCAAATGTTCTTTCGTATTATAATATGTAGCTTCATTTTCTGCCAAAGGATTGTTATAATCCATATTTGGCTCACATGAACTCAGGGTCATCAATAAGGAACCAAAACAAACCCCCATATATGTTTTAATGTGTTTCATATCATTCCAATATTTCATTATTACTTAAAATGTCAACTGCAAACCGGCAAAGAACTCTCGGTTTACCCAATAGGTATCACTTGTAGAATAATAATATGCTCCGTCTACTCCGCGGTTTAAAGTAGAACCATTGTTAGGCACTTGCGGATCGAACATTGAATATCCTGTAATAGTGAACGGATTCTTTACACCCAGGTACAAACGTAAAGACTCTATATGAGCTTTAGAAATCAGCGATTTGTCGAAGGTATAGCCTAATGTGATACGGTTACAGCGGAAATAAGATCCATTCTCAATGAAATAATCTGAAGCTTTGGTGTGATTTCCATTCGGGTCATTCAGTACCGCACGCGGTATGTCTGTATTTACATTGGCCGGCAATGTGATTTTTTCACCGCCTGCAGTAGTAAATGTCACATCCTCAGCCCGGAAACGATTATTCACATCAGTCATCTGGTTTTTAGCTGCATATCCTCCCATCAGTTCCGTTTTCCAGTTATTATAAATCTGGTTTCCAAAATCTCCCTGCCACAACATAGAGAAATCAACCCCTTTATATTCTGCTGTAATATTCAGTCCAAAAGAACAGTTAGGTAAAGAGGAACCGATAATAGTCTTGTCATCGTCGGTAATTTGTCCGTCACCATTCATATCTACGTATTTCAAATCTCCGGCTGAAGCAGAAGGCTGGAGACGTTCTCCCTTGCTGTTCACATAGTTAGCAGCTTCCGCATCGGAACGGAACAAACCATCTGTCTTATATCCCCAGAACTGAGCTACCGGCTGTCCTACCATGGTCATCGTCACATTACTTCCGCCTGCCACAGCACCTCCCGCCAATGAGGCATTACTACCCAAGCTTGTAATCTCATTGCGGTAGAGAGAAAAGTTAGGAGAAACGGTCAACTTCACATCTCCAATCTGCTCACGGTAAGTAGCAGAAATTTCTATACCCCAGTTTTTCATGCTACCTACATTAGAATACATGGTATTGATATTACCCGTTGACTTCGGAAGCTGAACTGCCAGCAACATATCTGTAGTTTTGCGGTTATAGTAATCGAATACCAGGCTGAATTTGTTGTTGAACATATCCAGGTCGAAACCTACGCCCGCATCCCGGGTGGTTTCCCACGACAAATCCGGATTTGCAAAGTTCTCAATCAACGGAGCAGATGCATTGGAAGAGCTTCCTTCCGGATTAATCTGGCCAGGACCAAATGTATAATATCTGTTGTCTGTTTCAACCACAGACTGATAATCATATCGTCCTACCGCATTGGCACTACCAATCCAACCCAATGTAGCACGGAGTTTCAAGTTATTCAGCCAACTGGAAGTGGCATCTTTCATCCAAGGTTCCTCACTTATTCTCCAACCCACTGAGAATGAAGGGAAATATCCCCAACGATTACCTTTTTTAAACTTAGAAGACTCATCAGCACGGAAGTTGGCTGTAATCATATACTTGCTATTGTATGAATACATCACTCTGGCCAAATAAGAAAAATAAGCTTCGTTATATTGTGAACCGGTTACATTCTGGCTATCCGGATAACGACTTTCTGGACCAAAATCTGCATATTCATTACTACGTCCGGTAATACCTGTAGACCACCCATCAAACTTTTCAGAAACCATACCAACAACTCCTGACAAAGTATGTACGTCATTAAAGGTCTTATCAAAAGTCAGTAAGTTTTCAATAATTTCATGTCCGCTACCTCCTTTTGTCGTGCTCTGAGAATTATAAGCCTGCTTTCCGTTAGCTGTTCCAAGATCATATTCCGGAATCAAAGTTGCATCATTATTTCTTGCAAATGAATAAGTATAAGTCAAACGGTATTTCAACCAGTCGAAAATCTTTATTTCGCCAAATATACTACCTAAGGCGCTGATTGAATGATTACGAATTTTTTCATTTCTCAAGAACCATATCTGATTCACCAGGTCATTTCCGTCACGACCATTGTTACCTGTCAGGAAAAGACTACCATCCTCGTTGTATACCGGAAGATTAGAAGGTGTTTGCAGGGCGTTCATCAAGGATGCACCTGTAAATCCATTGGTTCTGCTATAATTGGCAAAGATACGTCCACCATAGGTAAAACGACCTACAGTACCCTGTACGTTGGCATAAATATTGTCCGCTTTCACATCTTCTATGTGCATCTGGTCGTCATTGTCGGCATGTGTAGCTCCGATACGATAACTGGCATATTTGCTACCTCCACTCACTGACAGGTCATATTTCTGATAATTGGTATTGCAGAAATATTCATCCCACCAGTCTGTGCTTCCAAGCGGATTGCTCGGAGTAGCTACTCCTGTTGGAACGGTTTTATTCCATGTTCCATTCGCAATTGCAGTAGCATCAGAAGAATTATAATAAAGTTCATTTACGTAAACTGCATAATCATACGGATTAAGCATTTCTACCTTGCTGGTGTTTGAACCAAAACCAGCATACGCATTAAAGCTGACTTTCGGTTTTCCCTCTGCTCCTTTCTTTGTAGTTACCACAATCACACCGTTGGCACCACGCACACCATAAATGGCACACGAAGCTGCATCCTTTAAAACCTGGATGGATTCTATTTCGTTGTCATTGGGAATGTTTCCTGAAGCATCAATGATACCATCTACCACCCACAACGGATCTGTACTACCTGTAATGGAAGAAGTACCACGAATACGAATCTTTCCACCTGACACATTCACACCGGCAGTACTTCCTTGCAATGCATCGGTAATACCTCCCGGAGATTTTAAAACTTCCTTCGGACTCAGGGTAGCAATGGCAGAAGTCAAATCTTCTTTTTTCTGTGTACCATAACCCACTACCACCACATTATCAAGCAACTGCGTATCTTCTGTCAATGTAACGGTCAAATCGGTTTTTCCCGCAACTGAAATTTCCTGCGTTTTATATCCTACAAAAGAAACTACTATAACAGAATTGGAAGGCAAATTTAAAGTAAAGCCTCCTTCAAAGTCTGTAATTGTACCATTGGTTGTACCCTTTTGAAGTACACTTGCACCTATAACAGATTCCCCGGCTCCATCTTTCACAATACCTTTTACGGTAATATTCTGTGACAAAGCCCATAAAGGAATCATACAAAACAACATGAATAGCCACATCAGGCGTAATCTAAATAAGTTTTTCATCATATTTGTATGTTTAATAGTTAATAAATTCTCATCTCATAATTTCATCTATAGTAATTTTTGCCTACGCAAAAATCTTACGAGCTAACAAAAAGTTTTGGTTAATTATCAATCTGCATTATAGAGAAAGACATCTATTAATGTCATATCTCACATTGAACGATGTATCACTTAATATTCCCTCTGTTTTTCATTCTTGTGTCCATACGCATTTTTCATTTAAGATTACACATTTACAAATCATTTAACTCTTCGCAAATGTAGTTCTTAATAAAGAAAAAGAATTATACCGTATTACCAACACCTATAGATTATGTTACATCATTACATCGTGTGTAACATTTTCTTTATCTCATGATACATTTAGGCTATACAACATAAAAAAAAGAGGAAAATCCTCCAATAATCCTCCTTTTTCTCAGCCCCTATATATACAAAAAAGGCGTCTTTGTGCTACTTTTTCAAACACAAAGGCGCTTAACTCAAAACGCAAGTACGTTCGATCTTAAACACAAGTGCGTTTCAACTAAAACGCAAGTGCATTTAAGACAAAACGCAAGTACGTTTTACATCAAACGTCCTTGCGTTTTTTGAACAATTATAAACAGCTGATTATAAACACTATTCCGCAAGTGTTTTTCCCTTCCTGCGAGAATAAGCCAAATGCTTCGGGCTGCCAATCAACTGAGCTGTATAAATGCCGGTATGACCGGAGAAAAGGTAAGCTACCACACAAGCTATGCCTAAATAAAGACCTGGCTCTGCCCCAAAAAGTTCAATTCCCATCAGCGTACAGGCAATGGGGGTATTTGTTGCTCCGGCAAACACAGCTACAAAACCAATTCCAGCCAATAGTCCCATCGGAAGGGGTACCACAGCCGACAACGCACTGCCTAAGGTGGCTCCCACAAAGAACAAAGGAGTAACTTCACCTCCTTTGAATCCAACCCCAATAGTGAAGGTCGTAAACAGAATCTTCAGCAGGAAATCATACCACATTTGCTGCTCCGAGAACGAAGCCACAATGGTAGGTACACCCAAACCGATGTATTTCGTAGTTCCCATCATCCAGACAACTGCAGCAATCACCAGTCCTCCTATCAACGGACGGAAAGGCGGATAGCTGATGCGTTTGGCCATTCCTGACCAAAAACCGATGGAACGTGAAAACAGCATGGCTGCCAATCCGAAAAGAATACCTGCGCCAATGGTCCACAACAAATTGGACGCATCCGGGAAAGGAACTTCAGAAACTACATAATGTGTATGCTCCACTCCCCACGCATGACAAACCATGCTGGCCACGGCAGCCGAAAGAAAGCTCGGCAGGATAGCTTCATAGCGCATACGTCCCACCACAATGACTTCCAAACCAAAAACGGCTCCCGCCAGTGGGGTACCAAACACAGAAGCAAAACCTGCACTGATACCAATTGCTACCATCAGACGATGGTCTCTACGACGCATACGAAACAGACGGGAAAATTGGTCGGCTATAGCTCCTCCCATCTGTACACCGGTTCCTTCTCGTCCAGCAGAACCACCGAACAAATGAGTTAATACAGTTCCGATATATACTAACGGAGCCATACGGAAAGGAATAATGTCATGTGGTGAACGGATTTCCTCAATTAGGTAATTGTTTCCCCGAGAAGCTGTTCCTGCCCAATAATGATACATCAGGCCGATAAGCAAACCGGCCACTGGCAAAAGAGCAATTATCCAAAGATGGTGTTCGCGATACTGTGTAGCCCATTCCAAAGATACCAACAGCAAGGCAGAAGCCGAACCTATACAAGCCCCCGACAAAATTGAGAGAAAAAGCCACTTACATAAATAAAGGAGTAACGGAAGCTGTTCAAACTTCCACCAGTAATTCTGATTTCTTAAAGTCTTCATATTTTTCTAAGTTTTCTTGTATCCATTATCTCAAGTTTTCGCAAAAACCAAAGCCCGAACTCTTTCACACAGCATGGATACAGATATAGCCCTCCCTGCCGGTCCTAAAAAGAGACCTGCTCTGGTAGGAACTATCAGCTACTTCATTAGCGGTTTATCACAGGGAAGTCCCATTCCCTTGATTCGAAAATCGGCTGCAAAGATATAATAAAATCCGTAAACATAAAAAAAACTGTTCCCCGACTCTCGTCGGAGAACAGCCACAACACAAACACAAAATAAAACACGACAAAACTACTATGCAAAAATACAACTCTCTGCTTTCATTTCAGATGAAAATCTGCTGCCGTTCATTATCTATATCACATACACAAGAACCGCAAGAGCTGTATATTACATGTAACGTTCATAAAATATCTTTAGTTCAGTATTTTTTATTTTATTAAGAATTCAATTTACATGATACCTTTTTCACGGAGGTGAACTTGCCATTTCCATGCAGAACGCAAGGTATCTTCGATAGATGTTTCAGCTTTCCATCCTAATTCAGAGTTTGCATAAGAAGGATCAGCCCAAACTTTCACAATATCACCTGCACGACGAGGAGCAATCTGGTAGTTCAACTTCACGCCGGTAGATTCTTCAAACTTATGAATCAGCTCCAATACAGAAAGGCCACGACCAGTACCCACATTGAATACTTCTACCTTATCTTTCTGCTTGTCTTCCAAAATACGGTTCATGGCAATTACGTGTGCCTTTGCCAAATCTACTACGTAAATATAGTCACGGATACAAGAACCATCAGGAGTATCATAATCGTCACCAAATACGCTCAATTTTTCACGGATACCCATTGCAGTCTGAGTAAGGAATGGAATCAAGTTCTGCGGAACACCGTTCGGAAGTTCACCAATCAAAGCTGTAGGATGTGCACCAATCGGATTAAAATAACGCAACATCACTGCATGGATAGGAGAACCAGAAGCAATGGTATCACGAATAATTTCTTCATTTATCTGTTTCGTATTACCATAAGGAGATTCCGCCTTCTTGATAGGAGCTTCTTCTGTAACAGGCAATACATCCGGCTGGCCGTATACTGTACAAGAAGAAGAGAAGATAATACCTTTTACTCCATGTTTCGGCATCAGTTCCAGTAAGTTAATCAAAGAAACCAAGTTGTTACGATAATACAGCAACGGTTTCTGAACAGACTCTCCTACAGCTTTACTTGCTGCAAAATGAATGATTCCCTGAATACCAGGATATTTAGTAAATACGTTATTCAGACCTTCGTAATCAAGACAATCTACTTTTTCAAAAGCCGGACGTACACCTGAAATCTGTTCGATGCTGTCCACTACATCAGCGCGCGAATTGGAAAGATTGTCTACAATTACCACTTCGTAACCGCTATTCTGCAATTCAACCACAGTATGAGAACCAATGTATCCGGTTCCACCTGTCACGAGAATTCTTTTTTTCATAACACTAAGGTTTATCTTATATTTAACTCCTTTATTAAAGTCATTTACAATATCTTTACAAAAGTAGAAAAAAGGATTGAAATGTCCATGCTCCTCCCATTAAAAAATTAAAAAAGTGTTACCCGGAATATTCCAAATAACACTTTTTCCATATGTTACTGTCAAAAAGACAGAATTAATTTAAACCAAACAGCACTGCCAGACCTTTATCTACGCCTGAGAAGCCCATAAATGCCATAGCCAGCAAACCGGCTGTAACCAATGCTATACTCATTCCTCTCATGCCTTTCGGAATGTTTACCAGACTCAACTGCTCGCGAATACCGGCAAACACAATCAGAGCCAAAGCAAACCCTAATGCGGTAGAGAAGGCATATACTACTCCGGTCAGCAAATCATAGTTTTTCTGGATTACTAGAATAGTAACACCCAGAATACAGCAGTTAGTTGTAATCAAAGGCAAAAACACTCCCAGTGCCTGATACAAAGAAGGAGAAACTTTTTTCAAGATAATTTCTACCATCTGAACCAACGCGGCAATGACAAGGATAAAAGCAATGGTCTGCAAATATCCCAGTCCGAAAGCGTCCAACACAAACTTCTGAATAACATAGGTCACGATGGTGGCCAGCGTCAACACGAAGGCTACCGCTGCTCCCATACCCATGGCTGTTTCCACTTTCTTGGAAACTCCCAAGAACGGACAGATCCCCAAGAATTGTGACAACACTACGTTGTTCACAAAGATTGCGGTGATAAATATCAATATATATTCCATATCTTTCTATTTTTAAGGGTTATGCTTTTTTCAAGCGGTTTACAATCGCAATAAGGTATCCCAATACGATGAAAGCACCTGGAGCCAATACGAAAATCAGCATTCCATAATCTTCCGGCATGATGGCAATGTTAAACAATTTGCCAGTTCCCAGGAATTCACGTACACCACCCAGCAAAGTCAAGGCAATGGTAAATCCAAGTCCCATACCCAGTCCGTCAAAGAAAGACGACACGGCATTATTTTTAGCAGCAAATGCTTCAGCACGTCCCAGCAAAATACAGTTTACCACAATCAACGGAATAAATAATCCTAATGTAGCATACAACGCTGGTACATATGCCTGCATCACCATCTGAAGCAAGGTTACGAACGAAGCAATAACTACAATAAATATAGGAATACGTACCATATCAGGTACTAATCGCTTAATCAAAGAAATTACCACATTGGAACATACCAAAACGAACAATGTAGCCAGTCCCATTCCCATACCATTGATGGCAGAAGATGTAGTACCTAAAGTAGGACACATACCCAAAAGAAGTACAAACGTAGGATTTTCTTTTACAATCCCATTCATTAACACTTTAAAATTATTCATAGCCTGTCCTCCTTATTTAACGGGTTCCACATTCGTTGTATCGCTTGCAGCTTCTTCAGCCGGCTTTTCCTGCTGAGTAGCTCCGCTGTCTCCATCTACATACTGATTCTTATACGCTGCATACGCATTGTTTACAGCCAGCAAGAAAGCACGTGATGTAATGGTAGAAGCTGTAATGGCATCAATGTCTCCGCCATCCTTGCTGACAGTCAAAGGAGCTTCGCCCGGATTCTTCCCGGTAATATCACCTTTGGCTCCCTTCTTGAACCAATCGGCAGCCTTTGATCCAAGGCCCGGAGTTTCCGCATGACTCAAAAGAGAATAATCAATGATCTTACCTTCATTGTCAAAACCGACCAATACAGTCAGCGCTCCACCAAAACCGTTAGCAGCCGATTCTACTGCAGCTCCGATAGGCTGTCCGTTCTTAGTAGCCTTGTAAATCTTATAAGTGGCACCATTTACTTCTACGGTTTCAGGAGCTTCAGCCGGATTGTTATCAAAACCGGGAACTACCACTGCAATGGCATCACTCAAAGTCTTGGCATTCGCCTGAGCAATAGGTTCTGCAGTCACATCGTTCACCCAGCCCAGCAAACCTCCGGCCAGTACGGAAAATCCGGTCAGTGCCAGAGCCATATTCTTTAAAGATGATTCTAGTTTTTTCATTTCTTCACTACCTCCCCGAAACGTTTTGGTTTACAATATGTATTAATCAACGGAGTGAATGCGTTCATGATGAAAATAGCGAACGACATACCTTCCGGATAGGCACCGAAAGTACGGATTACCACTGTCAGAAAGCCGATAGCCACACCATAAATCAACATTCCTTTGTGAGTCATAGGTGAAGTCACATAATCTGTAGCCATAAAAATCGCCCCCAACATCAAACCTCCGGTAAACAGATGGGCCAAAGGAGAAGCATATACTGTAGGATTAGCCAAGTGCATCAGACCTGAGAATACGAATACGGTTGCCAGAATGGAAACCGGAATATGCCAGGAGATAATCTTTTTCCACAACATATAGACGAGTCCCAGTAACAAAGCTAAAGCGCTTACCTCACCGATACATCCCGGATTGTTACCCAGGAACAAAGACATGGTGCCGGGCAACCGGCTCAACGCACTTGCATCGCCATGTACCGCCATCTTCATCAAGGCCAACGGAGTAGCAGTAGTTTCCGCATCCGTATAGCTGGTCAACTGACCGACTACCGGCCACGAAGTCATCTGTACAGGGAAAGAAATTAACAGGAAGATACGTCCTACCAAAGCTGGGTTGAACGGGTTACATCCCAATCCGCCGAAAGTCATCTTTCCGATACCGATAGCCACCAGCGCACCGATAATAATAATCCACAACGGCAGGTTAGAAGGCAAGTTAAATGCCAGCAACACACCGGTCAGGGCAGCCGAACCGTCCATGATAGTAGTACGTTCGCGCTTCAATATGAATTTGGTGATAGCCCATTCGAAGAACAAGCATGCAATGACAGAAGTCAGTGTCACCACCACTGCTCCCAGACCAAACATGTAGAAAGATACAAGCAAGGCCGGTATCAGCGCAATCAATACGCCGTACATGTTTTTCTGTACACTGTCGCCACCATGTACATGCGGCGATAAGGATACTATTAATTTGTTTGCCATAAGATTCTCAAATTATTTTTTTGCATTACGTGCACGGATGATACCGCCCACCTTACCTTTACCTAAACGGATGTAATCCAACATCGGACGATGAGAAGGACATGTAAACTGGCATGAACCGCATTCGATGCACGACATAATCATTTCGTGTTCCACGCGTTCCCAGTCACCATGAGCCGAACAAGTAGCCAGCAAGTAAGGTTCCAGTCCCATCGGACAAACGCTTACACATTTCGCACAACGGATACATGGCTGAGGTTCTGCACGGCGCGCTTCCTTATCGTTCATAATCAGTACACCTGAGCTACCTTTACAGATAGGAACTTCGGTATTTACCAAAGCCTTCCCCATCATCGGACCACCACCGATTACTTTTCCAGTATCTTCCGGTAGACCTCCAGCTGCTTCAATCAGCTGGCTCATCGGAGTTCCCATACGGGTCAGGAAGTTCGAAGGGTTCTTCAACGACTTACCTGTTACCGTCACTACGCGTTCAAACAAAGGTTTATTCTTCTGTACAGCTTCGTATACCGCATACGCAGTACCCACGTTCTGTACCACTGCACCTACATTAATAGGAATAGCAGGAGGAGCAGGTACCTGACGACCGATAACGGCATCAATCAACTGTTTTTCACCTCCCTGAGGGTATTTCACCTTCAAAGGTACAATTTCAATGCCCGGATAAGCAGCTGCCTTTTCTGTCATTAGCTTGATGGCATCCGGTTTATTGTTTTCAATACCGATATAGGCTTTGTTTACTTTTGCTCCCTTCATCAGAATCTGTACACCTACCAGGATTTCATCTGCTTTTTCCAGCATCAGACGATGGTCGGCAGTCAGATAAGGTTCACATTCTACGGCATTGATGATTACACATTCTGCCTTGCATCCGGGAGGAGGAGTCAGTTTTACATGAGTAGGGAAACAAGCACCACCCATACCTACGACACCGGCATTCTTGATTTTTGCGACAATTTCTTCCGGGGTCAGGTTACATTCCTTTACCAGATCCTTGCTACGGTCGATTGTTTCTTCCCATTCATCACCTTCTACGTCAATGAAAATTGCAGGCTTGCGATAGCCGCTTGCATCAATCACGCTGTCTACCTTATTTACCTTTCCAGACACGGAAGAGAAGATAGCTGCCGATACAAAGCCTCCCGCTTCGGCAATCTTGGTACCCACCTTTACCACATCGCCTTTCTTTACAATGGCAGTGGCAGGCGCACCAATATGCTGAGACAACGGGAACACCGCCTGCTTAGGAAGTGCAAGCGTTTCAATAGCTTTCCCGGCTGACAATTTATTTTCTGCTGGATGAACTCCACCAATTCTAAACGTCTTCACTTTTATGTTATTTAGTATTATACAATTATAAGATTAAGCCTCTGTATTCTTTGGAGCTTCGGCAGCCGGAGCAGAAACCATATTCACCGTTTCATTCTTTACAGCTACTGGCTTTGCTGCACTAGCTATAGCAGCCTGTCCTACAGTCTGTTTTTCTGCTGTCGGAGCATCTGCCTTGGGTTTACGAGGAGGGAAGTTCACTGCCACAATAGCCTGCTGCGGACATTCCATCTCACACTTACGGCATGACTTACATTTAGCCGGGTCGATATAGGCCAGGTTGTTTTCCAATGTAATAGCTTCAAACGGACATACCTTCACACACTTGCCGCAACCGATACAAGCTGCTGCACATGCCTTACGAGCTACCGCACCTTTATCCTTGTTGACACACTGTACGTACACTCTACGGTTGTTCTTGCCCTTCGGACGAATTTCAATGATGTTACGCGGACAAGCTTTGCTACAAGCACCACAAGCCGTACATTTTGACTCGTCTACTTCAGGAAGTCCTGTTTCCGGATTCATGTGGATGGCATCAAACTGACAAACCGATATACAGTCACCACATCCCAAACAGCCAAAGGTACAACCAGTTTCACCTCCGAAAGTAGAATTGGCAACCACACAAGAACGTACTCCGTCGTACTGAGTCAGTTTCGGACGGTTGGCGCATGTTCCGTTACATCTCACTACCGCAACCTTAGGTTCTGAAGCAGCTGCTTCCAGTCCCAAAATACTTGCGACCTTCTCCATTGTAGGCTGACCACCTACCGGACACATTTTTCCCTCCAGAGAACCAGCTTTCACACAAGCAGCTGCAAAACCGGAACATCCCGGGAAACCACACCCACCACAATTAGCCTGAGGAAGCACTTCTGCTACCTGAGCAATTCGAGGGTCCTCATACACAGCAAATTTCTTAGAAGCCACGTACAAGATAACAGCAGAAATCAAGCCAATGGCGCCCAGTGAAATCACTGCAACCAAAATTAAACTCATAATATAAAGTTAGTTTATTAATTATTAATTGATTCCAAAACAAACACAAAAGTACGTCTAAATTTCTCCCGGCAAAAGAAAAGTATCAGATAATAAGGTATAAGCATACACAAAGATACAATGGAAGAAACGGCCTCATCCCCTCCCGTAAAATACATAGCAAAAAAAAGAGAAACGAGCAACACCGTAAAAGGAAAAATAAAAGCCCACATTACAGCTTTCATTCCCAAAGATGTTGCTCCGCTTATCATGACCTGGTTTCCGACTTGACAGGTGAGACCAGCCTTATTATATACATCTATCAGTTTCTCCTTCGATTCAGCTGCACTACAATGCCCTTTTATGCTGCACGCAGAACAAGCTGATGTCTGTACAATCCTCACCTTCAAGTAAGAACCGTTAATGCTTTCCACAATACCTAGATGTTTTATTTTATCAGTCATTTTTGCAAACTACACATTACAAATGTGTGGCAAATGTACGATAAATATTGTATTGTTGGTAACGTTAACGAGGAAAATCTGCTTAAAAAAATTAAATTCGTCAAGAGAAGTTCAGAAATCTGACAAATTACAGCTTTCCCGCTCAATTTACGATGGTGTATCCTGCCTCCAGCAATGCACTTCGAATAAGCGAAATATGCTCCACATTACGAGTTTCCATCACCAGCCTCAAGAAACAGGCTGTTACATTACTATTATTATTGTTACGCTCGTGAAGCACTGAAATGATATTTCCTCCCAAACGAGCTATAATAGTAGCTACCCCCATTAGCTCTCCGGGTTTATCATGCAAATCAAGCGTTACAGTATACGAACGGCCAGACATGTCCAATCCACGGCCAATCACACGACTCAAGATGGTTACATCAATATTTCCTCCAGATACCACACAAATTGTTTTCTTTCCTGCTATTGGAATTTTATTGAACATAGCAGCTGCCACAGCGACCGCCCCCGCCCCTTCAGCAATGAGTTTCTGTTGTTCCATCAAAGCTAATATAGCAGCACAGATTTCATCTTCCGTCACTGTTACAATACCATCCACATATTTGCTGCATAAATCGAAAGTATGCTCTCCAGGCTCCTTGACAGCAATGCCGTCTGCTATTGTAGACACTGAGGACAAACATTCACGACGTTCATGTTCGATAGACCGCAACATGCTCGGAGCTCCCTGTGCCTGCACACCATATACTTTCACATCAGGTTTTAAGGATTTCAGGGTATAAGCTACACCGGATATAAGTCCACCTCCTCCAATAGGCACTATCACGACTTCTACATCGGGAAGCTGATTCAACAATTCCAGTCCGATTGTCCCCTGCCCTGCAATGACATATTCATCATCAAAAGGATGAATAAATGTATATCCTTTTTTCTCCTTTAACTGCAAGGCTTTCTGATAAGCATCATCATAGATTCCTGGAACCAGACAGACCTCAGCTCCATAGCGTTTAGTGGCTTCAACCTTCGAGATAGGAGCTCCTTCTGGAAGACAAATCAGCGATTTTATACCATGCTTCGTAGCACCCAATGCAACTCCCTGTGCATGATTTCCCGCTGAACAAGCAATTACTCCACGAGCCTTCTCCTCCTCTGTCAAGCAAGAAATCTTATAGTATGCACCACGCAACTTAAACGAACCTGTATATTGCAGATTTTCTGGTTTCAAATATATTTGACTCTCATTATTTATTTGAGGAGCATATATCAAATCTGTTCTTCTTATCACATTTTTCAGAACAAACGATGCTCGATAAATACAATCCAGTGTTAACATAAAGATAGCGTCTTATTATTTTTCCGTGCAAATGTAGGAAAAAAGTCGTATTTTAAAAGAAACAAAAAAGAAAAAGGCATCCAAATACAAATTCTGCATGGATGCCTTTTGCCTTATAAATCATCACCCTCAAAAGTGAAATCAATCCCCCTATCTTTTAGCAATTTACGAATTTTAGCTATGATTTTTTTATAAAGTTTGAAACAAGTCGATTTACTTATACCTCTTTTTTCTCCTGCTTCCCTAAAGCTTAAACCCTGAAAAAAAAGATCTTGAATCAATTCTCTCTCAAACAAAGAAAGCAACTGAAACACTTCGTGTATTTCTATGTACATATGCTCAAACTTCCACAAAATCCTCGCCTTTCGTAATGAATATTCTCCAGAATAAGCCAACACGGCCTCATTATCAAGCGTAACCATATTGGGAGCATTTTTCTTTCTTCGATAAAAATCATTTACCATATTAATAGTTATCGTCATTACCCACTGAAAAAAACGTCCTCTTTCATGGTATGACTTATTCAAACCTTCTACCACCTTCAACAAAACTTCCTGACGTAAATTGCATACATCTTCCTGATTATGGACACGTGTTCTAATATACCCTTCCACCATCAATGAACATCTGTGAAAAAGAATTTGTTCTTCTTTATCGGTCACATCATAAAAATGACCAAATCTCGCTTTGTTGCTTAAATGGAAATCTTTCATTTTCTAATTTTTTTAAATATCACCCACCTCAAACAACTTTAAAAAGACAGGTGAAAAAGTTAACAAAATAAATTAATCAAAAAATCACCATATATTTAAAAGAGGTATTTACTTTTAAAGTATCTGGTAATATTTTATCTACATAACAAAAATATATATTTGAATCAAAATATGCAACAATTTTACATTTTAATTTTATAAGATATACAAATTAGGCTAAACAAAAAAAGGCATCAAAAAGATAAAAAATCTCTTTTTGATGCCTTTTACACAGATTTAAAAACTTAATCAAGCTTAAGAACCGCTAAAAATGCCTTTTGAGGAACTTCTACCGTACCAATTTGCTTCATACGTTTTTTCCCTTTTTTCTGCTTTTCCAAAAGCTTACGCTTACGGCTTACGTCACCTCCATAACATTTAGCCGTCACATCCTTACGAACTGCCTTGATGGTTTCACGCGCAATGATCTTTGCACCGATAGCCGCCTGAATAGCAATTTCAAACTGCTGACGAGGTATCAATTCCTTCAGTTTCTCACACATCCGACGTCCTAAATCATACGCATTGTCGAAGTGAGTCAACGTAGACAAGGCATCAACCGATTCTCCGTTCAACAGAATATCCAGCTTCACTAACTTAGAAGGACGGAAGCCCGACTGATGATAGTCAAAAGAAGCATATCCCTTGGAAATGCTCTTCAACTTATCATAGAAATCGATCACAATCTCACCCAAAGGCATTTTGTAATGTAATTCCACACGATTGCCTGAGATATAATCCTGTTTTACCAGTTCTCCACGCTTACCCAGACACAATGTCATAATCGGACCGATATAATCTGTAGCCGTAATAATGGAAGCATCAATATAAGGTTCTTCAATATGATCAATCAGCGTAGGATCGGGCATTCCTCCCGGATTATGTACTTCCTGCACTCCTCCCTGCTTATCGTAAATCATATACGATACGTTAGGAACAGTGGTAATCACATTCATATCAAACTCACGATCCAGTCGTTCCTGCACAATTTCCATGTGAAGCAATCCCAAGAACCCGCAACGGAATCCGAAGCCCAACGCCAAAGAAGATTCCGGCTGGAAGGTCAGAGACGCATCGTTCAGCTGAAGTTTTTCCAAAGAAGCACGCAAATTCTCATAATCTTCCGCTTCAATCGGGTAAACCCCGGCAAAGACCATCGGTTTTACTTCCTCAAACCCATCAATTGCCTTATCACACGGACGACTGATATGTGTAATGGTATCTCCTACCTTCACCTCCTTAGAAGTCTTGATACCAGAAATAATGTATCCTACATCTCCCGTACGCAACTCTTTTCGAGGAACCATATCCATTTTCAATACACCAACTTCGTCGGCATCGTATTCTTTTCCTGTATTGAAGAATTTCACTTTATCGCCTGTACGAATCACTCCGTTAACAACCTTAAAATATGCAATGATACCACGGAATGAATTGAAGACAGAATCGAAAATCAAAGCCTGCAGCGGTGCATTCTCGTCACCTACAGGAGCCGGGATACGTTCTACCACTGCCTGAAGAATATCCTCTACCCCCATACCGGTCTTTCCCGATGCACGAATAATATCTTCACGCTTGCAGCCCAACAAATCGATAATTTCATCCTCCACCTCTTCCGGCATCGCACTGGCCATATCACATTTGTTCATCACCGGAATAATCTCCAGGTCATGTTCCAACGCCATATACAAGTTCGAAATAGTTTGTGCCTGCACACCTTGAGAAGCGTCGACAACCAACAGTGCTCCTTCACAGGCTGCAATGGAACGAGACACTTCGTATGAAAAGTCCACGTGTCCTGGAGTGTCAATCAGGTTCAGAATGTATTTTTCACCTTTATAAGTATACTCCATCTGAATGGCATGGCTCTTGATTGTGATTCCACGCTCACGTTCCAAGTCCATATCGTCCAACATCTGTCCCTCTGTGACCTTAATTGTCTGCGTATATTCCAGCAAGCGGTCAGCCAGTGTAGACTTACCGTGGTCAATGTGTGCAATGATGCAAAAATTTCGGATATTCTTCATATATAATATTACAACTTATCAAAATTATTGGGCAAAGATACGCAAAAAATGAGATTTTTATGTATGTTTGCCATTGAAACTAATCATAAAACATAAATAACACGTATGAAAAAAACATGGATTATTGTTATCGCAGTAGTAGCTGTTCTTGTGATTTACTGCGTCAGTTCGTATAATTCTTTAGTCACTCAGGAAGAAACCGTAGGCACTGCATGGAGCAACGTAGAAAACCAATATCAGAGACGCTCAGACCTGATTCCTAATCTGGTCAATACCGTTAAGGGATATGCTGCACACGAAAAAGAAACATTTGATGCAGTGGTATCAGCCAGAGCAAAAGCTACCCAAATGACCATTGATATAGAGGACTTGACTCCTGAAAAAATTGAAGCCTACCAGAAAGCACAAGGAGCTGTGGGCAGTGCATTGAGCCGACTGTTGGCTGTGACGGAAAACTACCCTGAGTTGAAAGCCAATGAAAACTTTAAAGAACTGCAGGCACAGTTGGAAGGAACTGAGAACCGTATCAGCGTAGAACGTCGTAAATTCAACGAAACTGCTCGCGAATACAACACCAGTATCCGCCGTTTCCCGAAAAATATCATCGCAAGCATGTTCGGTTTTGAAAAGCGTCCTTATTTCGAAGCTGAAGAAGGCAGCGAAAAGGCACCTGAAGTGAAGTTCTAACCTACCCTCTTCACAATGAAACGAATATCTTTATTCGGAATACTCTTTTTATTGGCAACTTTCTTCAGCATTTTGCGAGCTGAAGGATACAAGGTAGAAGAGGTTCCCATGGTACACCTGCAAGACCGGACACGGTATGTCAGCAATCCTGACGGAATTCTTAGTGAAGCGGCTGTAGCTGTAATGGATACTACCCTCTTTGCTTTGGAACAGAAAACCGGCATCCAGACCATGGTCGTAGCCGTACGGCAGATAGAAGGAGGTGACTGCTTCGACTTTGCTTATCAACTGGGAGAGAAAAACGGAGTAGGCCAGAAAGGTAAAGACAACGGACTGGTCATTCTTCTGGTCACAGAAGAAAGATGTATCCAGTTTGCTACCGGATATGGACTGGAAGGTATTCTTCCCGATGCCATCTGCAAACGCATCCAAACCCGTTACATGAATCCCTATTTAAGTAAAGGTGACTGGGATTCCGGTATGGTAGCCGGTATTCAGGCCGTACGACAAGTACTGGATAAAAGTTCCGGAGCTCCCACTCCTCCCGAAGGTGAATCAGACGGACTGCTGATTTTTATCATCTTGGGATGCTGCTTTATCCTTGTACCTGCTTTATTATGGTATTCTGCACACCAACGGAACAAATGTCCGAATTGCCATAAGCATACCTTGCAACAGGTTTCGGTTCGTACCATTTCACGCGTAGGCAGCGTACGTACCGAAGAAATCACCTATCTGTGCAGCAATTGCGGACACGTACGTCACACTCACCGAAAAGTCGATGACGACGAATTCCATCACCGGGGAGGCAATGGAGGTCCCTTCTTAGGCGGCCCGTTCTTTGGAGGTGGTTTCGGAAGAGGTGGAGGCGGCTTCAGCGGCGGCAGTTTTGGAGGAGGAAGCTTCGGAGGCGGTGGCGCCGGAAGCAGATTCTAATCACAATCAATTACTATACAA
>CAMFND010000059.1 GCA_945965395.1 uncultured Bacteroides sp.
GTTTCACACTGTGGGATACAAAAACCACAGTGTGGGATATATATTTCACAGTGTGAAATACAAATCCCGCACTGTGAAACAGAGAATATAACAAGACAAAATGGAGTATTCACAGAAGCATCTGAAAACTATATCTGGTGAGATTCAGATTATTTCTTCAGACTTCTTTTTACCACTGCCGGCACACCAGCTGCCAAAGAATCATCGGGAATATCTTTGGTTACGACACTGCCTGCTGCAATGATGCAGCGATTACCAATGGTTACTCCCGGACATACCACCACATTCCCGCCCAACCAGCAGTCCTCACCTATCGTAATGGGATAGGCAGTTTCCTTCTCTTCACGGCGCTCCACATAATCCATAGGATGCTGAGGAGTATAGAACTGACAATGGGGACCTATCAGGGTATGTTTCCCAATGCGGATATAGCCTCCGTCCAGCATGATACAGTCATAATTCATAAACACATTTTCTCCTAAAATGATACCTGTACCGTGGTCACAATGAAAAGGCGGACAGATGGTAGTGCTTTGCGGAATACCAGGAATCAGTTCTTCTATCACCTGACGGTAGTCTTCATCGTAGATGGTCATGGAACGCAAACGGGCACAGACTTTCTTGGCGTGTACCAGACTGGCATGTATTTCAGGGTCGGAAAAATAATAGAGCTCCTGACTGCGCATTTTTTCGTATTCTGTTTTCATAGGCTTTAATACTAAAATTACCAGATTCAAAGGTAGGGGGATTTTTGTTTATTTGCAATGAGATTTGACAGGCATCAGAAATACATTAAATTTGTAAGTGAAAAAACATAGAAAGCACTCACTAGCATGAATACACATTATACATTACAAAGTTTTTTTCTACTTATTACCTTATTATTCGCTTATACATCAGAAGTAACAGCTTTATATTATTCTCGCCCGACTTCACAAACAGAAAAGACCCGCGTAATCGTCACTACTGACGGAGAAGCTGATGACAGAGCTTCTATGGTTCGTTTCCTGCTTTCTGCTAATGAGTTTGATGTGGAAGGAATTATCAACAGCAGTTCACAATTCCACTGGGAAGGAGGCAAGGGATGGAATGCCTTTCACCCCGTAGAATGGATACGGGAATACATTGAATACTATAAGAAGGTGTATCCCAATCTGCTCCTACACGACAAAAATTATCCTTCACCGGAATATCTGTTGAGCAAATGGAAAGTAGGAAATATAAAAGGAGATGGAGAATATCGGGAACGAACCGAAGGAGCACAGTTTATCGCAAAGGTTCTCCTCGCCGAGGACTATGACCCGCGCCCTATCTGGATTCAGGCATGGGGAGGTTGCAACACACTGGCATCTGCACTGAAAATCATTCAGGAAGACTACCCAGAAAAAATGGAACAAGTAGCCTCCAAGATGCGCCTGTTCTTAATTTGGGAGCAAGATAAAGCCTATCAGGAATACATCCGACCGAACTGGGAACACTTCCAGATACCGACTATTATCTCAGATCAGTTCGACTGTATGGCTTATATTTGGAATAAGGTACTCCCCGCTTCAGTACAACCTTTTTTTCAGAAAGAATGGATGACACAACATATCCTTCAGGGACATGGTGCCCTCTGTGACGCATACCCTCACAAAAAGGGAGCTTTCAATGCGGAAGGAGATACACCTGCATTTCTGCATAGCATCCCGACGGGACTGCGCAATATGGAAAATCCGGGATACGGAGGATGGGGAGGCCGCTATGTGAAAGTGAGAAATAATGTATGGATGGACCCTCAACCGTCATCGGACTACAGCTACCCGACCGGACAATATGGCTTTGACAACAGTTGGTCGAAGATGATGGAACATTATACAGATACGGCACAAGTAGCCATGCGTACCCGTTATTTTCAGCCGTTATGGCGCTGGCTGGATAAAGTGCAGCTGGATTTTGCCGCCAGGGCAGACTGGTGTGTAAAAGACTATGCCTCAGCCAACCACCATCCTGTGGTGAATCTGAACCTGAAATCACTTGATTTGAGTGCTCAACCAGGGGAGAAAATCACACTGGATGCCTCACGAAGCCAGGATCCAGACGGAGACTTATTGAAGTTCCACTGGTGGATGTATCCGGAAGCCGGCAACTATAAAGGGAATTTCTGCTTTGAATCTGACCAGCCCAAAACTGTTTTCAGCGTTCCACAAGATGCACGCCCAGGAGATACCATACACCTCATTTGTGAAGTTTCAGATAATGGAGTACCTTCACTAACCAGATACAAGCGGATAATTATAAGAATAAGTCATTAACCTAACTTATGAGTGAATTCTCTCTTTAATGGCAATGGCTAAGATTATCTTCTATTTTCTGTTTTCCTCGACTTTTTTCTATCCTGGATAATTGCCTCCATATTCTCTTTGGCCCAATCAATAAGTGAGTTGATACAAGGCAATAAAGACAAGGCCCTGCTAGTTAAATGTTTTAAAGAAAATCCAACATTCTAAACTAAAATTTCATATTTCAGATACTGTATCCGTAGTAAGTATATAAATTCTCTAATAAGGCTGTACATATCAAGTAAACATTAAAGCAGAAAATATAAAATTACAAACAAAGTTCTTTATATTTGCTAGGAATAGTTCCTGTTAACTTCTTAAATTGAATGTAAAAATGCGTGGGACTATTAAAGCCTACTTGATAGGCGATTTGTGCTACATTTAAAGTTGAGTTTCTTAACAATGAACAAGCCTTTTCAATCCTCAAACGATTTATAAACTGAAATAAAGTATAACCTGATGTTTGCTTAAAGGATCGACACAACGCCGATGCATTTTGATTGGCATAATTCGCTATCATATCTAAAGTCAAGTTCTCTTGATAATGTGCATATAAAAAATTGAAAGCCCGTTCCACTGAAGTATTGCCGGGTAATATATCTATCGAAGAAATTTTCTGCTCTAACGTAAGTCTTTCACTAATAGAATATTCTGCCAAATGGTGCAAAAGTTGAAACAGAAAACTAAGTTTAAGAAAACCTTTAGTCTTTTTCATTTTTTTACACAAAGTCCTCGCTTTGGATACCAATGTGGGTGACCTGAATAAATATCCAAATTTCAAACCTTCTATAAATTGACCGTCCATTGTGGATGCATCCATTGAATCTGCTATTAAAAATAGTCTGTCAAATGATATGTGTAAAAGTTCCCCTTTTATGTCTTTTGAGAAATCAATAAATCCATGTGGAATATTTTGTCCAAATACAAGTATATCATTGGGCAGAGCCTCCTTGGGCAGGTTTCCAACCACATATTTTAGAGAACCTTGCCAGATAATCATAATCTCCCAACAATTATGATAATGATAGGATTGTGGACCTCGGTAATAACTATCAGAGGTTATAGGTAATATCTCGATGATGCTTCCATACTTATATTCTTGGACAGAGTTTTTAATTTGTCTCTTTCGTTTCATGCAAATATTGATTTATTATATGCAAATATAGTGAACATTCATTTGATAATAATAATCTACTTTTGCAAAATCAAAAATAAAATCACAATGAGAGATAAGTTATTAAAATGCAATGTATTATTGATTGTATTAGCAACGTTGACTATTGTCAATAGTTTCATATTGAATATCATATTGGAAAGTCTTCATGGGACAAGTTTTTTAGGTTTGAGTTTTTATGCATGGATATGGTTGCATATTGGATTGGGAATACTCTGTTCTGTAATCGTGCTTTATCATATCTTTTTACATATTAGAAAACCAATTAATTGGTTAAAGTGGGTGTTTGAACTGAACAGTAAACTAACTAAATGGCTAGCGTGGAGTTTTGGAATAGCTATCATAACAGGGTTAACTGCAGCTGTTTGTTTCTGTTGCAACATGGAGCATACGCCAATCGGAGGCCTACATGGAAAAATTGGACTTTTTGTAATTATACTAATGATATGCCATTTAATAAAACGTTGGACATGGTTTAAAGGACGTGTTAACGGACTGGTTTTTCATCCAGTTATAAACAACGAAAAATGCATTCGTTGCGGACTTTGCACAAAGAGATGTCCAGCACAAGTATTTGAAAAGCAAGGTAACAAAATTATTGTAAATCGAACAGAGTATTGCTTGCAATGCAAAAAATGTGTGGCTCATTGCCCGAAGAATGCTATTAGCTAACAATATTATTCAATAGTTTTCTAATTTTTCTACCTGTATTTTAAAAAGTTCAGGATTTACTTTGACTCTACATGAAGACGAATGGGAACAAATTGGGAACATATATACAAAAAGAAAAGAGTTAAATATTTGATTTGCAAATACTTAACTCTTTTTCTTGTACCCAGACCCGAGATACAAGGAAGCCACACGCAGACGGATCGGAGACGACAAAATCTCCGATTTCGAGGAACTGGAGAATGTGCTTCTGGATTCTGACCTTGCTCAAAAGATTGTAAACGAGTTCCAT
>CAMFND010000060.1 GCA_945965395.1 uncultured Bacteroides sp.
CTATACAACGATGTACAACAACACTTTTGGAAATATCTTCCGTCTCACCAGTTTTGGTGAATCACACGGAAAAGCTATAGGCGGAGTTATCGACGGATTTCCGGCAGGTATCGCCATCGACATGGATTTTATTCAACAGGAACTGGACCGACGCCGTCCCGGACAATCGGCCATCACCACAGCCCGAAAAGAGGCCGACCAGGTAGAATTTCTATCCGGAATATATGAAGGGGTATCTACCGGATGTTCCATCGGATTTGTGGTATGGAATACCAACCAGCACTCCAACGATTATGACAACATGAAAGACGTATTCCGTCCTTCTCATGCCGACTTTACCTATACACAAAAATACGGTATACGCGACCACCGGGGAGGCGGACGTTCTTCAGCCCGTGAAACCATCGCCCGTGTAGTAGCCGGCGCCCTTGCCAAACTGGCATTGCGGCAACTTGGCGTTCGCATCACGGCCTTCACTTCGCAGGTAGGAGAATTCAAGTTGGATAAAGACTATACCGCATACGATTTGAGTACCATTGAAGACAATCCGGTACGATGTCCAGATCAGGAACTTGCCAAGCAGATGGCTGACTATATTTACCAGACAAAAGGAGAAGGCGATACCATCGGTGGTGTCATCAGCTGTGTCATACAAGGATGCCCTATCGGATTGGGACAGCCGGTTTTCGGTAAACTTCATGCCGCCTTGGGCAATGCCATGCTTAGCATCAACGCTGTCAAAGGTTTTGAATACGGACAAGGTTTCAGTCACATGGATATGAAAGGCAGCCAGCAAAACGATATATTCTATCGTGACGAAGACAAAATAGCCTTCCGCACCAACCGCTCAGGAGGTATTCAGGGAGGTATCAGCAACGGCCAGGACATTTATTTCCGCGTAGCCTTCAAGCCGGTAGCTACGGTATTGATGGAACAACCTACAGTCGACATCCATGGCAACGAAACCATTCTGAAAGCCCGCGGACGTCACGACCCTTGTGTGTTACCTCGCGCAGTCCCCATTGTGGAAGCTATGGCAGCTATGACGATACTCGATTATTATCTGCTTAATAAAACTACACATCTGTAAATAAAAATATCATGGAAATCAAACAATACATCCAAGAAAATGAAAAACGGTTCCTGAACGAACTGTTCAGCCTTATCCGCATTCCCAGTATCAGTGCGCTTCCAGCACATAAGGACGACATGCTGGCTTGCGCGGAACGCTGGCGTCAGCTACTGCTCGAAGCAGGAACCGATGAAGCAATGGTCATGCCCTCAGAAGGACATCCGTTAGTCTATGCCGAAAAGCGTATCAGCCCCGATGCCCCTACCGTACTGGTCTATGCACATTATGACGTCATGCCGGCTGAACCGTTGGAATTATGGAAAAGCCAGCCTTTCGAACCGGAAGTTCGTGACGGTCGTATCTGGGCACGCGGTGCCGACGATGATAAAGGACAGTCCATGATTCAAGTCAAGGCTTTTGAATACCTCGTACGTGAAGGACTGCTCCGCCACAATGTAAAATTCATTTTTGAAGGAGAAGAAGAAATCGGTTCTCCCAGCCTGAATGCTTTTCTGAAAGCACACAAGGAACTGTTGAAAGCCGATGTAATCTTAGTGTCCGACACCAGTATGTTAGGAGCCGACCTGCCATCCCTCACTACCGGACTAAGAGGACTGGCTTACTGGGAAATTGAAGTAACCGGCCCGAACCGTGACCTTCACTCCGGACATTTCGGTGGTGCAGTGGCCAACCCTATCAACGTGCTCTGCGATTTACTTTCAAAAGTCATCGACGCAGACGGACGTATTACCGTTCCTCATTTCTACGATGACGTAGAAGAAGTACCGGCTGCTGAGCGCGAAATGATTGCCCAGATTCCGTTCAACGAGAAAAAATACATGGAAGCCATCGGAGTGAAAGCCCTGAAAGGCGAAAAAGGTTATTCTACATTGGAACGTAACAGCTGCCGCCCGTCATTCGATGTATGCGGCATTTGGGGAGGATATACAGGCGAAGGTTCCAAGACCGTATTGCCTTCTAAAGCCTACGCCAAAGTTTCCAGCCGTCTGGTCCCTCACCAGCAGCATGAAAAAATCTCCCAGCTGTTTGTAGACTACCTCACTCAGCAGGTACCCGACTATGTACAAGTGAAAGTCACTCCTCTGCATGGAGGTGAAGGCTATGTGTGCCCGATTAACCATCCGGCTTATCAAGCTGCAGAAAAAGGATTTGAAAAAGCTTTCGGCAAAAAGCCCCTGGCCGTACGTCGTGGAGGAAGTATTCCTATCATCAGCGATTTCGAACAGATTCTGGGTATTAAAACCATTCTGATGGGATTTGGACTGGAAAGCGACGCCATCCACTCCCCGAATGAGAACTTCTCACTTGATATTTTCAGAAAAGGAATAGAAGCCGTAGTGGAATTCCACCAGCAATATAATAAATAAAAAAATAGAGCCCTCATTTTCCCAAAAGAAATGAGGGCTTTATAGCAACTATCTTCTTTCAGTGCATAACAGATACAACCATTCAGTATCTTTTTGCCAGGCATCATTCTCCTGAATAATCTGGAAAAACAATTGCATCTCCTCTGCATCCTTTTCCGAAAGCCCTTCCACGCCTTTCGTCTGCACGTAGCGTGACACTGCAATCAAACGATAAGGATTAGCTATATTCAGATATAACTCACCAGGACTGGCTCCTCTTTTAAAGAACATGGGCAAAAAATATCTTCCATCAAGAAAGAAATCTGCAAGAAGAACCGCACACACTGGGGGTTCCCCAATCAGTTCTGTTTCCACATACCGAGCCTGTTCCTTAGTAAAAATCCAGTCCATACGATTCTGGTATTTCCCGGAAATATCATATTTCAAGGTAGCAAACCGCACAAAATCAGACTCTCCGACCCGTTTTACCAGTATATCCAGCGAAGCATCTGCATGAAATATCACCCGCATCATTTCTGTGTGTTGAGCCACTCTCTGCCCTATCTTACGCAGCACATCCCGCACCAGTTCCGATTTCTCCCATGCGCTCCCGTTCCATTCTATATCACCTCCTCTCCAAACGAACAAAGACAAGCAATCTTCGCCAAAACGGAAATCATAAGGCGTATCCACTTCAATACAAAAGTCATTTATCTGATAATGAAAATTCAAGAACATTTTTTTGCCTTTATCATCCGGTACAAAGCGTCCTTCTACCTCCAAGTCATACGGTTTCCGAGAAGACTTCCCGGAAAAAGTGATTTCAGACACGCCCGGAACCACATCTACTACCAAATCAATCTCGTCTGCATTCAAAGAAGAAATTATCAGTTTCAGCTTTGTAGAATCAGAGTTTATAGTAGTGAATTTTACTTTCGGGTGAGCCCAGGAGTCTTTACCGCCTAATGCTTCTCCGTTCCATTGCAATTCATAATCAGAACTATAAAAACAAGAATCTCCCAATTCCGTTTGTGGGTTTAGTAAAGGCCGTACCTCCTCTTTACTGCAAGAAAGTAAAAACAACAATATGCCGGCAAGCATAAGAAACAATGATTTTTTCATAAGCCTAGATTTTAGTTTGCCAGTAAATATACATGTTTTTACTCAATTACCCATCCCTGCCTCTGCAGAATTACATATTTATAATATTTCACCTCTTATTCTTCCACTATCAGTTCCAGCAACACCGGAAGATGATCGCTATATCCTCCGTGATACCGCATTCCTTTATAGGTGCGGAAAGGCGTATCCCCTCCATACACATTATCTTCTTCCAACAAAAAAGGAAAACGCAAGATAGAAGCTTTTTCTTTTGAAGTCCTTGTACGTACATCCGGCTGCAACAGATCACCGTTCACCACCATCTGATCCAGTAGACCCCACTCTCCTTTATAACGATAGGTACCTCCCTGCTGGTTATCCATCAGATTATACAAGGCATGTGATTCCGGCTGTTCAGCCAAGGCAGACACCCGAAGCCCTTCCTGTAAGGACTTTCCATTAGGATAATCATTAAAGTCCCCCATAATAATAAGACGGGGATTCTGCCGTTCAGCCATGACCGAATCAGCAGCCTGACGGATTCTGCGGGCCACCCACAAACGATAGGGATCTGTTTTCTTTGCACCTCCCACACGCGAGGGAAGATGACAGACAAAGACATCCAGCGTATCTCCGCTTACCACACGCCCCAATACATACAGCACATCCCGCGTAGGACGCATACCCAATGAATCTGACGGAATACGAATTTTCTGTGAAGCGAGCAACCGGAACGAGACCGGCTGATACAACAAAGCCACATCGATGCCACGCTCATCGGGCGAGCTGGTCATGACATACTTATAACCCGCCTCACGAAGCGGAGAATAACGAGTCAAACTTTTCAGGCAATAGTCATTTTCCACCTCACACAAGCCCACCAAATCGGGTACCTGTTCCTTTCCTGCTGCCAGTATCACCTTTCCAATCTTGTTCACCTTATCCTGAAAGCGACGGTACGTCCAGTTCCGTACACTCCCCGGCAAAAACTCTGTATCCTGCTTTAAAGAATCGTGACGGCAATCAAACAAGTTTTCCACGTTGTACTCCATCACCCGGAACGCATGCTGTGCCTGAGCCGGTGCGGCACTCATGCCGCACACAGCCCATAGCAAGCTATAAATTAATTTTTTCATGAACGAGCCGGAATATTTACCAGCACATCCAGCAGATGACGCCAGAACTTGTCCACCGTAGGAATCAGCATGCGTTCATCCGGTGAATGCACGCCACGCAGCGTCGGTCCGAAAGAAACCATATCCAATGACGGATATTTCTCCAGGAACAATCCACATTCCAGTCCGGCGTGAATCGCTTTCACTTTAGGTTCCACTCCAAACAAACGTTTGTAGCTTTCTAGAGCCACCTTCAGAATAGCAGACGACGGATTCGGTTTCCATCCCGGATAACCGTCACCGGTCACACAAGTAGCTCCACCCAGTTCAAATGCAGAACGTACCATCTGCGACATATCCTTGCGAGAAGAAAGAATAGAACTACGCTGACTGGTCACTACCACAATCTTGCCGTCACGCATCTTCACCGAAGCCAAGTTAGAAGAAGTCTCCACCAAGCCTTCTATATCCTGACTCATGGCATACACTCCGTGATGCACGGCATACAGTGAATGCAGGAAACGTGCCATGGCTTCTTTTTCCATCACCTCCGCACAAGGAGTTTCCGACTCCAGTTCCATGGTCAGATTCGGTTCTGTCACTGCAAATTCATTCTCTACCTCAGCCAGGAATATATTCAATGCTACCCGTACATTTTCTTTATCAGCCATCGGTACGGCACAAACGGCATGCGCTTCTCTCGGAATGGCATTGTGCAAGTTACCTCCGTCAATGTGACTCAGACGCAAATCATACTGCTTCATCAAAATTACCAGGAAACGGTCGAGCAACTTGTTGGCATTGGCACGGTTCTTATTGATGTCATCACCAGAGTGTCCACCAGTTAATCCTTTAACTGCCACACGGAAGAAGAAATAACCTTCAGGAACCGCTGTCATCGGACAAGGGAATTCAGCTGTAGTACCAGCACCTCCGGCACAGCCGATAAACAATTCTCCTTCATCTTCCGAATCCAGGTTTATCAGAATATCCCCGCTCATGAAACCTTCTTTCAAAGCAAACGCTCCAGTCAGTCCCGTTTCCTCATCCACGGTAAACAAGCATTCCAGCGGTCCGTGCTGAATATCATCTGCAGCCAACACAGCCAGTTCAGTCGCCATACCAATACCGTTGTCAGCACCCAGTGTGGTACCTTTCGCCTTCAGCCATTCCCCATCAATGTAAGTTTCAATCGGGTCTGTCTCAAAATCATGTACCGTCTGGTTATTTTTCTCGCATACCATGTCCATGTGCGACTGCAACACCACTTTTTTCAGATTTTCCATACCAGCGGTAGCCGGTTTGCAAATCAAGACATTTCCAGCCTCATCCACTTTATATTCCAGCGCATGGGCTTTTGCAAAGTCCACCAGATAATTTCTGATTTTTTCTTCCTTCTTGGAAGGACGCGGCACACGGCAGATTTCTTCAAAATAATGAAAAACCGATGCCGGCTTCAAATCTTTCTTTTCCATAAAAGTATTTCAATAAACGATTAAAAATTAGATGCAAACAAAAGTTAAATACGGCGTTTTTCCTCACATAAAAGGCTTTTTTAAAGACAAAACCCTGAGGAATCGTGACAAAAACTATATCTTTGCACCACAAAATTAATAGAAATGCTTAAGACTATCCTGATAACTTTGTTAATAGTTGCTATCTGCATAGCGCTATTATCGGTGAAAATACTTTTCAAGAAGAATGGACGCTTCCCTAACACACATGTCAGCGGAAGCAAGGCCATGCGAAAAAGAGGCATCGGATGCGTACAATCGCAAGACCGTGAAGCCCAGCGCATCAATCCTCACGCCATTCCTGAAAGACAGTCGGCAGCAGCAGAATAATGAAGCTAATAATTAACTAAAAAAACGATATCAGTATCATTATGAAAAAAATGAATGTTTTGAAAGGACTCCTGGCTCTTGCCGTAGTATTCCTGTTTGCACAATGCACAGACAACAAAGGAACTTCTACTGAAGCTTCTGCTCCGGCAGTAGCAGGTACAAATATGAAGATTGCCTACGTAGAAGTTGATTCGCTGCTCACTAAATATCGCTACTGGAATGACCTGAACGAACTGATGATTCAGAAAGAAGAAAACATCCGTACGACATTGAATGAAAAAGCAAAAGAACTGGACAGCGAAATGAGAGAATTCCAGCGTAAACTGGAAAACAACGGTTTTGCCAGCCGCGAACGTGCAGAACAGGAAAACGCACGTCTGTTGCAGAAACAGCGTGACTTGCAACAGTTGCAGGAAAAGCTTTATGCTGACCTCCAAGCTGAAAACCAGAAGAACAGCCTGCAGCTTCGTGATTCTATCAACTCATTCTTAAAAGTATACAACCAGAAAAAAGGCTACAGCCTGATTATCAGCAACACTCAGTTGGACAACCTGTTGTTTGCAGACAAGTCACTGGATATCACACAGGAAATCGTTGACGGCTTGAACGCACGTTACACTCCTAGCACAAAGAAATAAATACTCATTTGATTTTATCATACTAAAAAGTCCGGCCATTGCGACCGGACTTTTTTATTTCCTGCAGATGCATCTTTTACATCTCATTGAGCAAGGCATTCAGCTCACTCACCATCAGGGCAGGCGACTTCTTATTCGTCTTTATCCAACCTTCCGGTGTAAATTCCGACAGTTTGGCATTCAGCTTCTTCAATTTTCCGTTTGCTCCCTTGGCTGCCAGTTCTTCCCGAAGGATATGGATTTTCTCACAATCCTGCAAACCTTCCACCAGACGTTCGAAACGGATACTACTACGCGGACCAGGATAGATGCTGTACGTATCACCAGCTGCCCACGTACGGAAACGTGAATCGCGTAGCGGATCCATCGGCCAGCTGTTTACTGCCCAGCGAAGATAACCGTCATATCCTCCAGCCACCGCATGAAGCACCGTCCAGGCTGCTTCGGCTGGTTCAGAGAAAGTAAATGTATTTGGGAAAGCCTCCGTACAGCAAGTATACACCGTACTGATTTGTCCTTTCCGTTCACGTTCCACCTTTACCTCTTCCGGAAACTGATTGCCATAAGGGATACTCAGATAATATAAATCACCCTGAATCTCCTCATGATAATTGCCGGCCAGCGTAATCTTGAATTCCGGATCGGCCGCCTTAATCACCTTAATGGCTTCACGCATGGCCTCCATCGGGCGTTCGTCCATAGAAATAGCCGTCTTTTCAAACCACCCTTTCTCACGTAAGTGACGAGAGAAATCTTTCAGGAACGTACCCCAGTATTCAGCGTAGGCTTCCTCACCCGGAGCAGCCTTGATAAACTGCACGCGGTTGGTAGCCTGATCAAAATAATCAAAGCTCAACGCCCATGGAATCATCGTGTAGCAGCTAATCAAATCCTTGATACCCACTTCGTTCATCATAAATTCCACCCACTTGTCGAACACCGTATAATCGTACACCCACGTACCGTCCAGCTTCTTCATCCGGAAAATCATGCTGTCGTAATGGTCTTCCGTCTGTCCGGCCCACGGCTTGTGCATGATGCTGGCGGTAATGGCTCGCTGTCCCACATTGGCCAGCATCTTCATGATAGGACGCATGGCATCAAAGTGCTCCTTGCTCCACAACGGCACCTGATAGTAACGCGCCACAGCATACGGATTCTGCCACAAGTCCAAATGAAACGCCCATTTCTGCGGCTCCGGCAACGTACGGTTCACCACCTCAATTTCAAACGGCAGTTTCATGGCTTCAAAATTCTTTCCAGATACCGTCAGTGTACCTTTATACTTCCCGGGGCGTGTATCAGCAGGCACCCATACATTCAGCCACACCGGCTGCGTGCTACGCGCCTGAACTTCACGTACCCGCACAATGTCAAGCACATCGGCCACCATGGAAGAATCCCACTCTGCCTTATTTTCACGAGGGCCACAACCTCCGCTTCCATCCTTGTTCAATTCATCCGTCATTACATAACGTACAAAATATGTATTCACGGCCGAGGCGGGAATTACCGAAGAACCGTTCTTCAATTCACTGACAGCAATTTCCGCTCCCTCCAGTTCTTTCTGCGTCCAAAGCACCGCCTGTGCATTCACACGCTCTCCCTTCCAGGCCTTCAACCGGAGCGTACCGGTAGCTTTCACGTCGGGCACATTCAGTTTCTTGTAACGCACATCCGTCGTTCCCCAACAAAACCGAACCGGAGCAGTCATCTTGCTCCACACCTCTTCCCCGTCGTGCGGCTTCGTGTCGGTCAGTTCTACATAATCTCCCAATGGAAACTTTTCTGCCTGCTGAGAAAAACAGGCCGGCCCGCATGCAAGCAGCGCCGATAAAAACAACATTTTTTTCATTACTTATTATTTAGGTTTAGTGTTAACTTAAAAGTACAGAATAAAACCAATGCTTATCTTTACAAATTTACAGAAAAATGCCAGAAACCTCTATGGCAAACAATGATTTTTTGCTAGGCTATTACTCTACAAAATCCCCAACTCCTTCGCTACCCTACATGCCTCAATAGAACTTTTCACCTGAAGCTTGCTCAAAATCTCCTGACGGTGCCGACTGACCGTATGCACACTGATAGAAAGCTGGCTGGCAATCTCCTTGCTCATCAGCCCCTTATCTATCAACCTGAGAATTTGTTTCTCTCTGTCCGACAAGATTTGTGCATCCTCCTGACCGCCTAATTCCATCATTTCTCCGGTAACCGAATGAACTACCCTGCTCTTGCCAGAAAAGCCGAATAACCATGGAGTATACACGCATAATGCCAGCCACAAACTATTCCCTATAGGAGAAGGAACATAAAACAACCGGTGCAGCACAAACTGATAGTTTCCCTGCGCATCCTTTATACGCAACTTATTGGCCAGATAAAAATCAGTCCGCTTAGTCTTGGGCTGATGTCGCACAAAGTGAAAGAAACGAAGCTCCTGCAAATACTTGTCGTGCAAATCATCGGGATAAATCTGCTTCAAAATCTTTTCCTCCCAAATAGAATCTATTTTCTCTTCCGTGCCATTCTCACGATTCCAGCCAAACACCTGAGAAAAGTGCCCATAGTACACGTAACTCACATTCGTATGCATATCACTCAGCACAGATACCGCATTTTCCATCTCCGCATACCCCATGGCAATTTGCTTGTATTTTTCCAGTTCTGCCACAGGCTGTTGCCCTACCTTGTAAAGCGATTTCTGTTTTGAAAACTCATTGTTCAGTTCATCGACTATATTCATACAAAAATGGTTATTAATAATCATTGCAGATTCTTTTCCGGCATCTTACATTTGCAAAGATAATTTTCCAACGGATTTTATCAGCAAATATATCAAAGGAATCGTAATTAAATTATCAGATATGAAAAAACGACTTATATTAGGCATGGCCTTCTGGACATCCCTGCAATGCGGAATGGCCCAGTCACTGAAAAAAATGCAATGGTTTAACGAACCCGAACAATGGAAAATAGAAAACCAGGCACTGACCATGTACGTCACCCCACAGAGTGATTACTGGCGAATTTCACACTATGGTTTTACCGTAGATGACGCCCCGTTCTATTACGCAACTTACGGAGGCGAATTTGAGGTCAAAGTAAAAGTGACCGGAGACTATAAAACCCGTTTCGACCAAGCCGGTCTGATGTTGCGCATTGACCACGAGAACTACATCAAAACAGGCTTTGAGTTTGTAGACGGGAAATTCAACCTGAGCACCGTAGTCACCCACAGAACCTCTGACTGGAGCGTCATCGCACTGGACAAGCCGGTTCCTTACGTATGGATTAAAGCGGTAAGACGACTGGATGCCGTGGAAATATTCTATTCGTTCGACGACAAGGAATACGTCATGATGCGAAATGCCTGGCTTCAGGACAACACTCCCGTACACGTAGGTCTCATGGCAGCCAGCCCTGACGGAAACGGCTTCAATGTTACTTTTGAGCATTTCAAAGTGAAACACCTTCCTGACCTTCGCCGACAGGAATGGCTGAAAAAGAATGCGGAATAAAAGAGTTTATGAACTCAATTCCCCAGGCATTTCACTTAACATTCAGAAATGCCTGGGTATCCATTGGCAAACTTTCTTATATAATATGTCGGAACACATATTTTTTTACTTTTGTAAAAACCAACCACTATGTTCGAAGACCAGATAAGAAAGTACGACACCCTCGTTTCTCAATACAAAAAGATTGTATCAGACAAATTCTGCAAGCAAGAGTTTATCGAATACAATGAGATTTTATTCTCCGCCTACAGCTGTGCTATCGAAGGAAACAGTTTTTCTGTGGATGAAACACGTACCCCCAAGGAAAAACTCTCCTTGAAGTGTTTGAGATGCTTAACCATTTCCAAGCATACGAATATCTTCTGAAAAATCTGGACAAACCTTTGTTTAAAGGAAACACACAAACTACTGACAGAACATACATTGGCATTCCGGACACAACATGACGAACATCCTTCACGGCCAGGAGAATATACCACAGTAGACATGTGTGCCGGAGATACTATTTTTAGTAGAGACCATAAGGAACTTATAAAGCGCGTACCCAACCTATTGGAAAGTACACAGAAAGAATGGATACAGGTGATATACATCCCATAATAATCGCAGCCAAATTTCACGTTTTTTATGAATATCTCCATCCTTTCCGAGACGGAAACGGGCGACTTGGAAGAATGTTTACCAACTTCATTTTGCTGAAAAAAGACCAACCGATACTTATCATTCCCCGTGAAAAAAGAGAAGAATATATCAGTGCGTTAAGATTCATCCGAAAAGAACGCACAGATAAATATCTGATAGACTTTTTCTTTAACACAGCTATTGAAAGAATGCAATCTGAAATTGAAGAAAAAACAATATGACAAACAATTTCATTCATGGAATAAATTTTATTCAGAATGAAAAATCCACCTCACAAGATAACGAGATTGAAGCTTAAAATCATAACACAAGCACACAAAAAAGACATCATGAAATTCCAAAGAGCCCAAAACGCAATCAGAAAATTCCTGATGAGTATCTTCTTTTTAGAATGTATAGGAATGATTTCGGTATATAGCCAAGTAAATGAAGCAATTAAACCTTATGTAGATTTCCTATCCCATAAACAATTGTTTGTAAAGGACTATATCCTTTCTTTATTTGAGAATCATGACATCGTTTTTATCTGCAAACGCGACCATCGGGATATTACCCAATATGAATTGTATTTGGATATACTGCTCGACCCGTATTTCACAAATCATGCAGGTGTACTTTTTACGGAGATAGGCTCCCGGAGCTTAAATCCCGAACTAAACCAGCTTCTGAGCTTAGTCAAAATGGACAATACGGAAGTAAACAGTCGTATTCTCGACTTTCGACGGAATATGCTTTTCTATCCGGTATGGCATTGCTACAATTGGAGTATGCTGGCAAAAGGTAATATCCTTGAATCTTTTGAGCAGTCTTTTTTCAGCCATCCTGAGAAATAGACTGCATTACATTCATAGTCAGGTATCATATTAACGCGAGTTCGACACAACATCAAAAGATAGCAAATTACCCGTCATTGACAAAGTTCACTTCAATGGCGGATTTCTTTTCAAAGAAACAATAGGCTGCGAAGCTGACAATGAATTGGTAATGAAATTGCTGAAAGAACGATATCGTAAGTGTTCTATCTGTGCAATGTCCTTCAGCTCATCATTCACTATTTCAATCAAGGCCATTTTTCTGAGCAAAATCTTGTCAGCAATGCTCATCAGGGAATTTCTCATGTTGTTTTTAACTTTAGTGACGAGCTGTATTCCATTAAGAAAGAGATTTTCAAACAAAGCCTGCCCGATATATCCCTTGTCTGCGCATAGTTTTCTTTTAATGTTTTCCAAAAACCTGCCTTGTTTTAAAGGTTCCCGATCATCCACTTTTCCAGGTGTAAACATGAAGTTGAGAGTTTCACCTTTATCATTGATAATCAGGTGCAATTTAAAATCGAAAAACCATATCATGGGACATTTTCCACGCCCGGCAAATCCTTCAAATGTTTTATGAATAAGGATTCTTTGGTTACGACAAACACGCAAAGGGGTGGAGTCTACAAAACGGATGTCGGTACAGGTTCTCAGCAGTACTTTCTTGATAAAGATGGGCAGGGGAAGTAATAGTTCTTTCTCCAGTTTCACAAAACGGTTATAGGACACCAGACGTGGAAAAAGGTGTTTCTGATATTTGTAGACATACTCCTTATAATAATGTTTAAAGCAACGGAAACCACCAGAGTGGAACAGAATGAGAATGACCATAATCTCAGCATCGCTCATACGGCTGGACTTGTTACTATGTCTGGTTTTCTTGTCTTTCAATCATATATTATTCCTCTTGTAACGCAAATTCCCTACAAAAATCATCAGCCATACAATACATCCCTGTAACTTTAGACTCGGGAAACATAGTGGTAATCGT
>CAMFND010000061.1 GCA_945965395.1 uncultured Bacteroides sp.
CGTGAATGTAATACCACTACCAATGGGTATACAAGCATCATTAATAAAGTCTTTGATGTAGCTGTGATTTTAATTGCATTATGGATTATATTGTCCATTTTGCTAAACCGATTAAGTGTAGATACGATATTAGGTAGAACAGCAGTCATTCTGGCATTAATTTATAATTTAAGTTTTTTTTCTAAGCGGAAGACGGCTAAAGTGATACTTTTGTTTGCAATTGTTATATTGATAGTTATTGCAACAATCATTAAAATGTACTTTACATAACTGCCTGAATAATTTAATTTTATTAGTGCAGTATTTATAATGCACCGGGCTTTATATTTTGAGGGACTTGCCATAGCAAGTAGAAAATACTTAGATAATGAACACAGAATTATAAACTCTAAAATCAAAGTGACATGAAAGCAAAGAACTTATGTGGAATACTGATGCTATTCTCTTTTTTAGTGTCGTGTACAGAACAGCAATGTATAATTCATGGTACAACTACTGGTGTAAAAGATGGTGATTATATGTATATAACTGAATATCTTGACAATACATATCTTGATTCAGCTGTAGTTATGAATGGCAAATTTACATTCAAGTTACCGAAGGCTTCAGAAGAAGATTTTTTGCCTAAAGTTATAGTTCCTGCTGTGGGCAATGAGCCAAGTGTAGCTATGGTTTTTACACAAGATTCTGAAGTGAAATACATAAGAGATAGCAATAAAGATGTATTCGATATATATGGTTCTCCATATAATGATTTGTTTCGTATAGAAAATATGAGAACAGACTCAATAAGTCATGTGTTGGGACATCTTAACAATCTCTGTTTGAAGGATTCTACTTTGACACAAGAACAGAAGAATTCAATAACTTTAAAAATGAATGAACTCATAAAAGAAGACTCCATTCTCAATATTCAACGTATAGAACGTAATATTGATAATCTTGTGGGAGCTTATTGCTTATACGTAAGCAGACATTCACTGAACAAAGAAACATTTCAGAAGCTTTTTGAAAGACTTCCCAAGAAGTTTGCATCATCGAAGCATTTTGATGATGTTAGGAAATAACTTCTCTTAAAGGTTGATTATGAGGATATTTTTTATTATTCCTATACTTTTTACTTTTGTCTGTAAGCCTTCTTTCGGACAACGATTAAGCCCCGCTCAGCAAATGGCTGATTTTGACACTTTATGTGCAAAATTGGAATGTGTGCATCCGGACCTTTATCTCTATCAGTCAAATGAAGAGTATGAAAGCCGTAAAGCAAAGATGAAGGCATCTTTGACTGATTCTATCAGCATATCCGACTTTTATCTGAAAATAGCTCCTTTTATGGCTAATATTAAGGACGGTCATAGCATGATGCTGCCGCCTATTACAGACGACCTTATTTCGCATGCAAAGAGGGATGGCAGAACAATGCCATTGCGAATTAAAGTGACAGGAGATGCCTTTACTGTAGAATATCCGGTGATTGATAACTCCGGAATTTGCGAAGGTGATACGATTCTCAGCATAAATGGTGTCAAGTCAGCAGATATACTTGAACGGATGTATGGCCTTTGGGGAGCAGAGAAGGATAATGGCATCAAGGAAGGCAGTGTAAACGCTTATTGGTCTCCGTTGTTATGGTACATGTACAGATGGAGTGAGTCGTATGTATTTACGGTAAAACGTGGTGACAAAATAGAAAAGATATGTTTGGAAGGAGTCCCGCAAAGCGTGGCTTTGAAGGCCATCAAGGAAAGGCAATCCAAAGCTAAGCCTGAAAGTTTCAGCTGTAAGTTTTCTGCAGATTATACAAGGGCGACTCTTACTATTCGCAATGTGTTTCAGGAAACGGAGCTGAAGTTGTTCTGTGATTCTGTCTTTAAGGAAATAAACCGCAGAAAAGTACCGGAGGTAATCATTGATATGCGAAATAATACAGGCGGTTCAAGCCAGTGTGTGGAAAAACTGATTTCCTATTTTCCACATCCAGACTATTCGTTGTATTCTAAAAGCCAGTTAAAGGTCAGTGCATACTCTAAGGCCTATAATAAAGACAGGCATCCGGAGATATACCGTGAAATTTGCGATTTGCCGGATGGAGAACTTTTTGTGATGAAAGACACTCCAGTCAAAGACAATTTGGAAGATGCCAATCTATATCGTGGAAAGATAACTATTCTTGTGAACAACAAGACGTATTCCGGTGCCTCTACTTTTGCGCATATAATGAGAAAGTTAGGCATTGCGAGTGTGGAGGGGGAAACAGGTTGTCCTAATGTGTATTTCGGGAATTTTCTGCCTTTCATATTACCTCATTCAAAAATAAATTATTATATCACTTTCGCTAAGTTTTATGAATAACCAACAGTTTACGATATGAAAAAATACGTGATATTTTTAGTCCTGTTCATCGCAGCTTTTTGTGTAAAGGCACAATCTATTACTCCACAGGTGAATGAAAATGTGGAGCTTATGAGTATCTTGTCGCGTATGGCCGGTTTCCCGGAATATCACATGGATATGGCGGGCCAATATATAAAGGATATGGACAGCTATTTTAAGGAGAGTACTGGCCATCCGGCTGTGCAGTATATGAAAGAACTCAGGAATAAGTATGGCATAGCTTATGATGCCGTCATGTCAATGGCTGTACATCTGGATAACCGGAACGGTATTTTTTCATTGATAGAGGAAGATGCTTCTACTTTAGAGAAAAGATGGAAGAAGGTGGATAAGGATGAATTTCTGTCTTATCTCAGCAGCTTTTATAGGGATACAAAATTCAATGAATTCTTTCTGGCCCATAAAGACCTTTATGAAAGGGGCATCAAGTCTTATGAGGATAATGTCATCAGTCATTTTGATGTGGACTGGTATGCTGATTTCTATGGCAATGAACCTCAGGAAACTTTTTCTGTAATCATCGGTTTCTGCAATGGAGGTGGAAACTATGGAGCAGACCGGCAAATAAAAGGACATAAGAAAGAGGTTTTTGCCATTGTGGGTTATTACGTGAATAAAGAAGGTATGCCCATGTATAGCAAAGAATATTTGCCGACGCTGATTCATGAATTTAATCATTCTTTTATCAATCATTTTCTGGATGAAAACAAATATCCTGATTATATAAAAGAACTGGAACCGGCTGCCGCAGATTTGTTTAATTCTTCACGTTGGAGTATGGCGAAACAAGCGTATGGAAATTGGAAGACCATGATAAACGAATCGCTTGTCCGTGCGGCTGTTATCTGTTATATGCTGGACAAAGACTACAAGCCGGAAGAAATAAAAAATGAACTGTTGGAGCAGGTGCAACGAAATTTCAGATGGATGCCGGAACTGGTAAGCCTGCTGAGAAAATACGAAGAAAGACAGGTAAAATATGGCAGTTTTGAGAATTTCTATCCAAGGGTAATAGATTTTATCAAGGACTATGTTAAAGAGGAAAATGAAAGATTGGATGTCATAAAATCAAAGTAATATGAAAATAAAGAAATTATTGGGAATATTGCTCCTGTTTACATTTATCTTCATCAGTTGTGATAAGGAAGACGAAAAAGGCAGAAAAGTGACTGACTACAAGGAGTATGTGCTGACTGTCGCATCGGAAATGAAGCCGGGAGTAATATGGTCAGAGGGAAGCAATTATCTGAAAGAAGTATATCCTGTAAAAAAAGAAAATACCGAAGACTGGGAAACTATGGGGTATATTGATGGATTTGAATTTGAAAAGGGATATGAATATAAAATAAAAATCAGCGAAACAAGTTACCTGGATTATAGCATGGGGCAACCAGCCTGGACAGAACATGAGTTGCTTGAGGTAATCTCCAAAGAGAAAAAAGCTTCGGAGGGATTACCGAAACATTTTATTCCGGAAGCATTCTATAAAGACAAATTCCTGCCTAAATACAGATATGCGGTAGAGGCTGATAACAAAGAGGTGATTGAAGAGGATTTGAAGAATAACTCTATTCTGCTATTAGATTATCACTATTTCTATTATGGCAACAGTGAAGGACCGAAATGGCTCGCAATAAAAGATGACACCAATGTATTAGGCCCTGGTCTGATAAAAAGAACCAATAAAACTCAGGAAGAATTTCCTGAAGTATATCAGATACTACCACCCGAAGGACAAGTAAATGGTTTCATGGAATGGTCATTCCTGGATGAAGAAGGGAATGAAACAAGCTATCCTTCGTTTGATGTGTTTTTAGGATATTCTGCGAGATCAAGAGAAGCAGGAGTAACATCAAATCTTTTCTATCTGTATAAGGACCTGACAGCACACTATAAGAGCAAATACCCGGGTGCAGGTGTAAAAGCGGTTGTAGTTTCTTATGCCATTGAAATAAACTGACATGATGTTCAAGACTCCACTTCCACCTTCACTTCCCGAATGTTCCGAAGCTCATCGCTGAAGTTTACTCCAATCTTGTAGACCGTACGGCTGTCCTTGGCAAAAGGTGCGGCATAGCCTTTCTCCCGAATCTGAGCCAAAGCTTCGTCTGCGCTGCCGTTCAACTTGAATTCCATGATGTACACGTAGTCCTGCGTCTGGAGTACCAGGTCAATCCGACCGCGACTGGTATGGTATTCCACCTGCACGTAGAAGCCCATCAGCTTGAAGATGATGTAGAGGATATTCTGGTAGTGCACTTCGCGGTCACGCGCCAGCTCGTATGGAATGTCGGCAAACATGGTCTTCAACCGTTCGAAAAAATCATCCACTTTGCCCGCCATTACTTCCTCCACAAAGCACTGAATCTGGTAGGGTGACTTGCTTACGCTCACCGATGCGTAGTTGGGCAGCAGGAACTTGAAGAACCCCTGTTCCACTTCGCGGTTGGGGAAGCCCAACGTATAGTTCTCAAACATCTTGTTGTAGCCCTTGATGGTGAGGTAGCCGCTCTGGTAGATAACCGGAATCGGGTCGGTTGAGGCCGTATCAATGCTGTCCAGTACAGGCTGACTGGTGACGATGTGTTCCAGTTCCTCTATCGGATAGTGGTGGAGCTTGAGCAGTTCGACGAGGTAGGTCGGTGTGCCTGTCTCAAACCAGTAGCTGCCGAACTTTTTCTTCGCAAACGTATTGAGCAGACTGAACGGATTGTACATGCCCACGGCATTTTCCGTGAAGTGATAACCGTCATAATTGGATTTCAGCTCTGCACAAGTATCTTCATAAGTCAGGCCCGTAGCTGTAGCGAGCGCATGAATGTCTTCCTCAAAATACGTATGGATTTCCTGTTCGCTGATGCCGCAGATTTCCACGTAGCGGTCGTCCATGGAGATGTCCATCAGGTTGTTCAGATCGCTGAACACGCTGACCTTGCCGAACTTGGTTACTCCCGTGAGCAGGGCAAAGCGGATGCAGCCGTCCATGGATTTCAATGCCCCATAGAAAGCTTTCAGGGTACTGCGGTATTCGTTCTGCAAGGCTTCATTGCCGATGGCCTGAAGCATGGGCTTGTCGTATTCGTCGATGAGAATCACCACACGGCGGCCTGTCTGTTCGCAGGCACGGCGGATGATACCCTGGAAACGAAGGGAAAGGCTTGTCTCGCTTTCCCGTGCGCCGTATCGACTTTCCCAGATACATAGATTGTCATTCAAAATACTGGTCAGCGATTCCGGCGTATCGTATTTCTGCGTATTCAAATCCAGGTGCAGAACCGGATATACTGTCCAGTCCTTCTCCAGCTTCTCCAGTGCCAGTCCTTTGAAAAGCTCTTTCTTTCCTTGTGCATAGGCTTCAAGGGTCGACAATAGCAGGCTTTTTCCGAAGCGTCGCGGACGACTCAGAAAATAGTAACTTCCTGTATTGAACAACTGATAAATCAAGGCGGTCTTATCGACGTATTCATAACCACCCAATATCACTTTCTCAAAGTTCTGCACTCCTACCGGATATAGCTTGCTCATAACCACTGGATTTAGATTCTACTGCGAATGTAGTAATTTTCAGCGAACATTCAAACAGGCAGGAAACAGGAAACGGAAAAGTTGGCCGGAAATGTTGTTGAGTGTGGTAGCGGCTTCGGGGAAAAAGAAAAGGAACCGATCCATTTAAGGGGCGATTCCTTTTTCGTGAGAGTTATTTTTCAGTTTATTCTGCTACTTTCTTTACCACCAGCGTATGGTTATTGGTATCTCTCCATTCTGCCAGGAGGGCATACAGCTCTTTGTAATTCGACGGGGTCTGTAACTGACGGCTGACGCGCAGGCTGCGGGTCACTTTCATGCCTTCTTTCGTGGGCTGGTAGCTGAATACTACTTTTCCGCAAGCATTGCTGATTTCCTTGTTGGTGCGAGAAGTTGCTTTCATTCCTTCCGGCAGGCAGACAATGGTTTCCAGCGTGCAGTTCATAGTTTTCGGCAGAAGGATATTCTCGGGAATGGTTGTATTGGCAGCATACGCATAGAGTGTGCGGGCCGGTGTCGGGTCGTTCAGTGTCACGATTCCCCATCCTTCGGCAGGCTGCTGCAACTTCTTTTCGTCCACTTTCAGGGTGTCGGTCTGCTGCATTTCCTTGGCTCCTAAGTAAACTTCCATTGTCAGCGGTTTTCCATCCAGGCCGCTCACTGCCAGGAAGGGTTGCAGGCTGGCTTCTTCGGTACCTGTCAGGGCGACCTTTTCGGGCATCAGCTTGCTTTGGGCTACCAGCGATACGATGGTAGACAAACCTTGGTTTTCAGCTTTTGACGGGCGAAGGGTACATACGGCTACTTCCGCTTCCAGTCCGGCTGCCTGCTGCAAGGTGACATCCAGGTTCACTAATTCTGCCTGGGTGCCGTAAGCCGAACGGATAACTTCCGATGCCGGACGGAGACGGTAGCCGACATCCTGCAGTGATACGCCGCAACGGCCCAATTGATATAGTTCGGTCATGTAGCGGGCAATGGCGTTGCGGACTGCCTGCGGATTGCCTTGGATGCCTCGGGTCAGTTCGGCTACCTTTGCTTCGATAACGGAGCGGTTGCCGGGCTGGAATTGTGCTTTCAGGCTTTTCAGGGCTTCATCGTATCGTGACCAGGTTGAGGCCACGAAGACGGGCATCATGCCGCTGGCTACTGCTTGTACTTGTCCCATATTTCCTCTTGTGGAAGGATAGGCGTAAGGGCGGGGCTTCACTTCCTTTAGTGTCCAGGTGAAGGATTTCATTCCGTCTCTTTGGGCAATGGACGGCTGGGCAGAAGCGTTCAGCAGTTCATAGTGTACCGATTTTCCGGCTGGTACGTTCAGGCGGAAGGTGAATTCCTTGATGGGAGAAAGTTCTTTGACCGGACAGCAGACATCAAGTTCCGGCAGGTAACCGGCTTTGCTTACAATGGAGTAATCCAGCACGATGGTGGCACCTAATTCAAGTCCGGTGTGCACCACGACCATTTCTTTCAGTTGGTTGTAGGCCGGTGCGTTGGCAGCTGCGGCAGGCAATACCTCTACGAAGGCATTGGCGGGTGTCTGAACCACGGTGCCATCTTTCTGGCGGGTGTAGGACGCGTGAATCTCCAGCTTCTGGAAGTCGGGGTTATACACGATAAATGTTTCTCCGTACAGGCCGTTCATGGCGGCATGGGTGAACAGGGTGAGTTCCTTCTGCACCCGCATCTCCTGACTGCCGTCGGCACGCAGGGTGTACGTTTTCGAGAGTTTGCGGAATTCTGCTTCCGATGCGGCTCTGGCCGGCAGTACAGCCAGCAAAAGCATTCCTATGATTCCTATGTAGATTGATAATGTTTTCATTACGCTTCGTTTCTTGTTAAATCCTCGTATGAGTGGTTATTTCTTTACCACAATGTATTCTCCATATCCCTTGGCTGTGTTCACCGCATTTCGGAAACTTTCCCAGTCGGATGCTTCGTAGACCCGCTTCTTCAGGCGCAAGGATGTTTTCACCTGCAACTGGTTGCCGTTTTGGCCCATGTATCCGGTGAATCCGGCACCTGGCCCGTCCATCTGGTCCTGCTTTTCCTTTCCTTGCCATTCGTATCCTGCAGGAAGTTTCAGGTTTTCTTCCATTTCCACCAGACGGGAGCAGCCGTCCTTGAAGCCGTAGGCCCGTTTCTCCAGGCTGGTATCTATCCGCAGGTAGGAGAGGACTTGCGTGTAGAGGTTATTCAGTACGAAAGGTTTGAAAACCATTTCTCCCTGGTCGCCTTTCAGTGCATATTCCGGAATCTCGTAGCGGAACGTAATCTGGATAGGGGCGCGCTGGTAGTCTTTCGGTGTCCGTCCGTAGTCCACGCTTTTCAATCGGGCTTTGGGCGATACGTTCAGCAACTGGCGTTCCATGGTATGTGCCCATTCGCTCTGAAATCCGGTGGTGAAGATGCGGCGGATGTTGCTGTCGCTCTGTCCCTCAGCTTCGATGGTGAAGGTACCTTTCAACGTGCCTTTTTCATCGAGGGTGTTCTGTGCCTTGATACGTACGTAATGGTTTTCCGGGTCGGAGATAGGAGTCAGGCACAGGTCGGTGCCTTCCGGTGTGCCCGGCAGGTAATTTTGCTGCTGTTCGGCACTGCTCCACAGTTCCCGGCAGAAAGGTACCCACGTGGGGTCGAGCGGCATCATTGTGCCGTCACTGAGTTTCACTACGGCCACGCAGTGGTTGAAATGGTCGGCCGGAATGGTCTCCACCCGGCTGCCTGCCATGGTCATGGCCGGAAAGGCTTCGAATCCTGCCATCCGCAGGAACGCAATCAGTGTGCCGGCAATGTCCTTGCACACCCCGCAGCGGTCGGTATAATTCATCTTCAGGTTGTGCAGGGTGAATCCTTCTCCCTTTCCCATGGAGATACCTGCATAACGGATGTTGTCGGCCACCCAGTGGGTGAGTACCGCCACTTTTTCCAGTTCGGTTTTTTTACCCCGAATGAGTTCGTCTACTTTCTTCTGGGCTTCCGGAATGGCGGTGAAACTGCCGTAGTCTTCGTTGACTCCGTAGAACCAGCGTGACTTCTCTTTCCAGTCGGCGGTGGTAGACATCATCAGCTTCGGTGCGGCGTCATAGAAATCGACCATATTTGGTTCCCGACGGAAGGGTAGGATGGCATCTTTAGCAAAGGTATAGACTTTCCGTCCGTCTTCGTAGCGCATGGAGGAAGCGCAGCTGCCCTGATAGAACTGGAATTGCATTTCTTTTTCGGCCGGCAGACTGACGCGGTACACTTTGCGCAGGGTGGGATCGGCCGACCAAAAGGGCACGATGTCGTAGAACTGTCCGCGCATGGGCGGGATAAAGCGGGAGTCGTCGCCTGACTGGGGTGCATCACTCAGCAGGGCATACGTGAATCCTTTCTTGTCGATTTCATAGTCGATGATGTCGCCCGGTTGCAATGCACCCAGTTCCAGCATAATCTGGCGGGCTCCCCAGTAGATAGCTCTGGCCGGAGCGGCGTAGTCACAGGCCTTGGTTACATCGACCGATGTATATGTTCCGTCGGCATGGTAGATGGTCACTCGCTTGAAAGTAGCAGCTGCCGTCAGCGGGTCGTAATCGTATTTCAGTATCCGTTGCTGCAAGGCTCCGGCAGTTGTCTGCACCCGTACAGCCCGGCAGACCGCAAACGAACCTTGTCCGGTGGGTTCCACCGTCACACTGGTACTGTCTAGTAAATTCACACAAGGATAATCGGCATATTGTTTATCCAAAGAAACTGCCCCGTCGTTTCTCCACGACTGGGCATGTACGGCCGTCCCTCCTCCTATCAGGATGGCAGCACCTACAAAAAATAGTTTTGTCTTTTTCATATTTTTCTGATAGATTGCCTGGTAAAAAATAGCGGTCTTAAAGGTAGGTATTCTTGTGTAGCTGACCTAACGATTGGGGAATTTATTTTTCATTGATTTCTCCGTAATTGATCAGGTTTTGGTATATTTGTAGGAGATACAACTTTTGAACTTTAAAAATATACGTTATGAAACACATCCTGATTCTTCTGTGTGCCCTGTTAGGGCTTGGCGGTTGCCAAAGCAGCAACAATACTGAGATAGATAACCGGACGGTGCAGACGTTCGACGTATCGCGTTTTATGGGGAAGTGGTACGAGATAGCCCGCTATGACCATCGCTTTGAGAAAGGCATGACCCGTGTAACGGCCACATATACCTTACTTCCCAACGGGCGCATTAAGGTGCTGAACGCGGGATACAAGGATGGAAAGTACAAGGAAATCAAGGGAAAGGCCAAACAGCCCGATCTGAACGATCCCGGCAAGCTGAAAGTCTCGTTCTTCCTGTGGTTCTACGCCGACTATTACGTGCTCGATATTGACCCGGACTATCGCTACGTGCTGATAGGTAGTAGCAGTGACAAGTATCTTTGGATTATGAGCCGCGAGGAAACCTTGCCCGACGAGGTGCTTCAGGAATTGATTAGAAAGTTGCGCCAGCGTGGATATGACACGGACAGACTGGTGTTCAATTAATGAGAGAAAAAGAATATGGGAAATAAAAGAGTCCCTCTGCTTCACTTTGCGGCGAAAGTAGGGGGACTCTTATTTTATTGGCTGATAAAGAAGTCAGGTTTGTTTTTCAGGCCCTGAACCCGATGCGGCGGATGGGCTGCGGTTCTAGTTTCACTACTTGTTTACCACGGAGGCGGTTACCTGCCTTCACGACATCTTCCTGGGTGATGGTACGGAACAGGAAGGTATTGTCGGGAATAGAAGGTTGCGACATGATACGCTGGGCCATGCATTTGATGATACCCTGCTCAATCAGGTTGTGCAGCCAGCGTCCGTTGCCGAAATATTCATCGCGCTGGGCGGTAGCTTCCGTAATCAGAGCGTACAGTTCCTTGTCCGCTTCGGGAGTAAGCTGGAAATTGCGTTTCTGCAAGAGACAGTGCGCCATTTCCATCAGTTCGTCCGCATTGTAATCGTCAAAGTAGAATTGGAGAGGGAAACGCTCCTGCAAGCCGGGATTGGTACGGAGCATCTGCTGCATCTTGTCCTCGTAGCCGGCCAGGATGATAATCATGTCGGGATTGGGTTCTGAGAGCACAGTGAGCAGGGCATGAACCACCTCTTTCCCGAAATCTTTTGTTTCTTCCTTCGTCGTAATCAGGGTGTAGGCCTCATCGATGAAGAGTACGCCTCCCCGTGCCTCTTCAATGGCTTGTCTGATGTGCTTTTCTGTCTCACCGATGTATTCACCTACTAACTTGGTGCGGCATGTCTCTATGGTATGTCCGCTGGAAAGCAGTCCCATCTGGTGATACAGCTGTCCGATGAGTTTGGCCACCGTCGTCTTTCCTGTACCGGGATTGCCTAAGAATAGCATGTGGTGGCGGTTATCCAGCTCCGTATCGAGCCCTAATTCCATACGCCGTTTCATGAAGGCGGCCAGCATCCGGGCCTCCTGCAAATCTTCCTTCAGGCGGGTCAGTCCTACCATTTCCTGCAAAGCCCGTTCGGCATCCGATGGCATGTTGTCTTCGGGCAGGGGACTATCTTCTTCGGTATGCGGAAGCGGCTGTTCTTCGTCAAATGGCAGAGGAAGATCATCTACCGGAAAGTCTTCGTCCGGGTCATCGGTTTCCGCCTTGTCGGGTGTATAGATGGTGTTCTCTTCCGTAAAGATGCGGCTCATTGCTGTGCTGCATCTGCGCAACTGATAGGTACTGTCCATCGTACCATAGAAGATGAAGATAGGGTTGGAAGAAACTTTCTGTTCCATCAGGTTTCCTAACAGGTCGAGCAGGTTGGATTCTTGTCGGGAGTAGTCCATGTAGGGCACTTCCACCAGCACTACTTTTCGGGTATCCATCTTCTCTTGCAGGACTTTCCATTGCAGGGAACCCTCCAGCAATTCTTGTAGGGAGAAATGGCTGCAAAGAGCGGTCTGCTTTTCACAAAAATGGCGGGCCAGCAGGCGGACGGCATATTTGCGGGCCTGATTGCCTGAAACAAGCAGGTGAGGCACGGCAAGCTGATGGCTGTCGAGGGCATATAATGTTTCGAGGAACTGCCGGATGAGGTTAGAATCACACTGTTCCTGGTGCATCCAGGAGAATAAAGGCAGGAAACAGAAGGTCTCAGCAAAGTATTTTTCTTCAGGGCGGGTCTGGAAATCCTCCACCTCGGTCTTGTCCCAGCATTCGTAGCCGGAATAGAGTTCTAAGAGTGTCCATCCCACCGGGCGTCCGTTGCGGTAGACGTAGATACGGTAGAGTCCGGATTCCCATTCTTCTTCAGAGAGTATGTCGAACCGTACTTTCCGGGGCCTTTTCCCTTTCGGTGAACGGGTGTCACAGCCCAGCAGGCGGTATTCGCTGGAATATACCCGGATAGAGAGTTCCTGGGTATCGGTAAAACCATCGGGATGAGAGATTTCCACGGCGAGGTGGTTGTGAGCATATTCGGGAGCACAGAGATCTTCAATAAAGGTGCGTGTAGCACGTAACATGACATTTTTCATATACAACAAACGAATTTTAAAATGAGAAAATAGAAATAGATAAAGATAGAAGCTTACGAACCCTGAAGGTCCGTAGCAGCGTAAATTCCCTCTCGTTTCCCCATCGAAAGAGAGGTGCGCGGCTAGTACGTCAAAGAGCACAACAATCCCGGCCTCCTTGTCGGAAGCAATAATTCATTCGATTCCTATGCTGAGAAAATCCGGTCAGGACCTCAGCGGAACGTAACGAAAACTTTGTGTGACATCTTTAACGATCATTTGTTGTATCTAAAATCAATGTGCGATGAAAACCACTTTATGCGGATTTTCGGGACAAATATAAGCATAACTCTTTAATTAACGAAGACTTAGGAAATAAAAATGTAAATGTACTCTTTTTCAGACAAAAGAACATATTTCTATAACAAAGAAATATTCTCATCCTAATCTTTTGTCTTTTTGTTCTTCTGTCTGAAGATCGTGCTTGTGGCAAAAATAATTCTCCTCGCGACCGTTGGCTTATTGAGGAATTATCCTTACATTTGGGTAAAGATAAAAAACGAAGGAATATGTCGCACACGAAATTTAATCTGCAACGGTTTCTGGATGCGCAGGAAGATGTGTATCCCGTGGCATTGAAGGAAATCAGGAATGGCGGTAAGCGCAGCCATTGGATTTGGTATATCTTCCCTCAGCAGAAGGGCTTAGGCTATAGTTACAACTCGGAGTTTTATGGACTGGATGGGGAAGAAGAGGCTCGGGCTTATCTGGCACATCCTATATTGGGTGTCCGTTTGCGGGAAATTTCCCGTGCCTTGTTAGGGCATCACGGTCACCGCACGGTGCGAGAACTGATGGGTTCGGAGGTGGACGTGCTGAAACTGCATACTTCGATGAAACTGTTCGATAAGATTGCACCGGGAGAGGTGTTTGAGGAAGTATTGAAGGCATATTTCGTGGACTGAAAAATTTGTGTACGGAGATAATCAGTCGGTAAGGGAGAGCAGGAGTGATGCTTATATATGTTTCTTAACATAGAAGTGTGCGATTGTTAGATAAAATAGTAAATATTGTAATAATTTGTTTACCTTTACTTTCGTTGTTTTTAAAATCTAACGTATGAAATTTAACAAAACTCTATCTACAGTCTTGGTACTTTCTCTTGTCCTCCTTATATTGTTTCTTTTTCTTTTCAGGAACCATCAGATGGTACAGTCGGGCGATATCCTGATTCCCCGTGCGTGGGAGAACTACATTTTGCTAGGAGGTGGTGATTACTTGCGTCATTATTTCTATGCCTTGACAGGGCTTTATCGGGAATTGCCTTGGGCGGTACGTATTTCGTACATTATTATCCAACTGTCGTGTGTGGCGATGCTGCTCTTGCTTTATATTTTATTATGGGATGTGCATAAGCGTCGTCAGGATGCCCGCGTATACCGTGCGTTGAAGGAAAAGTATTATCCACGTTTCCAGGAAGTTGCTCAGGCAGAGGAAGTGCTTCCGGAGAATCGCTTGCAGGAAATCATGGGCATGGATAAGGATACGCATTTTTCTTACCGTGAGAACATGGCCTTGATTGACATCCTGCTGGAATTACATGTGGAAGTGGAACTTGGTCCGTCTGCCATAACTAATATGCAGTCGGTGATGTACCTGATGGGGCTGGTTCGCTTTATGGAAGACCGGATGGTGAAGGGGAAGGAAAAAGAAATCGAAAATGTGATAGAGGCTATTCGTATCTTACACATTGAATTGCCGGACAGTTTTATGACGGGACTGGTGAACCATCGGGATGTGCAGCTAAGAAAAGCAGCCCGTCTGTATTATATCATCAGCAACATGGAAGACCCGTTTTTGTACTTTGAAGACAATCGGCAGAAGGTGAGTTTTGTGCCATGGGATATGCTGGAGACGCACCAGATTTTTTCGATATGTTACTCCATGCAGAAACAGCTTCCTTCTTTTATTCCGGTGATGGATCGGCTGGACGGCCATGAGATAAAAGAGTTCTTTATCAAGGAAACGGCATACTGGGGAAATTCGCGCGACATGGAACACCTGCTGCGTTTCTTGCAGCATCCGGAACTTTCGGTACGGAAGGCAGCGATAGAGAGCGTGGCCATTCGCCGGATGGAGGAGGCAGAAAGTACGCTGAAGGAGATGTATTATATGCAGACGGAAGAACTGAAACGTGAAATCCTGCATACGTTGTATGTGGTGGCACCTCGTTCTTCAGATGAGTTTTTTGCACACGCCTATCGTGACACCTCGTCCATGCTGACTAAACGGGTGGCGTTGCGCTGTCTGCTGAAGTCGGGTGACGGAGGTGTAACCTTGTTTCATACTTTGAAGGAGAAGGCAGGGCCGGCGGAACTGATACTTTTCCAGCACGTGGAAGACCGCTTGATAGATCGTGAGGTGTCTGCAGGAATCTCTGTGGTGAACTGATTAGTTGATACAATTTAAAACGACGAACAAAATGAAAGAATTTATATTGAACTTTTACGGGCATGCCGTATTCATTTATTCCCTGGCTCTTATCCTTTCGTATGTGGCACTGATGTGGCTGGCGGAAATTTCCATTTTGAGAAACAAACGGCGCAACCTGGAGTCGTATGCCCGCAACCTGCTCCATAAGAGCTCCTTTACACCGGGTGTTTCCATTGTGGCACCTGCGTACAACGAAGAGACGACTATCGTAGAAAATGTACATTCACTTCTGTCGCAAGACTATCCTCTTTTTGAGGTAATTATTGTGAACGACGGAAGCAAGGACCGTACGCTGGAACGACTGATTGAGAACTTTGACCTGGTGGAGGTACCTTATGCCTACGTACCCCAGTTGAAGACAAAGCCCTACCGGAGGATGTTTAAGTCTACCCGTCCTGAATTTGCCCGCCTGAAAGTGGTGGATAAGGTGAACGGGGGTACGAAAGCGGATGCGGTAAATGCTGGACTGAATGCGGCGGTATTCCCTTATTTCATCAATACGGATGTAGACTGTATCTTAGCGAAGGATGCTATTTTTCGATGTGTGTTGCCGCTGCTGAAGCAGGAAAACATCATTGCGGTGAGTGGAGCCATGGCCTTGTCAAATGGCTGTAAGGTAGAGAAAGGGCAGATTGTGGAAGCGTATCCACCGCACGCTCCGGTTCCGTTGTTTCAGACATTGGAGTACATGCGCTCGTTTCTGATTGGAAAGATGGGATGGTCTGCCATCAACGCTATGCCCAATGTGTCGGGAGGCTACGGGCTCTTTAACCGTGAGGTAGTGATGGCGGCTGGCGGATACAGTCCGGATTCCTTTGCCGAAGATATGGATATGCTGATTCGTATGGTGGCCTACTGTTGTGAGACCAAGCGGCCGTATCGGGTGGTGCAGATTCCTTATACCTGCTGCTGGACGGAAGGACCGGCCACGCTGAAAGTACTTTCCCGTCAGCGCGTCCGTTGGGGACGAGGACTTATCCAGACTTTCTACAAGCATCGCAGACTGATTGGGAATCCCCGTTATCGTCAGTTGGGGATGGTGACCCTGCCTTATCTGCTGGTATTTGAGTTGACGGCTCCTCTGATTGAGTTTCTGGGCATGCTGACATTGATTTTTCTGGGTATTACGGGAGGCGTGAACTGGGGCTATGCCCTGGTGATGTTCCTGGCTATCTATACATTTTGTATCTTGCTGTCCTTGTTTCTGATTTCGTTTGACTATACGATAGGCGGCTCGTATAAGAAGATTAAATCCTATCTATGGATATTCCTTGCGGCGCTGACCGAACCCTTCTTCTATCACCCTATGGTCGTGTTTTTCTCTTTGAGGGGCTACCTGAATTACCTGACCGGACAAAAGGCCGTGTGGGGAGAAATGACCCGAAAAGGATTCAGCAAAAAAGAGAGTACAACTAAATAAGAATACAGATGAAAACAAGAATAAAAAAATGGGCGTTGATATGGCTGGTCGGCTGTTGCTGTATGGGACAGATGTATGCCGGAACGATAACTGCCAACGATTACGATAAACAGCTCAAGGCCTTGTATGAGAAAAAGTCCTGGAACGACATGAAACCATTGCTTGAGGAAGCACTGAAACGATATCCCAATGACTCAGACCTGAACCGTTGGGCCGGAATGTATTTCTGGCAGCAGAAAGATACCGATAATGCCCGCTATTTCCTGATAAAGGCTGTACGGCAGGATGGGGAAAGTTATCAAGCCAAATGGCAGTTAGCTACACTGGAAGAGGAAATCGGACAGCTCTCGAGTGCCATTTGTTATGTAAACGAATTGCTGGAACTCTATCCGTATGATCAGGCTTTGTGGAAAAAGAAAATTGGTTTGTATCGCAAGCAGGGAAACCAGATTGAAGCTGACCGGTTACTGGAACGACTGTATGTCATTTATCCTACCGACAGTGTGGTGCGGAAAGATTATGTGAACCGGCTGGAAGAGAAATATATGGCTGAGCAGAAACGGGGAGAATATGAAAAGGCAATGGGTAATCTCCGCACGCTGTTGAAATACAAGCCTGAGGAACGGGATTATTATTTAGCGTTGAGCAATATGCTGCTTCGGGAAGGGCATTCGGAAGAGGCGGCAGCTGCCTTGTCGGAGGGGCTGGTACATCTTCCGGGTGACGAGGCCTTGCTCAGAAAGAAGGCTTCCATTCTGGCAGAACGAGGGAACGACAAGGATGCAGTGGATTTGCTACGAAAGAGCAGGTCAGGCGGACTGCAACGGGAAGCTGCAGGAGTGATGCTCGAGGCTGCCCGGAAAGAAAGTTGGAAAGACCCGTATCTGCTGTATGGGCGGGTATATGATGCCCAGCGGTCTGAGGAAGCCTTGGATTACTTGATTCGTACGTCCATCTCCAGAGGATATGATGAAGATGCGTTGTTCTATCTGAATGAATACAAACGGTTGCACGGTGAAGATGAGTTTGTCTTATACCGTCAGTACCGCTTGCACCGTCGGATGGGGAATATGCCTGCTGCCGTGTCTGCATTGGAGAAACTGGTACGTATGAAGCCGACGGATACCGACGGGGTACAGGAGCTGGTGTTACTGAAACTGGAAAGGGCAGACCAGGCTATGGCGAGAGGAAATTATGCCGACGCGTTGACCGATTTGGATGCGGCCTGGTCGCTTTCCGAAGGAACGGAGCTGGAAGGAGTTGCTACGCGAAAACGCCTGGATTGCTTGTCGGCCATGAACCGACACGGACAGGTGGCGGCAGTGGTGGATTCTTTGCGCAGAGTTAAGGGTGATCAGTCTCTTTATGTATCGCAAAAAGCGTGGGCACTTAATCGGATCGGCCGTTCGGCAGAGGCGCTGGATGAACTGGAACGTAACCGGATGGCGGATTCGGAATTGTATGAGGAGATAGCCGTGGCTTATCTTCGGCAGTTGCTGGAAGAGGGAGCCGACCGGGAGGCATACCGTGTAGCTGCACACTGGACAGCAGTGGCACCGGACTTAAAAACAGCATTGATGTATGCGGTACGCACATCGGAAAAGATGGAAGCCTACGATGAAACAGAAAGCTATGTGAATTCAGGTTTGCAGCGCTATCCTCAAGAACCTTTCTTTGTCGTGAAGCGGGCGGCTGCCTTGTATCGTGACGAACGGTATACGGAAGGCATTGATTTGCTGACTCTCTGGGCGGATTCATTGTCGGGGAATAAGGAAATCGTACAAGCCTATGCAGCCCATGCACAGGGAAAGGCCGAAGCACAGTTGAAGGAGAAACAGACATCGCAGGCACTTGCTATGGTGGACAAGGCTTTGTCGCTTGATGCGGCCAATCCGGAGTTGTGGAATTTGAAGGGACGCATACAGGAGCAGGCAGGTGATTACCAAGGAGCTTATCAGTCGTATGTGCGGTATACGCCTCCGGTGTGGCAGGAAGCGGAATACCGACAGATGCTGAAAGGGGTGCAGCGAAAGGGCTACCGTAATCGGCTGGAGACAGATTTGCTGTTGGGATGGTATGCCGATGGAGGTCGGTCGAACACGGTGTCATCAATCTCTTACACTCGTTTGCAGAAAAGAGATACGTTTACGGGTACGGTCAACTTAGCTTCTCGCCGTGTGGATGTGGAGGAAGGAGAGGTGCCGGTGACAGACAATTCCGGTGTACAGTTGCGTTTGGACTGGGTGCATCGGTTCGGTACCCGATGGACCGGAAACCTGGCCTTTGCCGGAGCGGACCATATTTTCCCTTCCTGGCTGGGAGAAGCTGGTATCAGTTACTATTTCCCGAAAGACGTGGAATTGGGTGTTTCCGTAGGCTACAAGAAAAATTATGTGCCGGCTGTTGAGAGCGGAGAGGGAGTTTCGGGTAACATGTACAACCTGCGAC
>CAMFND010000062.1 GCA_945965395.1 uncultured Bacteroides sp.
TACAAATTTAAAAAGTATCATCTTTGCAGATAGATTTTTAGTATTGAAAGGTTTAAACAGAATATTGAATTATAATGTTAAGTAAAAAAATATTTGTTGGTTCATGGCTTTTAGCTAGCTCTATAGTGGTGTGCGCGCAAATAAGCACTAACTCACCTTATACACGTTATGGACTTGGGGACATGTTCGACCAGAGCTTTACAAACAATGCAGCAATGGGAGGAGTAGGCTATGCACTCCGGACACCCGAGCATATAAATGCCATGAATCCAGCTTCTTATACGGCTGTCGATTCTCTTTCTTTTATTTTTGATGCCGGAATGTCTTTAAAAAGCTCCAACTTTCAGGAAGGGAAATACAAAGCCAATGCAAAAAACTCCAGCTTCGACTATATTGGTATGCAGTTTCGCTTGCACCCCAGATTGGGTATGACAATTGGATACACTCCTTTTTCTACAGTCGGATATAACTTTACCCGTTCAAAAGGAATAGAGAACAGCAGCGATGTCACCATATCCAATAATTTTTACGGAGATGGAGGATTGCAGCAAATTTTTGGAGGCATTGGATTCAAGATTCTGGATAATTTATCTATCGGTGCTAATATCGGTTATTTGTATGGTAAGCTCAATTACCAGACTACAGCCACTCTCAGCAACGGTGGTGACCAGACCATAACCTACAATACGGTATCTATCAGCAGCTATAACGCAAGTTTCGGTCTTCAATATACTCAGCCGATAAACAAACAAAATGAATTGACATTAGGTCTTACTTATAGTTTAGGACATACTTTAAACGGACATGACACCCAAGGCACACAGATTACTAACGGTACTAATTATTCTGTCGTAAACCAGCAGCAAATAGATGACTCTTACGGAATACCTCATATATATGGAGGAGGTTTAGCCTGGAAACATAAAAAGAATCTGACAGTAGAAGTTGATTACACGCTACAAAAATGGAGCGGAGTAAAATACAACAATCGGACAGATTTATACCAGGACCGCTCTAAAGTAGCTATCGGGGCAGAATTTTTACCAAAAGAATTCGGACGAAACTTTTTTAGCCGTATACGCTATAGAGCGGGTGCTTATTATGCGAATTCTAATCTCCAAATTCCAGTGTCACAAAACATGATAGATGGTCCTAAAGAATATGGCGTTAGTGTTGGATTAGGTTTACCTTTAAAGCTATACCAACGAAACAGCGTATTAAGTATTACCGGACAATACATCCATGCCAATCCTTCTGTAAGCGACATGCTATCAGAAAACCGATTTGTCTTAAAGATTGGATTGACATTCAACGAACACTGGTTCATGAAATGGAGAGTAAATTAATATGAAAATAAACACAATGAACAACTAATCTTACATACGATGAAAATGAAAATGTTTACAATGCTGTGTGCTTTATCTTTGGGTACCACAGCAGCTTTCGCTCAGAAAGGTGTAGAAGACGGATCTCGTTTCGGACATGGAGAAGACAGTATCCGTTGTTTGCAGAACATCAGTATTTACAGTGAGTACGTAAAAACTGACAACTTTACAGATGCATACAAGCCTTGGATGGCTGTATTTACAGAAGCACCTTTAGCTCAGGTAAGTACTTATACAAACGGAGCTAAAATTTTACGTGCTCTAATTGCCAGCTCTAAAGATGCAGCTCAGCAGAAAAAGTATTTGGAGGAATTGATGGCTGTACATGACCAACGTATCAAGTACCTTGACGGACTGAACCAGTTAGTAAAAACTCCGGCAACAAAAGGTTCTATACTTGGTATGAAAGCTCATGATTACATCATTTTTTCAGGAGCTAATGTAGATGTAAATAAGGCTTATCAAATGATAAAAGAAGCTGTTGACTTGGAAAAGGCGACATCAGACTACTTTATGTTCCAGGATTTGATGGACATCTCTGCACGTAAATTAAAAAGCGATGACACTCATAAAGAGCAATTCATTCAAGATTACCTGACAGCATCTGGCTATGCAGATGAAGCTCTGAAAGCAGCAACTAAAGAAAGAGATAAAAAACTGCTGAAAACAGCGAAAGATAACGTAGATGCATATTTCATCAACAGTGGTGCTGCAAGTTGTGAAAATCTGCAGGCTATTTACGGTCCGAAAGTAAGTCAGAACAAGACAAACCTGGATTATCTGAAGCAAGTGATTAACGTAATGCAGATGCTGAAATGTACAGAAGAAGAAGCTTATTTCGTTGCTTCTGAAGCTGCACATGCTATGGAACCTACCGCAGCAACAGCTGCTGGATGTGCTTACATGTACTACAAGAGAGGTGACTTAGACAAGAGCGTACAATACTTCGATCAGGCTATCGAACTGGAACAGGAAGCTGAAAAGAAAGCAGATTATGCGTATAGTGCAGCAGTGGTATTGTTCAGTAAAAAACAGTTGAGCAAGGCTAAACAATATGCCAACAAAGCTATCTCTTTCAACGGAAACTACGGAAAGGCTTACATCCTGATTGCACAGATGTACGCATCAAGCCCGAACTGGAGCGACGAAGCAGCTTTGAACAAATGTACTTACTTTGCAGCTATCGATAAATTGCAGCGCGCAAAGAGTGTAGATCCTAGTGTAGCGGAAGAAGCTCAGAAACTGATCAACACATACGCCGGACATACTCCGAAAGATGAAGACCTTTTCTTCCTTGGCTTGAAGAAAGGTAACTCGGTAACAATCGGTGGATGGATTGGTGAAACAACAACCATCAGATAAGTATATGTCAATCAGACTTAAAGAACACATATATAAATTATTTATCAACATAACAGTTGCCACATGGGCAACTGTTATGTTTCTTTTTGTTCCTGCATGCGGAAACAAAGAGAAACCTACTGCTGCAGCCGTAAAAGAAGGAGATTCTCTTCCCGACATGCGTACTACAGGAGTAACCACCCTCGTGTCTGACTCAGGAATGATCAGATACAAGATTATTACAGCAGAATGGCTTATCTACAGCCACCGGAATCCTCCGTTCTGGGCGTTTGAAAAAGGAATCTATCTGGAGAAATTCGACAGCCTTTTCCATGTAGATGCAAGTATCAAAGCTGACACAGCTTATTACTACGAACCCCAAAAACTATGGGAGTTACGTGGAAACGTCCATATTCAAAGCCAAAGAGGCGACAAATTCGACACGGAACTAATGTTCTGGGATCAGGACAAAGAGAAAATCTATTCTGATAAATTTATCCGAATCGAACAAGTTGACAAGGTACTGACTGGATACGGTTTCGAATCCAATCAGCAAATGACCGAATACCAAATCTATAACAATACGGGAATCTTTACCGTTGAAGACAATGCTGTTCAGGCAGACAGCGCACAAACTTCCAAATAAAATTATTAGTATGGAGCTTATCATCCAACTACTTATATCTATGGTGTTTTCAGCCTATTTCTCAGGTATGGAAATCGCCTTTGTTTCTTCCAACAAATTACGTTTTGAAATGGAAAAGACGAACAATGTATCGTCTTATATCCTTTCCGTATTCTATCGGCATTCTAATAATTTCATTTCGACCATGCTGGTAGGAAACAACATCGCATTGGTCATCTATGGTATTTTGATGGCTCAACTTATTGAACATTATATACTTGCTGATGTGATTTCAAATCAGGCACTGCTCGTTCCTATAGAAACCGTAATTTCTACATTGATTATTCTTGTCACCGGAGAATTTCTTCCCAAAACACTCTTCAAGATTAATCCCAACGCTACTCTGAAATTTTTCAGCGTACCTACATTTGCATGCTACATCATACTCTACCCTATCAGCCGTTTTTCATCGCTGCTTTCAAGCGGTATTCTTCATCTTGTGGGAGTAAAGACAAACAAAGAAGACCGGGAAAAAGCATTTACCAAAGTCGATTTGGATTACTTTATCCAAAGCAGTATCGAAGAAGGTAAAGAGGGAGAAGAAATTGACAATGAAATCAAAATATTCCGCAACGCACTGGATTTCTCCAATGTCAAAATACGTGACTGCATGATTCCACGAACGGAAATCATAGCCGTGGACTTTGATACTCCACTCACTGAACTTAAAAAGGTATTTATTGAAAATGGTATCAGCAAGATAATCGTTTACAAAGAAAATATCGACAACATTGTGGGATACATTCATTCATCTGAAATGTTCCGCAGCAATAACGAATGGCAAAACGGCATTCGTAGCATCCCCTTTGTGCCTGAAACAATGGCCGCCCACAAGCTGATGCGAATATTCAAACAACAAAAACGTTCACTGGCTGTGGTAGTAGACGAGTTTGGAGGCGTTTCAGGTATCGTGGCACTGGAAGATTTGATTGAAGAAATTTTAGGCGACATTGAAGATGAACATGATACTACATCCATCGTCGCCAAGCAGATATCAGATAACGAATACATCTTCTCCGGAAGAATAGATATAGAAAAAGCCAATGAAACCTTTGGCCTGAATCTGCCTGAAAGCGAAAACTACCAGACCATCGGCGGACTTATTCTGAATGAATGTCAAAGCATACCCAAAGTAAACGACGTCATTCAGACTGAGAATTTTACCTTCAAAATTATTAAAGTAAGCGCCAATAAAATAGAATTGGTCAAACTGTTTACCACGAAATAAGCATTTTTTTGAGAGAAAATAGTGACTAAACAGTATTTTTTGTATCTTCGTGCGCTAATAACAGAACTATAAAAACAATAAACAAAAAAATAATAACTTTAAATGGCAACTTTACAAAAAATTCGAAGCAAAGGACCTTTGTTGGTCATCGTAATCGGTCTTGCCCTTTTTGCATTTATTGCCGGTGACGCATGGAAAGTACTCCAGCCGCACCAAGGTAAACAAGACGTAGGAGAAGTGAACGGGGAAGTTCTCAGTGCACAAGATTATCAGAAAATGGTGGACGAACTCAGTGAAGTCATCAAACTGACCAATGGATTGAATTCGCTGACAGAAGACCAGTTGAACAATGTGAAAGATCAGGTATGGCAAAGTTATGTCAACAACAAGCTGATTGCTGAACAGGCAGAAAAATTAGGCTTGAAAGTGACAGACGCTGAAATACAGAGCATCATTGACCAAGGCACACACCCGCTGCTGATGCAGACTCCTTTCCGCAACCCCCAGACTGGTATGTTCGATAAAGATATGTTGAAGAAATTCCTGGTAGATTATGCAAACCTGAATGCAAGCCAAATGCCTGCACAGTATGTAGAATACTATCAGAAAATGGGTGCTTTCTGGCAGTTTGTAGAAAAGACTTTGGCACAAAGCACTTTGGCTGAAAAATACCAGAACCTGGTAACAAAATCTTTAATCTCCAACCCTGTAGCTGCTGAAGATGCATTCAACTCACGCACAGAACAGAGCGACCTGTTGTTAGCTGGTGTTCCTTACAGCTCTATCAATGATTCTACAGTTCAGGTTTCTGACAATGAAATCAAAGACCGCTACAACGAAAAGAAAGAGCAGTTCAAGCAGCTGGTAGAAACACGCGACATCCGTTACATCGACGTAAAAGTAGTTCCGTCTGATGCAGACCGTAAGGCTGTAGAAAAAGAAGTAACTGAATACAGCAACCAATTGGCTAGCACAACAACTGATTTTGGAACTTTCGTTCGTTCTACAGGTTCTTCAGTAAACTACTCTGATGTTCCGGTAAGCAAATCCGTATTCCCTGCAGACGTAGCTTCACGCCTTGACTCTACAAATGTAAACGAAGTATACGGTCCTTACTACAATCAGACAGACGATTCATTCAATGCATTCAAGTTGCTTGCAAAAGTTTCTTCTCCTGACTCAATCCAGTTCCGTCAGATTCAGGTATATGCTGACACTGAAGAAAAGACAAAGACACTGGCCGACAGTATTTACAATGCATTGAAAGGTGGTGCTGACTTCGCAGCTGTAGCTAAGATTTACGGACAGACAGGTGAAGCAACTTGGGTAAACGCACAGAGCTGGGAAGGTTCTGAACTGGATGCAGACAACAGCAAGTTCATCAACACATTGTTGAACCAGCCTGTAAACGAACTGGCTAACCTCAACATGGGACAAGCTAACCTGATTCTGCAGGTAATGAACAAGAAGAGCATGCAAACTAAATACAAAGTAGCTGTCGTTAAACGTGAAGTAGAATTCAGCAAAGAAACTTACAATGCAGCATACAACAAATTCAGCCAGTTTGTAGCACAGAACACTACTATCGACTCAATGGTGAAGAACGCAGAAGAAAGTGGTTATACACTGATGCCTCGCACAGACCTTTCAAGCGCAGAACACTATGTAGGTGGCGTACGTTCTACTCGTGAAGCACTGAAATGGATTTTCGCTGCGAAACCAGGTGAAGTTTCTCCGCTATATGAATGCGGTGAAAACGACCATCTGATGGTAGTTGCTCTTGACAAGATTCATGAAGCCGGTTATCGCGACATCAACTCAGTAGCTGAAATGCTGAAAGCTGAAATCCGCCGCGATAAGAAAGCTGAAAAGATTATGGAAGAAATGAAGAAGTATAATTCCATTGCTCAGGTGAAGGGAATGAAGGATGCTGTAAGTGATTCTGTAAAACACGTTACATTCAGTGCTCCTGCTTACATTTCAGTTACACGCAGCAGCGAACCGGTTATCGGTGCTGTAGCTGCTAAGACAGCTGCCAACAAGGTAAGCGCACCTATCAAAGGTAATGGTGGAGTATACATGATTCAGGTATACGCAAAAGAAAAAGGAAGCGAGAAGTTTGATGCAAAACAAGAAGAAACTACATTGACTAACATGGCTGTGCGTATTGCAGGTAACCAGTTAATCAATGACTTGTATCAGAAAGCAAAAGTTGTAGACCAGCGCTACCTCTTCTTCTAATGCTTAGTTGAATTAATAAGAATCCTAAATAAAAACAGACCGTTTTGAATGTAAAAGCATCAAAACGGTCTGTTTTTTATTTTAAAAAGCGAATGATTCTCTTTACACCCCCGCATCACTCAACACCACATACACCTGATAATGCGTGGTTACCTGTACCGGAGTCAGTGACAAATACCCTTGAAGGATACGCCCATCTTGAGCAATCTTTAACGGATAGGCAGATAAACATCTGTGATGATTTTCCAAAGCCTCCCCCTCAGCCGCATAATGTTCCACCACATATTGCCCCGAAGAAGAAGGAGAGACATAACGATCAAAGAATAGGCGAGACACCACTCCCATATTCATGCGAAGATTGATCTCCACACACGGATGCACCACATACCCTCCTGCAACGCGGCAAATCATCATATCTACTCCCAAATACCCTTCATAATCATCCTTCAGCAGCCGTTGAAGTGCGGAAAGCAGACAGGTTCTTACCTCATACAAAACGTCCCGAGATACATACGCTGCCAACCTATTCTTAATTTCTGTATTTGATAACAGAAGATTAAGCTTGTAATTTCCATGGGCATCTGTTTCAAACAAAGAATAACCAGCAAAACGGACTCCATTCTGCTTCTCCACATAAAACTCCATCGCAAAATCAACCGCTTTATCATAAATGGGTTCCGCCATCACAGCTCCCTGTACCCTCAGAATACGTGCGGCCCACCCAGCCAGTTGCGCATTCCAACTGGCAGAAGATACTTTCAGCAGTCCTCTCCCACTTCCCGACCATGGAGCTTTCAATACCAATTCTCCTCTTTCCTGTAGAAACGCTTCCAGTTCAGACAGAGATACACAGGCTTTCATCTCCCCGCAAGTCCCATCTATCTTCAGTAATTCAGGCAATACATCCAGACAACGCTGACGAGACGAGAGAAAACGGAAACGCCTGACAGCTTCCTCCGAAGGCAAAAAGCATTCTTCTACTCCTTCCTGTCTGAGCCGATGCACCAAGGCAGGTGTCCATCCCCAGGGAATATAACGAGCTGAAGGCCATTCTGCCGTCCAAGCAGCACGCGGCAATAACTCATCGAGCCTTCTTTCCACCTCCATGCTTCCTCCACACACCTCTCTCAACTGCTTCCGCAAAAGAGATACAAGAGCCATATTCTCCACCTTCACACAACTTCCTTCTTCAGCAAACCACCATGGAAGAACAGATAAATCCGCAATCATACGCATAATCTCTGCAGGAGACTTATAATAAGGAGTGAAATTGGCCATCGCCATATCATAATCCGGATTAAACAAATATACGTTCGGAAACATGCTTTTTTCAATTAAAACCCTACAAAAATACGAAAAAACAGCTCCGTATTTCCAACTTCCTCCTCTTCATCGTCGAAAGAAGAATATTTTTTCTCTGAGAGTTTTCTCCCGGAAAAACAAATTCGCAAAAAATCGATGAAAAATATTTCAAACTTAAACCTAAAATAGGGTAAAAACAAGTAATTTTGCACCACGGAAAATATAAAAGAAGAAAGCACACCTTTTTATGCTTAAGAACAGCTAAAAGAAAGTATATTTGCATATCAATAAAACAAAAAGAAAGACAATACAACTAAATACAATACAAAAAGACACTACAACTAAAAGTAAAGAGTTTTAAACATTAACTAAAAACACGAAAGCAATGAAAAGAATGCAACTTACCGGAATCGCACTGCTTTTAATGACAGGCATTCCAGTCATTTCAATGGCACAAGACAAAGTAGAAGCTGATATTGGAGCTGACCTTGTAAGCGGATACATCTGGCGTGGACAGGATTTAGGAAATGTGAACATCCAACCCTCTGCTTCCGTATCCTGCAAAGGTTTCTCCCTTTCAGGCTGGGGTTCTGTAGGACTGGATAAAGAAGACACCAAGGAATTCGACCTTACTTTAGGATACAGTACAGGAGGATTCAGCGTATCTGTCACTGATTATTGGTTTGATGGCGGTCCTGAGTATTTTCACTATGGTGCCCACAACACTTCACATGTGTTCGAAGCACAAGTAGGTTACGATTTCGGTCCCTTAGCCGTAAACTGGTATACAAACTTTGCAGGAGCTGATGGCGTAAAAGCAAACGGTGACCGTGCTTATTCTTCCTACTTCAGCATCGCAGCCCCCTTCAAGTTTGGTGGTCTGGACTGGTCGGCAGAAATAGGTGCTACCCCATGGGAAACCAGTTTCTACAACAATGGGGCAAGCGGATTTGAAGTTTCAAATATATGCCTCGGAGCCAGCAAGGAAATCAAAATCACAGATTCCTACTCGCTTCCCGTATTTGCACAGGCCATTTGGAATCCGGCTACAGAAGGAGCCTACTTTGTGTTTGGCATAAGTTTCTAACCCAAAAGATATACTACAATACAAATACAATACAACATCAATAGGATTAGTGATTTCAAGAGGCAAAAAAGATTATACAGGATAACAAACAATACAAAATACAAATACAATTTATTATGAAAAAGATTGAGGCAATCATCCGTAGAACCAAATTCGAAGAAGTAAAGGAGGCATTATTGGCCGCCGACATCGAATGGTTCTCCTACTATGAAGTAAGAGGTGTCGGAAAAACCCGCGAAGGTCGTATTTATCGTGGGGTAGTATATGATACCAGTTCCATCGAACGAATCCTGATTTCCATCGTAGTGAGGGAAAAGAATGTGGAAAAGACCGTACAGGCCATCATGAAAGCCGCTTATACCGGTGAGATAGGTGACGGACGCATTTTCATCATCCCCGTAGAAGACTCCATCCGTATCCGTACAGGCGAACGTGGCGATATTTCGCTTTATAATGCGGAACAGGAAAAATAATCCCGGAAAATCAACTCAGGTATTAATTCTTAAAAGGTAAAAATTATGAAACGACTTACAGAAGGTGTGCACACAGCAGCATACCGCAAAATCCTCATACCCTTATTCTTACTTCTGTTTCCATTGATTACAACAGCGCAGACCTCTGTACCTGAAGAGGTTAGCAACGCTGACAAGATAGCGGAGTTATCTACCGGACTTAATACCGTATGGATGTTACTGGCTGCCATGCTGGTATTCTTCATGCAGCCGGGCTTTGCCCTGGTAGAAGCCGGATTTACCCGCAGCAAGAACACAGCCAACATCCTGATGAAAAACCTGGTGGACTTTATGGTAGGTTCCATTCTATTCTGGTTTATCGGTTTCGGACTGATGTTCGGTATAGGAGATGTATTCGGTACTCCACATCTCTTTGACTTGGATGCCATGGACAATATCATTCAGAACGGATTACCTATTGAAGGTTTCCTAATCTTCCAGACCGTATTCTGTGCCACTTCTGCTACCATTGTGTCAGGTGCCATGGCCGAACGTACCAAACTCTCCATGTACTTAGCTTACACGATAGCCATCAGTGTATTGATCTATCCGGTTTCCGGTCACTGGACCTGGGGAGGAGGATGGCTTTCAAACGCAGATCCGGATTCATTTATGATGTCTGTGTTCGGTTATACATTCCATGACTTTGCCGGTTCAACTGTGGTTCACTCTGTAGGTGGATGGATTGCATTGGTTGGTGCCGCCATTCTTGGTCCGCGTTTGGGCAAATACGGGAAGGACGGAAAATCAAAAGCCATCCCCGGTCACAACCTGACACTGGCTTGTTTGGGTGTATTCATCCTCTGGTTCGGATGGTTCGGTTTCAACCCGGGCTCACAGCTTGCTGCAGCCGGATACGGTGACCAGACAGCCATCTCACACGTGTTCCTTACCACCAACCTGGCAGCTTGTACCGGAGGATTCCTTGCCTTGATTGTAAGCTGGATTAAATATGGTAAACCGTCACTCTCTCTCACACTCAATGGTATCCTTGCCGGACTCGTCGGTGTAACAGCCGGATGCGACCTGGTATCACCAATGGGAGCCGCTCTTATCGGAGCTATCTGCGGAACCGTCATGATTTTCGCTGTAGAATTCATCGAACACCGTCTGAAAATTGACGACCCTGTAGGTGCCTCTTCCGTACACGGTGTATGCGGTAGCCTCGGAACCATTCTTACCGGTCTGTTTGCCGTAGAAGGCGGCACATTCTACGGAGGCGGCTTCGGATTCCTCGGTGCACAGATTTTTGGTGTAATCATCGTCGGCGGATGGGCCGCATTGATGGGATACATCATCTTCAAAGTCCTCGACAAAGTTCACGGCCTGCGTGTTCCTGCCAGAATTGAAGAAGAAGGTCTGGACATTTACGAGCATGGAGAATCGGCTTACAACCATTAAACATAGCACATTCACTACTAACTATTAAATAACCAATAAAAATTTACAGTCACATGTCAACATTAAGATTCAGAGTAGTAGAAAAGGCCTTCCAGGCTAAACCCATGGAAGTACCTGCCCCTGACAAAAGACCGGGAGAATACTTCGGTAAATATGTATTCAACAGAGAAAAAATGTTTAAATACCTGCCTTCTACGGTATTTGCACGATTGATTGATGCCATGGATAATGGTGCAGCGCTCGACCGCCAGATAGCCGATGCCGTAGCCGAAGGTATGAAACGATGGGCCAGCGAACTGGGTGCTACCCATTATACTCACTGGTTCCAGCCACTGACAGAAGGAACAGCCGAGAAACACGATGCATTCGTAGAACACGATGGAAAAGGTGGCATGATGGAAGAATTCTCCGGAAAGCTCCTTGTACAGCAGGAACCGGATGCTTCATCTTTCCCGAACGGCGGAATCCGTAACACCTTCGAGGCTCGCGGATACAGCGCATGGGATCCTTCATCACCTGTGTTCGTAGTAGACGACACCTTGTGCATTCCGACCATCTTTATCGCTTATACCGGTGAATCACTCGACTACAAGGCTCCGCTTCTGAAAGCCCTCCGTGCAGTCAACAAAGCGGCAGTAGACGTTTGCCACTATTTCGATCCGAATGTAAAAAAAGTGATGGCTTACTTAGGATGGGAACAGGAATACTTCCTGGTAGACGAAGGTTTGTATGCCGCACGTCCGGACCTGTTGCTGATAGGACGCACGCTGATGGGACACGAAGCCTCCAAGAACCAGCAGTTGGAAGACCATTACTTCGGTGCTATTCCTACCCGTGTAGCAGCTTTCATGAAAGACCTTGAAATCCAGGCACTCGAATTAGGTATTCCGGTGAAGACACGCCATAACGAGGTAGCTCCCAACCAGTTTGAATTGGCTCCGATTTTTGAGGAGTGTAACCTGGCCGTAGACCATAACATGCTCATCATGTCATTGATGCGGAAAGTAGCCCGCACACACGGATTCCGTGTACTGCTGCACGAAAAACCGTTCAAGGGTGTCAATGGCTCCGGTAAGCACAACAACTGGTCACTCGGTACAGATACCGGTACACTGCTGATGGCTCCGGGAAAGACTCCGGAAGAGAACCTGCGTTTCATAACGTTCATCGTAAACACCCTGATGGCTGTGTACCGCCACAACGGATTGCTGAAAGCTTCCATCATGAGTGCTACCAACGCACACCGTCTGGGAGCCAACGAAGCACCTCCCGCCATCATCTCTTCTTTCTTAGGCAGCCAGTTGAGCAAAGTGCTCGACCACATGGAAGACAGTTCAACCGACGAACTGATTGCTTTAGGAGGCAAACACGGTATGAAACTCGACATCCCGCAGATTCCGGAACTGCTGATTGACAATACAGACCGTAACCGTACATCACCATTTGCCTTCACCGGAAACCGCTTTGAATTCCGTGCCGTAGGTTCTGAGGCCAACTGTGCCAGCGCCATGATTGCCCTGAACACAGCCGTAGCTGAACAACTTGCCGAATTCAAGAAAGAAGTGGACGAACTAATAGAAAAAGGTGAACCGAAGATTTCGGCCATCATTCAGGTAATCCGTAAATACATCAAGATTAGCAAACCCATCCGCTTCGACGGCAACGGATACAGCGACGAATGGAAAGAAGAAGCTGCACGCCGTGGTCTGGACTGCGAAACCAGCTGTCCGGTCATCTTCGACCAGTATCTGACAGAAGACAGCGTACGCATGTTCGAATCTGCCGGTGTCATGACCCGCAAGGAACTCGAAGCACGCAACGAAGTGAAATGGGAAACCTATACCAAGAAAATCCAGATTGAAGCTCGCGTTTTGGGCGACCTGGTAATGAACCACGTAGTTCCGGTAGCCATTGAATACCAGAGTAAACTGATTGACAATGTCTACAAGATGAAACAAATCTTCCCTACAGAAGAGGCCGAAAAACTGTCTGCTGAAAACATGGCCATCATCCGTAAGATTGCAGAACACACTTCTTACATCAAAGAACACGTAGATACTATGGTAGAAGCCCGAAAAGTAGCCAACAAGATTGTAGACGAACGTGCAAAAGCTATCGAATATCACGACAAGATTACTCCGATGCTGGAACAGATTCGCTACCACATCGACAAGCTGGAACTGATTGTGGATGATCAGATGTGGACATTACCCAAATACAGAGAACTGCTGTTCATCAGATAATCCATCCCCTAAAGGATTATCTTTTATTTCTTATTGGTTGTTTGAAAGAGAGGCTGCGACCGCGAAGGTCGTGGCCTCTGCGTTTTCTTTTTGAATTGTTAGCCGAAAAGCCTTATCTTTCCACAATCATAACCAGACAGTCCTTTTGAGTTAAGAAACCCAAAATTTAATTTATTCAGTTGATTAATTCAGCTTTCTTTCCTTCCTTTAAAAATCTTTTTATGAGTACACTTTTCAGTTAACCAATAGTGTACTTTTCTATTGGTATTTACAAATATGGAACATAACTATGAGTAAACTGTACAAACCCGGCAGTTTGAAAGAACTGAGGGAGTTAGTGAACAATGAGACTGTTTGCCTCGGCGACATCGATACATCTCTAATAACGGATATGAGTTGGCTGTTCTGCGATTCAAAACGCACAAACTTCGACGGACTTGAAACGTGGAACACATCGAATGTGACTACGATGGAGCGAATGTTCCTCAGGGCGAAATATTTCAACCATCCCATAGGAAATTGGGACGTTTCGTCCGTAACGAACATGGAATGCATCTTTTGCAGCTGCAGCAATTTTAATCAGCCATTAGAGGATTGGGACGTTTCATCCGTAACAAATATGGAGTCGATGTTCGGCTGCTGCAGCAGCTTTAATCAGCCGCTTAATGATTGGGACGTCTCAAAGGTCCAAAAAATTTCATGTATGTTCTGCGAAGCCGAGAAGTTTAACCAGCCGCTCGACAAATGGAATACATCGGAAGTCCGTGAAATGGCGTGGATGTTCGCCGGCTGCACCAAATTTAATCAGAATATCGACATGTGGAATACGTCGAACGTAATAAGGATGGAAGGGATGTTTGAGGGGGCAGTCTGTTTCAACCAGCCGCTGAATGATTGGGACGTCTCGAACGTGCGGTATATGTTACGCATGTTCGACGGTGCAAAAAGCTTCAATCAGCCGCTCGACCGCTGGAACGTGAGCCGCGTAGAAGATGCCGAACGTATGTTTAAAAACGCACGCAGTTTCAGCCAGTCGCTCGATATGTGGCTGATACCGCGGTTCTGCGACATAAGCAATATGTTCCTGTACGCTCCGAAATTCACCGACGTCAAGACGTTGACGCTTTGCTTCCACCTTGCTACCAAAAAGAACTGCCGCGCAAGACTGAAAGAAAAACTGGACAAGCTCCACCCAGCGAAAGTATACACGGAACTTTCACGTTACGGCAGCGAACACACCGCGGAATATATGCGCGAACTTGAAGCGGCCCATCCGGAGCTGATAGGTTCCGTCCACACCAATGTGGGAGACGTGAAGTGCAAGCCCCGCTCCAAACGCGAGCTGATAGAACTTCTGGACATGGGTACAAAAATGCCGCTCGCCAATATCGACACATCTCTGATAACCGACATGGAAGGCCTCTTCCGAAAGTCTAAACGCAGTAACTTCGCCGGTATCGAGACGTGGGATACATCAAATGTAGTAACGATGAAGCACATGTTTGCCAGCGCAATCTACTTCAACCACGACATAAGCAGCTGGAATGTCTCTAACGTACGGGATATGTCCCACATGTTCGAAGGAGCACACAGATTTAATAAGCCACTTGAAGCCTGGGACGTATCATCCGTTACGGATATGAGTTTCATGTTCAACGAAGCCGAACGCTTTAACCAGCCTTTACGGAAATGGAACGTGGTCAGCGTAACAGACATGAGCAACATGTTCTCCTGCGCAGAGCACTTCAACCAGCCGCTCGATGGCTGGAACGTTTCAAAAGTTCACAGTATGAAGTACATGTTCTACCGTGCCTTCTCCTTCAATCAGAATCTGAACTCATGGGATGTCTCCAGCGTTACTGACATGTGCTACATGTTCGATATGGCAAAGAGCTTTAACCAGTCTGTCGGTGCATGGAACGTATCAGCCGTCACAAATATGAGAGAGATGTTTGTGCGCGCATCAGCATTTAACCAACCTCTGAACGATTGGAATGTCTCGAACGTGCAGAACATGCGTGAGATGTTCTGCGAAGCGTCGAGCTTCAACCAGCCGCTGAACGACTGGGACGTCTCAAATGTGCAGGATATGCGCGAGATGTTCTCCAAAGCCTCGAGCTTCAACCAGCCGCTGAACGATTGGAATGTCTCGAACGTGCAGAATATGTACTGTATGTTCAACGAAGCGAAAAGCTTCAATCAGTCACTCGACCGCTGGGACATCTCCAATGTCAAAGATATGGCCTATATGTTCTGCGAAGCGACCTCGTTCCGGTATCCGATAACGGCGTGGTCACTGCACGACCAGTCTACGCAAGGTATGTTCCTCAGGCTGCCTGGTTACTGCGACATGAAGTCGCGCGTCATGTGTCTCACCCCTCATGACGATAAAGCGCTGAAATACGACCTGGAAGATATGATACAACAATTCGGGAAGGAGGCGGTTCATGATGCACTGCGGCTTTACGGTGCCCAATACGGTATTAAAGAGGTTAAAGAGGAGTAGGTAGTAATATTTACAAAATACGGGAAGAATTATGACTAAAATATATAAGCCCAGTTCCACTCAGGAGCTAAAGGACTTAGTAAACGACAAGAGCGTTCGCCTCGGCAACATCGACACCTCCCTGATAACGGACATGACGGAGCTATTCCGCGACTCAACGCGTAAAAACTTCGACGGTCTTGAAACGTGGGACACCTCGAACGTGACCACGATGAAGGGCATGTTTTACAGGGCGAAATATTTCAACCATCCCATAGGGAACTGGAATGTTTCAAAGGTGGAGGATATGTCGTACATGTTTTGCGAAGCACTGGCTTTTGACCAGCCGCTTGAGAAATGGGACGTTTCGAATGTCCACTACATGGATTCTATGTTCGCCTGGGCGTACAGCTTCAACCAGCCAATTGAGCGCTGGAACGTCTCGAACGTATATAATATGAGAGCGATGCTGTATTTCGCAAAGAGTTTCAATCAGCCACTTAACTCGTGGAACGTCTCAAATGTTTATACCATTACATGTATGTTTGGCGGTGCGAAAAGTTTTAACCAGCCGCTCAACAAATGGGATACGTCGGGAATCCTAGAAATGGCGTACGCTTTTTCCGAATGTTACGAGTTCAACCAGAACATCGACTCATGGGATACGTCGAAGGTCACGTATATGGATGGAATGTTCGACAGGGCAATACGCTTCAACCAACCACTTAACTCGTGGAAAACGGGCAATGTAAAGTTTATGAGACGTATGTTCTGCGGGGCATCGAGTTTCAACCAGCCGCTTGACAAATGGGACGTGAGCCGCGTCGAAACAGCCGAAATGATGTTCAAGAATGCAACGAGTTTCAGCCAGCCTCTTGATATGTGGCAGATATCGAGAGACTGCGACGTCAATGACATGTTCCTGGATGCTCCGTGCTTCGCCGACGTCAAAATTTTGACGCTCAATTTCGCCCATACTAACAAAATGAGATACCGTGAATATCTGAAGAAAGTTCTCGGCAGGCTCGACGTGGCCCAAGTGTACGTCGAGCTCTTGCGTTACAGCGACAAGTACACGGCGAAATATAAGCGTGAGCTTGAAGCGGCCCATCCGGAACTGAAAGGCCCCGTCCGCACTGCCACAGGAACAGGAAAGCACAAGCCCCGCTCAAAAAGAGAGCTTATAGAACTCTTGGATATGGGAATTCAATTGCCGCTTGATAAGATTGATACGTCGTGCATAACCGACATGGAAGGTCTCTTTAAGGACTCTAAGAGCAGAGACTTTACCGGCCTCGAAACGTGGGATACATCAAACGTCGTAACGATGAAGAGCATGTTTGCCAATGCGGAATACTTCGATCACGACATAAGTGGCTGGAATGTCTCAAGCGTGCGGGATATGTCCCACATGTTCGACGGAGCAAGAAGATTCAACAAACCGCTGGATAGCTGGAACGTCTCGAACGTGGAGAACATGTACGAGATGTTCGCCTGGACGAGAAAATTTAATCAGCCGCTGAACAATTGGAACGTCTCGAACGTGCGGAATATGTCCCGTATGTTCGCTTGGGCGTCCAAATTCAACAAGCCGTTGAACGATTGGAACGTCTTGAACGTAGAGAACATGTTTGAGATGTTTTATTACGCGGAAAAATTCAATCAGCCTTTGAATAATTGGAACGTTTCTAATGTACGGAATATGTGCCGTATGTTCTGCGGAGCGGAAAAATTCAATAAGCCGCTGAATGATTGGAATGTATCGAAGGTACAGAACATGATTGAGATGTTCTACAACGCGTCGAGCTTCAACCAGCCGCTCGACCGCTGGGACGTCTCGAACGTACGGGACATGTCTCTCATGTTCCACGGTGCATCGAGTTTCAACAAGCCTGTCGGCACGTGGAACGTTTCCGCCGTTACGAATATGACGCAGATGTTCGATGGCGCGGAAAAATTCAACCAGTCGCTAAACGATTGGAACGTCTCGAACGTGCGGGACATGTCGCTCATGTTCAAAGGCGCGTTGAGTTTCAACAAGCCTGTTGGCACATGGAACGTTTCCGCTGTTACGAATATGACGCAGATGTTCGACGGCGCGGAAAAATTCAACCAGCCGCTGAACGATTGGAACGTCTCGAACGTGCGAGACATGAGCAAGATGTTTTGCAAAGCATCAAGTTTCAACCAGCCACTGAACAATTGGAATGTCTCGAACGTCGAGAACATGGTGCAAATGTTCGACGATGCGTCGAGTTTCGACCAACCAATTGACTGCTGGAACGTCTCGAAAGTCAAAGATATGACCTGTATGTTCTACGGTGCGACTTCGTTCCGACAGCCGATAACGGCATGGAAGCTGTGCGGTCAGTCTACGAGGGGAATCTTCCTCGATTTACCCGACTACCGCGATATGGAGTCGCGCGTCATGTGCCTTGCCGCGCTTGACAAGAACTACCGGGAATACGAACTTCAGGAAATGATAAAAATATTCGGAGAAAAGGTGATTCATGACGCACTGCGGCTTTACGGCACCAAATACGGTCTTAAAGAGTATTAGATGAAATCCAATCCGTCAGCACTTTCCGACAAGGATTCCATGTCATCTGAAAGCGATTCCTGACTTCATCATATCAAAACATTAATTTAACAATACATTGATATATAATTTTCTGACTTCGCATCACTCTAAAAAGGTGACGCGAAGTCATGGAGTTCAAACTTTTAATAGTCCTTGTTTTTGAGATAGATAACGGCAAGCAGACCAAGTAATATCACATATAAATATTCAGCAGTCCAGTATACAGAAAGGGATGAGCTGAAATTGCTTATCGTCCATAAATAAATCTGATAGGCTATAATGGTTACAGTCTGAAATATGAAAGTGATACGCGTAGCACCGGTTCCGGTTACAGCATTCATATATACATAACCAGGTAAGGCAAAAGCATAATTCAACAGGGCCACTATAAACGGTAAACGAGCCATCTGTATTAAGTTTCCATTTCCTGAATAAATATAAAAAATATAATTGCTGAAAATAATACAAAGAACAATAAGGGGGAAGCCTATAGCATATCCTAAACGAATAATTCTGTTACATAATGGGATAACCAGATGCTTTTGTCTTGCTCCCAACAGATTACTAACCAATGAGCCGGTAGTTGCCGCCAATGAATTAACTATCACGAAAAACAGAGTAGATATACTACGTATGACATTCGTTGCCGCCAACTCAATCTCTCCCAAGTGTTCAATGGCTACGAAGAAAGCAAACCATGAAGCCACCCCTATAAACGGGTTGAACATACTCCAAATAGAAACTTGACAGACATGGCGCAATATATTTTTATCAAACTGCCAGTTCAGGCCATAAACCTTTCTGTCCATTTTTCGTAAAACATGGATAGACAATATTACCAATGAGCATAATTCTGCAAATGAAGATGCTATTGCAGCACCGGCTATTCCCATATCGAAATGAAATATAAGAAACCAATTACAAGGTATATTCACCAATACGGCAGTAAAGGCAGCTGTGTTCAAAGGCTTTGTTAGTGTGATACCGACTAGGAAAGACCGTAACGCAAGAAATGGAAAAGAAAACATCAATCCCCAAATACGCCAGTCCAA
>CAMFND010000063.1 GCA_945965395.1 uncultured Bacteroides sp.
GTGTAGAAGAGTCTGATTTTTTATCTCCATTACAACATAAACAACCGATATATTTTTCTAATATTAATGTGAATAACGCTATAATACACCCATCAGAAAAAGGACGAATTTTAAAAAAATCTTTGGCATTCACGGATAGGATAAATTTAGCTTCATCGCAAAACAATATAATTATAGAATTTGCCAGTTCTGATTATATTAATAGGCATGTACAACAGATATTCGAATATAAATTAGAAGGGCTTGATAAGACTTGGGTTTTGACTACAGCACCTTTTGCAAGATATACGAATCTTTCTCCCGGAAATTATACATTATGTGTTAGGACGGCAGATGGTAATGCACAGGACATGGCTGTGCTTAATATTTGTATTTCGTTACCGTGGTATAACACATGGTATGCATGGGTTTTGTACATCATTGTATTTGTTATTATTGTTTGGATAATAATACGTTATAGAAAAGAGAAAAATGATTTATTTCTTTCACTTGAAAAGGAGAGATTTGAAAAACAACATATTGAAGAGCTTAATCATGAAAAATTGGTATTTTTTACCAATGTAAGTCATGAGTTTCGTACTCCACTTACTTTAATAATAAGTCACATAGAATCTTTTCTTCAGATGCCCAATCTACAACCAATGGTGTATAACCGGGTTTTGAAGCTTAAGAGAAGTGCTCAATATATGAACAACTTGATTTCTGAACTTTTGGATTTTAGGAAGTTTACACAAAATAAATATACGCTGAATATGTCGCAGAAAGATATCTGTCTTTTTATGAAAGATATATTTTATATATTCAGTGATTATGCACATAGTAAAGGACTTAAATATGAGTTTTTCTCGAATCAGGAAGTAATATTATGCTGGTTTGACTCAAGGCAGTTAGAGAAAGTGTTTCTTAATTTGTTGTCAAATGCTTTTAAATATACGGAGAGAGGTAGTATTGAGATTAAAATGTGTGTGGAAGGTGAGAATGTGGCTATCTCAATACATGATACTGGAAAGGGTATAGCAATGGGTGATTTTAATCGTATTTTTGATCGTTTCTATCAGATTGAAGGAACTTCTGAGTCTGCTACATTTCCAGGTACCGGAATTGGCTTAGCTCTTACGAAAAGTATTGTAGAGAAGCATCATGGAGAAATTTGCCTAGATAGTCAGTTGGGAAAAGGTAGTGTATTTACAGTAAAACTTCCACTTGGTGAGGCAAGATATATTCATGATGAGCATGTGCATTTTGCAGAGCGGGAGAAGGAGTCAGATTTGAAGGAGACGGATGCGGATATTAGGGTTGGAATATGTGCCGTTACCAACGAAGAAAGTTTCCAAAACGAAGAAGGAGAGTCAAAAAAATTTACGGTTTTAGTTGTGGAAGATAATGACGAGCTTATTCAAGTGTTATGTGAACTCTTTTCACCTTTTTATCAGGTAATAATGGCAAGTAATGGCAAGGAAGGATTAGATAAAGCATATGAATATAAACCTGATTTAATTATTTCGGATATTATGATGCCTGAGATGTCCGGAACGGAAATGTGTCTGAAAATAAAGAACAATATTAACTTGTGTCATATTCCTATTATACTTCTTACTGCATTAAATAGTGTAGAACAGAATATTGAAGGCTTTAATAGAGGGGCGGATGATTACATTTCGAAGCCTTTTAGTCCAAGTATCCTACTTGCAAGAGCAAATAACTTGGTTCGAAATAGATTGTTAATACACAACCAGATACGTAAAAATCCAATAACGGAAGTTGATCTGACTAGTATTAATTTGCTTGATCAGGAGATTTTGAAGAAAACTTCTGAGGCTATTGAGGCACATATGGATGATACGGAATTTGATATACCGGAACTTTGTAAAGAGATTGGGGTAGGACGTTCTGTTCTGTATTCAAAATTTAAGGCCTTAACTGGTATGACTCCTAATAATTTTATTCTAAATTATAGGCTTAAGTTTGCTGCTACTATGTTACAGAAGTATCCGGATATACCAGTTTCAGAAGTGGGTGATAAGTGTGGGTTTAGTTCACCTGTCTATTTTAGTAGGTGTTTTAAAAATCAGTATGGAGTAACCCCTCAAAATTATAGGAAAAGTTCTAGAAATAACTCTATGGAAAAAGGCGTCTAAAAAATTAGACGCCTTTTTCCATAGAAACTATTTTTACCATCCGGGGTTTTGTTCTTTAGCCAAATCAGGATTTTTTTCGCATTCAGACAATGGGAACGGCCATAAGTAATCTCTTTCTGTCACAACACGTGTATAATAAGCATTGTATAAGGCTATGCCATATACGGGGCCATTTAAAGTTTCAAGAAGTTTCCATCTTTTCATATCGCTAAAGCTATGTCCTTCAGCTGCAAGTTCTATCGCACGTTCGTGGCGCAAACGTTCAAAAACTTTCTCTTTTGTGTTGGCAGCCATTTGTGGGGTACCGTTGTTGATCTCAGGCATATTCACTCCTTTTCTTGTACGTACTTTATTGATGTACTTCACCGCATTGTCTTTGTCAAAGCCAGATTCTGAGAAGATATAGCACTCAGCCAGCATCAGATATACATCTGCCAGACGAATAAGCGGGAAGTTAATAGGAGTATCTGCACGGTTGTTTATTGCTCCATCCATATCATATTCTGCTACAAATTTGCGGAATGGATAATATTCATAGTTCCCGTTGATACGTATGAATCCATTGGTCTCGTTACAGATTCCTACTTCTTTTGTCATGACAAATTCTGTATCTTTAGCTTTATTGCTGACCCAACCTTTGAACTGAGTGTATGGAAGAATTACCGTTGACGCCATTCTAGGATCTCGGTTTTCATACATGCTTAACAATTCAGCTCTGTGTGTTGTGTACTCTTTTACACTTTTATTGTCTTCGGTAAGTTTGGAGTAGAAGACTTCCTCTCGCATTGGGTATTCTTTTTTCTTTGTTTCTGTATTTTCAACAGCATCATTATAGGTTGGATATCCATTCCAGCCGTATGAGGCTTTTGCTTCTGTCCAGCTGAAAGGTGATCCATCTTTCCATTCATAAGAATCTACAAGATTGACAGAAGCCATTACATTGTTCCAGCAACTACCAAATGCAGCTCTTGTTCCCATGTAGAATGTGGTTGGCATACCGAAGTCCTGTCCAATTCCACCAATATTCTGTATGGCAAAAATCATTTCACTACTTTCGTCACCACCAGGTTTGAACAGGTCTGAATAAGGATTCTCACCCTCTTCGTAGAGTTTATACACTCCTGTATATTGAGAATTTTCTGTTTCACCAATAAGTTCTCTGAAACATTTCTTGGCTTCATCATATTTTTCTGCATAAAGGAGTACTTTCCCTTTTAGTGCAAGGGCAGCTCCGGATGTGGCTCTTCCTTTGTTGGTGCTATCCCATTCGACAGGCAGTTTCTTTATTCCTTCTTCAAGGTCTGTAAGGATGAATTGCCTTACAGTTTCAATATCACTTTTGGGTTTGAGCATGCTCATAAACTCATCTTCTACGATGGTAGTTTCATCGTAGATAGGAACTCCTCCCCAAAAATCCATAAGAGTGAAATAATATAATGCACGCATGAACTTGGCTTCTGCCTTATACCGCTCTTTTAACTCTTCTGTCATATCACATTTGTCTACATTCTGTAAGACGATGTTGGCGCGAGAAATTCCTTCATAAAGTTTTTGGAATTTGTTTGTAACAAATCCTTCGCTACTAGTATAGGTGCCTCTTGCAATGGTGGCATATGAAGCTGGGTCGTAACCGCTGCCAACACCTCCTAAGCAATCAAAACCAAATTGTCGGCCAAAGACGTCTTCGTCTGTCATCAGGCTATAAACTCCCATCATGGCTTGGTCAGCATGGGCTTGAGTCTGGAAGAAAGTAGTAGAATTTAATTGATCTTCTGGAAAAACATCCAAATCATAACATCCTGTGGTGAATGTCATTGAAGCAGCTAAAACTGCAATTAATTTATATTTTTTCATAATGGTAAATCATAAATGGTTATAAAAACTATGTTAGAAAGATACGTTAATACCTACTACCACATTTTTCATGGTCGGATATCCCAGTGTTCCTCCTAATTCAGGGTCAAATCCTCTGAAAGAAGTAAAGGTGAAGAAGTTTTCCAAACTTCCGTAAACACGGATACGTTCGAGAGAGGTTTTGGATACAATTGATTTAGGTAAGGTATATCCTAACTGAATATTACGTATTTTTAAGAATGAAAGATCTTGTAGATAAAAATCGCTCATCTGTTTGTTTTTGTTATTTGAATATTCAAGTAGTCTTGGATATTCGGCAGATGTAGTTCTTCCTTCATACCATCTTCCTTCTACAACTTCTTTATTCATCTGATAACCATAACGTACAGAAGCCGTGTTGGCTAAATCATTTTGCCAGTAGATTTTTGCTCCAGCCTGACCTTGGAAAAGAACAGAGAAATCAAGCCCTTTGTAAGATGCATTTAAATTAAGTCCGAACTGGAACTTAGGATTAGGACCGTCGCTCACAATTTCTCTATCATCCAGATTAATCAGTCCGTCTCCATTGGTATCTTTGTATAAGAAGTCTCCTTTTTCTGGCTTACCTGAAGAGAATATTTGATTTTCTGCAATGTTGTTACCATATAATTGTTTTGCGTTATCTATAATCTGTTGAACAAGTTGCAGGTCTTCATCTGTCTGGATGATGCGGTCAACTCTCAAAAGATATTGTGAGTTGATGGAATGGCCTTCCCAGATAACGTTTGCGCCGTCAATACTCATACCACCTTTGTCTCTTCCTTTAAATTTATTGACAATATTTTTTACATAAGTGAAGTTTCCATTGATGCCGTATGAGAAGTCGCCAATCTTATCTTGCCATCCTAAAGTAAATTCAACTCCTTGGTTAGTTACAATGGCACTGTTTTGTTTGGGGATGTCGGTTGAACCATGTACTAGAGGAGCGGGTAGTTCGATAAGGATATCTTTGGTACGTTTGTGGAAGTAATCAATTGTTCCAGTAAACCGATTATTGAAGAAGCCAAAATCAATTCCGGCATTTGTCATATAAGTTGACTCCCAAGTGAGTGCTCTGTTGGCCAACTTGGTTTGAATAAGTCCTTGCACTAGCAGGTTGTTTAGTGAATAGTTGCTGTTATCAATTGCATAAGTAGCAAGCGCATCGTAGTTGCCTACAGAATTGTTTCCTAATGAACCGTATGAAAGGCGAAGCTTTAAATTGCTAAGTCCTTTTTCTAATGCTCCTTTCATAAATTCTTCCTGATCGATTCTCCATGCAAAAGAACCTGAAGGGAAATACCCTGTTCTTTTATTAGAAAGGAAGCGTGAAGACTGGTCAGCGCGAAGGTTTAATTCGAGCAGATATTTGTTGTTCCAGTCAAGGTTTATACGTCCGAAGAAAGATCGCATAGCCCATTCAGTACTGGATCCAGATGCACTGGCGTCTCCTGTGGCTCCATTTATCACGTTCAGACTATAGTCGATTAAGTCATATTTGGTCGCTTGGAAATTATGTTGGTAATATCTTTCCTGGCTGGCACCTATCATTGCGTTCAGCCCTAGCTGATCATTGATGAAACGGTTTTCATATCTGGCCACTACATCATTGAAATAGCGTTGTGTTTTTCCGTCGTAGTTCATGATGCTTGATTTGCCTTCTGTAGTACGTGTAATCAGTTCGTCTCTGAAGTTCCATTGTTCCAGAATGACAGGCTTACGTTTTCTTTCTTCATCTACAACATCATATGAATAAGAACCTGTGATGCTGAATCCTTTGAATGGTTTTAATGTAGCTACAAAACGAGTTCTCAAATTGTGTTTTGCAATGTTACCGGCTACTTGGTTAAGGCGTACTAGTGGGTTATTGACAGCGCTCTGTGCATCGTCTTCTGGATTATTCATCGCACCAAATCTTCCGTCGGGTGCTTGAAATACCATGCCTGGAGTAGTGGCAGAAGCGTATGTGAATACGTCATCTACAGAGGTTGATGTGCTTGAGTCATCTGTATATTTGGCCGCAGGATCCATGTTTGATACATATCCATTTACGTATGCTCCTAAAGTTAGCCAAGGTTTGATATCTGCTGTAATGTTGAGTCGGCCGCTATATTTTTCAAACCCTGTATTATCCATGACTCCCGGGTTGTTCTGATAGCCAAATGAAGAATAGAATCTTATTTTCTCACTTCCTCCACTCATTGAAATTACATGATTGTGTGATACAGAGTTGTTGAATGTATCATCAATCCAGTTTGAATTTGGATAGCGCAAGGCATCTTTTCCTTCATTGTCTCTCCATTCTTGAATGGTCTGTGCAGAGAACTTTTCGGCCATTCCTGAGTTTCTATATCCTTCATTGATATATTCCATGTAATTTGCATAATTGGAAACAGGATCCATAGAACTTGGAATAGAAGGAGAGGTAAATGATACATAACCGTTATAGTCAAGTTTAATTTTACCTGACTTACCTTGTTTGGTGGTTATTAAGATGACACCATTGGCAGCACGTGAACCGTAGATAGCAGAAGAAGCTGCGTCTTTCAATACTGTCATTGTTTCAATATCCTGAGGATTGACGGTATTGATACTGGCTTCAGCTCCATCTATGATTACAAGAGGAGAAGAATCATTAAGTGTTCCTTGACCGCGCACTTTGATGGAGGCGTCATCATTTCCTGGCTGGTTGCTTGACATCTGGACACTGACACCGGCTGCAAGCCCTGACAATGCATGAGATACGTTTGTAATAGGACGGCTTTCTGTTAATTCACTTACATTGATGGTAGAGAGAGAACCTGACAGGTTTACTTTTTTCTGAGTACCATAACCTACTACTACTACTTCTTCCAGTGTTTCCGTATCTTCTTTAAGATTTACAGTAATGTTGTTGGTAGTAGAAGTAACTTTTACTTCTTGTGTATTAAATCCAATATAGGAAACCTGAAGAATACACTCCGAAGGAACATTTAGGGTGAAATTTCCGTCAATGTCGGTAATCGTTCCGTTAGTTGTTCCTTTCACAATTACGTTAGCTCCAATAATAGGCTCACCTGCCGCATCAAGGACTTTACCATTAATTGCTTTTTGCTGTAAAATACTTTCAATTGCATCTGCATGTGGTGACGACGATTCGTTGGCTGCGGTAGCTATGCCTGATGCAAAAAAAGCTAAAGAAACTCCTGCCAAAATTCTGGTCATGGAGATTTTGTAGTTCCTAGCACTTTTCATAAGTATAAGTTTAAGTTTGTGAATTATTGACATAGCAAAGATTGTTAGAATCTGTAAATTCTATTATACGAATTGTCCGATATATATGTGAAAAAAATCCGGAGATTTTTTAGGAATATTTTTATACCAATATAGTTGTTAAAACAGCTAGCGTGTATCTTGATGATTTATAAGTGTTTATATTGAATTGCTGATTGCGTAGCTTTTAATAACTCGGAGAAACTGTTTTTTCCTTATATGAAATAGTGCTAAAAGTAATCTATACAATTTGTGTATCTACTATGTACAATATTGATACTTTGTTATGTGATTAAGCCTTAATATTGCATTGTTAATTAATAATACTAATATCATGGAAACGAAAAGTTTTTTCTCTTTAATTGTCTTCGTTTTTCTTTCATGTATTAAAGTGGCTGCTTATACTGAGAGAAATTTTCTTCAACATGTGGCGGCTCAGGAAAGTCTTGCGGAGTGCCTTGTCTTAAATCAAAAATGGGTCCAGTATCCTTCTTATAAAGATCGGGAAGGCTGGAGTCAGTTTTTTGGGGGATATAAAGATGAAATTATTAAAAATGGAGAGGCACTTTTGGAGTATACCTGGAAAGTGGTAAAGGCAACAGACTATCTGGAGTTTGAAAAAAGTGGAAACCGGGAGGTTATGGAGCGGCCTTTTGACGAGAATAATCAAGCTATCGTGAAGCTTATGCTTGCTGAACTGGCAGAAGGAAAGGGGCGTTTTATAGACCAGCTTATTAATGGAGTCTTTCATACTTGTGAAATGACATCTTGGGCGTTGTCTGCCCATCTGGTGACTCAGCCTACACACCGTGCATTGCCTACACCCACTTACCCTTTGATTGATTTAACAGCTGGGGATTTGGGAAGTCTTTTATCATGGGTATATTATTTTATGCATGAAGAATTTGACAAGATAGATCCGGAGATTTCCCGACGCTTATACAGAGAACTGGATGAAAGAATAATGAAACCTTATTTGAATAATGATAGTTTCTGGTGGCTGGCTGCGAATTATAAGGGGCAAATGGTGAATAACTGGAATCCATGGTGTAATAGTAATTGTTTGATGACATTTATGCTGCTGGAGAATGATGTAGACCGCCTTTCTAAAGCTGTTTCCCGTAGTATGCAATCGGTGGATAAGTTCCTTAATTATGTTCACTCTGACGGAGCATGTGAAGAAGGACCTTCTTATTGGGGACATGCTTCAGGAAAATGTCTCGATTATCTTGTTTTGTTGAATCGGATAACTGGTGGTAAAATCTCAATATTTGACAATCCGCAGATTAAAGCAATGGGAGAGTATATTGCAAGAAGTTATGTAGGGAATGGATGGGTTGTTAATTTTGCGGATGCTTCTGCCAAAGGAGGTGGAGACCCTTATCTTATATACCGATATGGAAAAGCTGTAAAGAGTGACATCTTGAAGCAGTTTGCTTCAATGCAAAATAAGGGAAGCAAGATTTCTTTTAGAGGTCGTGATCTGTTCCGTATTTTAGAAGCTTTTTTAGTGGAGGATGAATTATGTGCGTATCAAGAAGCCTATACAGGTGTTTCTTATACCTGGTATCCTGAGACGGAATTTTGCTATGTAAGAAATAAGAAGGCCTTTTTTGCCGCAAAAGGAGGATATAATGATGAAAGCCATAATCATAATGACGCGGGCAGTTTCTCTTTGTGGGTAAATAATATGCCGGTTATTATTGATGCGGGAGTTGGTACTTACACAAGACAGACGTTTAGTAGTGAAAGATACACGATTTGGACTATGCAAAGTAATTATCATAATTTGCCGATGATAAACGGGGTTCCTCAGAAATATGGACGCCGGTATAAGGCTACGGAAGTTAAAGCTACGAAGAATAGTTTCTCTGCAAACATAGCTACAGCTTATCCTGATGAAGCTGGAGTGAAGAAATGGATTCGTTCTTATACAATGAAGTCTGACGCTCTTATGATAAGTGATCGGTTTGAACTGGATGAGATAAAGAAAGAAAATGTGATTAATTTCTTGTCATGGGGAGACATAATCATAAAAGATGGTGTAATTGAGATTTCTATCAATGGGGTTAAAGGTACGTTGAAATACGATAGTAAGATGTTTGAAGTAAAAAAGGAATGTGTAAAACTTACGGATAAAAAATTGTCGTCTGTATGGGGATCGGAGGTCTATAGATTGTCTTTTATTGCTAAAGAAAAAGAACAAAAGGGTTGTTATACTTTTACAATCCATTTTTAAGTTAAATTTAACACATGAAAGTATTTATGAGTATTTTAAAATTGTTATTAAATTGTTGTGTAGCAGCAACTGTCTGTGGGTTGGGAAGCTGTATGAAAAAAGCAGAATCAACTGAAAAATCCTGGGTTGAGCAAGCTGTTGAAAATGCTAGGTGTCAGATTGGATTGGAGATTGATACAATTGAGGCGAGTGGCAAGGTTGTGAATCCTGTGACTTTGAACGAGAACGGGCAAGTTTATTATTGTGGGTTCTCAGACTGGAGAAGTGGCTTTTTCCCAGGAAGTGTGTGGTATTTGTATGAACTTACGGATGATAATACGCTTCTTTCTGTTGCACAAAAGTATACGGAAGCGTTGGATGAGGCTAAAAAACTTACTTGGCATCATGATATAGGGTTTATTGTGAATTGCAGTTATGGTAATGGGCTTAGGTTATCAGGGAAGGCTGAATATAAAGATGTGATGATAGAAGCAGCTAACTCTTTATGTACCCGTTTCCGGAAAAAACCTGGAACGATACAAAGCTGGAATGTTTCTGGAAACAGCTGGCAGGCTCAAAGAGGCTGGGAGTGTCCGGTTATAATTGATAACATGATGAATTTGGAATTGTTGTTTGAAGCAACAAAACTGTCCGGTGATTCTACTTATTATAAGATTGCCGTAGCGCATGCTGACAGAACATTGAAGGAACAGTTCCGTCCGGATGGAAGCTGTTATCATGTCATAGATTACAGCCTTTCAGATGGGAGCGTAAGACACCGTCATACAGCACAAGGATACTCTCATGAATCTGTTTGGTCACGTGGACAAGCGTGGGCTATATATGGTTTTACAATGTGTTATCGTTATACGGGCGATAAAAAATATTTACAGCAGGCCATAAAAACTTTTAATTTCATGAAGAACCATAAAAAGATGCCTGAGGACCTTGTACCTTATTGGGACATGGAAGCACCTAAAATACCTGATGAGCCTAGAGATGTTTCTTCTGCAGCTGTTATAGCTTCTGCTTTGTACGAGATTTGCACATTGGGAGTGCCTGATGCGATTTCCTATGAGGAATATGCTGACCATATTATGGCAAGCCTTGCTTCAGAGCGTTATACAGCAAGATTAGGTGAGAATGGGCGATTTATTCTGATGCATTCAGTGGGAAGTATTCCTCATAACAGCGAAATAGATGTTCCCTTGAATTATGCAGATTATTATTATCTGGAAGCATTGAAACGAAAAGTAGACATAGAAAAGAGTAAAACCCTTGCATTAAAATAAATGGCTATGATGAAAATTAAAAGTGTGTTTTTAGTAGCACTTATGTTAGTATCTGTTCATGTTGTCGCAAAAAATGATAAAGGGTCACAGGCTAGTGACCGGGAAGTTTGGACCGAACTATGTTATAAGATAGCGCAGCCTATACTTGAAAATATGAGTAAAGGTGAATTGCAGAAGAACATGAATCTGGAGCTTAGTCCGACTTGGGATGGAAGAGACAAACGAGTGGCTTATATGGAAGCCTTTGGACGCCTGATGGCTGGTATTTCACCATGGCTTGCTTTGCCAGATGATGAAAGTAAAGAAGGTAGAATGAGAAAACAGCTCCGTGACTGGGCTATATCATCGTATAAAAATGCGGTAAATCCTGATAGCCCGGACTGCTTGTTGTGGGAAGGACCCACTCAGATATTGGTGGATGCGGCTTATATTGCTGAAAGTTTTATGCGCGCACCTGAAGCAACTTGGAATAGATTAGACCCGATAACTAAGCAAAGATATGTCGATAGGTTTATCGGGTTGAGAGTGATACGGCCGGCGTATAATAACTGGTTGCTTTTTAGAGCCATGACTGAGGCCTTTCTTTTGTCTATAGGCGAAAAGGCTGATATGTATGCACTAACTGTAGCCGTCAATAAGATAAATGAATGGTATCTGAGTGATGGCTGGTATAGTGATGGACCGGAATTTGCTTTGGATTATTATAATTCTTATGTAATACATCCGATGTATGTGGAAGTATTGGAGGTTTGTGAGGCTAATAAATTTTCAACTCCAGTTTCTGTTTCTTTAGGGGTTAAAAGAATGCAGCGCTTTAATACTTTCATAGAAAGACTTATTTCTCCTGAAGGCACCTATCCGGCATTTGGCCGATCTGTGGTGTATCGTATGGGGGCATTTCAATCAATGGCGCTTGCCGCATGGAAATATGGTTTGCCAGAGGACCTGAAAAATGGACAAATTCGAAGCGCACTTACCGCAGTAATGAAAAATATGTTTTCTGTTGAGGGTAATTTTGATAACGAGAATTTCTTGAAACTTGGATTTGTGGGACACCAGCCTAATTTGGCTAATTATTATACGAATAATGGAAGTCTTTATATGACTTCTTTAGTCTATTTACCATTGGGACTTCCTGCTGATCATCCATTTTGGTCTGATCCAGCTGAAGATTGGACTTCGAGAAAAGCATGGAAAGGTGAAAGATTTCCGATTGATGGACATATTTCTCTAAGAAGATAATATCTTTAAATAAAAAAACTCTTTGGTTTTGTAGAAAAGTCAAAGAGTTTTTTTATTAAATGTGATGGTCGTTTGTATAGTTTCTTCCTTTGAACTATATGTTTCCGCCGTGCGAACCGTACGTTTTGCGTTGCGGAACCGTAGGTTTCCAGTAGCGGAAACGTAAAAAGTTCCTCCTTGTCCGTGTAAAAATTCCGTTCCTTTTTCCGTATTCCGTGCGCAGTTTCAGGCTTTGCAGCTGTTTTCCCCTGTTTTTCGTAAAACTTTTTCCGACTCTTTACGCGCATACGTACGCGTACGCACGAATTATATAATGTAAGGCATTTTATGCACATTTTCTCACATCAATAAAAACATGCTTTATAGTATAAAGTAAATCAGCGAGTTATGCAAAAACCTGAAAAAATCCTGCAAAAAAGTATGCTGTAAAAGTTGCATGAAATGAAAAAGTCCGTACCTTTGCAACCGCTTTCGAGAGGGAG
>CAMFND010000064.1 GCA_945965395.1 uncultured Bacteroides sp.
ATTTTTTGTATTAGCTCTCATCTTTTACTGCAAATATAAATTAAAACACAACTCGACTTTCTTTAATGGCTTAACTAATCTTTATATCTTAGGGACAATACTCTATTTTATAACTTTACCTTTAAGTATATCATTAGCACGTATAGCAGTATATATGGATAGCCTGCAAGTAATACTTATCCCATACATTATTTATCATCAAAAAACATTATATAATAGAGTATTACTTTTCATTTTAATCAGTAGCTATTTTTACTTAAGGCTTTATTCATCTATTATATCTTTTAAGACTGAATATATTCCTTTTACAACTATCTTTTCAACTTAAATATGAAACTAATATTTTCAGGCAATACAGCGTGGAGCATGTATAATTTTAGAAGACAAGTATTTAAACATTGCATCAATAAAGGATACGATGTTTATGTTATAGCTCCAAAAGATAATGTATTTGATAAAAAATTAATAGAGATAGGATGCAAATTTATCCCTATCAAACTGGACAGAAAAGGAACCAACCCTTTTAGTGATATAAAATTATGTTTCAAATATTACCAGATATTCAAACAAATTCAACCCTCTGGATGTTTCTTCTACACTATAAAACCTAATATATATGGAAGTATTGCAGCCTCTTTACTACGTATTCCATATATACCTATAACTACAGGATTGGGATATATATTTAATGCAAAAAATTACATTAGCATAATAGCCAAAAAGCTATATAAATTAGCATTCCAAAAGGCCCCCCAAGTATGGTTCTTAAATCAAGAAGACATCAATTCTTTTATATCAGAGAAAATCATCCCCCCATCAAAAGCCAAACTTTTAAGAGGAGAAGGGATTGATTTAGATTATTTTAAAATTCATGAAGACGCTCAAGAAGAAGAAATAACTTTTATTTTAATTGGTCGGATGCTTTGGGATAAAGGTGTAGGAGTATTTGCAAATGCTGCAAAATTATTAAAGAAGAAATACTCTCAAGTTCAATTCTTAATATTAGGTCCAATTGATGTAAATAACCCCAAAGGGATTCCTCAAAAGCAATTAGAAGAATGGAATAATCAAAATATTATACGTTATTTAGGAGAGACAGAGGATGTAAGAAATTATATCAATAAATGTACTTGTGTCGTACTTCCCTCATTTTATCGCGAAGGAGTTCCATTATGCCTAATGGAAGGAGCAGCATCCGGTAAGCCACTTATTACAACAAACAATATAGGATGTAAAGAAGTCGTCGAAGATGGATATAATGGTTTTTTATGTGAAGCCCAAAATGTTGAAAGTTTAGCTTCTGCAATGGAGAAAATAATCAACTTATCACCAGAAGAAAGAAAAATAATGGGAAAAAATGGAAGAAAAAAAATGGAAAAAGAATTCAATATAGACTTAATCATTAAAAAATATGAGTCTGCCATAAACCAATTAAAATAATTATTTTCTATTCCTACATCAAATGATACTTCTACTTAAATCAAAAAATATAAACAAATTGGAATTTAATTCTTAAATATATCATAACAACGATACAATTAATAAACAATATGATAGAAGAAAATAAACAACAAGAAATATCAGAAATAGATCTAGTTACCCTATTCCATAAACTAATACAAAAGCGTAAAAGTCTATATAAGGCCATTGGAGCAGGTATCATTGCAGGATCAATCATCGGATTCAGCCTGCCAAAAACTTACCAAGTAGACGTAAGTCTTTCTCCTGAATCCGGAGTCAGCGCTACCAGTGGATTATCCGGTATTGCTTCCATGTTCGGTTTAGGAAACTCCTCTGCTGGATTTGGAGAAGATGCGCTGACTTTCAACATGTTTCCTGAGATTGTAAAGACAAATCCTTTTGCTTTGGAAATGCTTCAAATACCCATTCAAACTCAAAAAGGAGACTGCGTTATACTCTATGATTACCTAGATACGGAAAAAAAGCCCTGGTGGAGTCATATAATGGGAGCTCCCGGAATGCTTATAGGAGGAATAAAATCACTCTTTAAAGAAGAACAAAAAGATAGCATAAAAGCAATTGATCCATTTCGTCTTACTCCGGAACAAAGCGGAAGAATAGGAATGCTGAAAAAAGTATTGGAAGTGGAAACAGACAAAAAAAGCAATATGACGAAAGTCACTGTTTCTCTGCAAGACCCGCTTGCAGCTGCAATCGTGGCAGACAGTGCTGTACACAAACTACAGGAATACATCACCGATTACCGTACCCGCAAGGCTAAACAAGATTATGATTTCCAGCTTAGTCTATGCGAACAATACAAGAAGGAGTATTTTGAAGCTCAGCAGGAATATGCAAAATTTGCAGATGCTAACCGCAATGTCATCCTTCAGACTGTAACCTCTGAAAAAGAAAGATTACAGAAGAATCTAACTTTAGCAGAACAAATCTATAGCCAGTCCATGGGACAGTTGCAGGTTCTGCGTGGGAAAGTACAGGAGGCCAAACCGGTGTTTGCCGTAGTAGAACCGGCCACTGTACCACTTGCTCCGGCATCTCCCAAGAAAATGCTCATCATCATTGCCTTTGCATTCTTAGCTTTTGTGCTTGAGTCTGCATGGATTCTTTTCGGGAAAGACATTTATCATGATTTCAAGAATGAACTGACAAAGAAAGATTAATTCCAATACCATATCATTATTTTATCTTTACACATATGAAATATCCTATAGGCATACAAACATTCGAACAAATCATAATGGATGGATATATCTATGTAGACAAGACTGATTTAATATATTCACTTGTAACAAAAGGGAAAATATACTTTCTCAGCCGCCCGAGACGATTTGGGAAAAGTCTTCTGCTATCTACGCTGGAAAATTATTTTCAGGGTAGAAAAGACTTGTTTGAAGGGTTAAAAATAAGCAAACTGGAAAATAACTGGCTTTCCTATCCGGTATTTCACATTGATTTTAATGGAGTAAACTTTAACCAGCCAAGGGCTTTGGAGGCTAAGCTGGAAGGCTACATTTCCTCTTGGGAAAGGATATACGGAATAAATCCAGGAATTGACTTCAACTTGGGTTCCAGATTTGAGAATGTATTAAGGGCAGCAGCCCAGAAATATCAGCGGGGAGCTGTGGTCCTGGTGGATGAATATGACAAGCCGCTGCTGGATGTATTGGACCGTGACGAAAAATTGCTCAACCATAACCGTGATATACTGAAGGCTTTTTATTCTACATTTAAACTGGCTGACAGATATCTTCAGTTTGTATTTCTAACAGGAGTAACCAGATTCTCTCAGGTCAGTGTCTTCAGTGGACTCAACAGTCCGAAAGATATCACTATAAATGAAGAATATGAGGCAATATGCGGTATCACAGAAGAGGAACTGCAATTGTATTTTCAAACTTCAATCCAAGAAATGGCGAAAAGAGAAGAATGTACTGCCAACGAAATGAAACAGATTCTGAAACGGCAATATGATGGGTATCATTTCAGTGAACGGATGAAGGATATTTATAACCCATTCAGCATTTTGAATGCATTCGACTCCAAACGCCCTTATGACTTCTGGTTCAGTTCGGGCACACCTGAATACTTAATCCGGTTATTGAACTTATCGAATGAGAACATCAACGAAATTACCGGAAAATATTATGGCTCAAGTAATTTCATGGACTATAAAGCGCATGCGGAAAATCCTTTGCCTATGCTTTTTCAAAGTGGTTATCTCACTATTAAAGATTACGACAAAAGAAGAAACCGTTTCATGCTGGATTTTCCAAACAATGAGGTGAAAAGTGGATTACTGACCTTAATAGCATCCAACTATCTTAAAACAAATGAGGATACACGTAATATTGCACAAGAAATGGTATTTTCTTTGGAAGATGGGAATCTGGAAAAATTTCATGCCATACTTACAGCTTTTCTCGCAGAAAGACCCTATACCATGCGAAGAAAAGAAAATGAGCGAGAAAAAGAACGGTATTTCCATTATACATTTTATCTGATTCTTCGACTAATGAGCGTGTACACGGTATATACCGAAAAGGAACAAAGCCAGGGAAGAGTGGACTGCATTATAGAAACACCCAAATTCGTATATATTTTTGAATTTAAACTGAACAGTACAGCTAAAGAAGCCCTTCAACAAATTGAATCCAAGGGATATGCGAATCCATATAAAAATGATAAAAGAAAATTATATAAAGTCGGTATCAGCTTTTCATCTGAAACAGATACAATAAAAGACTGGGATGTACAAAGTTCAGACGAAAAATAATGATCTGATAAAAACAAAAAACAAATGAAAAAACACTTACTAATAATCTGTGGCTTATTTTTATGTACATCCATTTCTGGACAGACTGAAAACTCTTCCCTCACCTACCATGTAGAGTTAGGAACTACTGCCGGAGACGGGACGTATGCTCCTTTGTGGTTTACAGGAAACCGCTATGGACTGGGTAGTACAAATCCTAATTCAGGCTACCTGTTAGCCGGTATCTCCTATAATAAACAATTTCCTCATGGATGGCGCATTGACGCGGGATTGGATATGGCTGGAGGTATCCACCAGGCACAGGACGTATTCATCCATCAGATATACAGTGATTTTTCCTGGAAGATGCTGACACTGAGTATCGGAAGCAAGGAACGTCTGGGGTTTCCGCTGACCAAAAATACAGCACTGAGCAGCGGAATGATGGTGGAAGGTCCTAACACGCAGCCTATTCCGCAAATCAGAGGAGAAATCAAGGAGTTCTTGAACGTACCAGGTACTAAAGGATGGCTGGCTTTTAAAGGACACATTGCCTATGGTTCGTTCACAGAGAATGGCTGGCAGAAAGATTTTGTAAGACCAGGGCAGTATTTCACAAAAGATGTGCTTTACCATAGCAAATCGCTTATGCTACGATTAGGTAACAAGGAGAAACTGCCATTGGAATTTGAATTTGGAATCTTAATGGCTACTCAATTTGGAGGCGATAAATACCTGAAGAAAGAGGATGGAAGCACAGAAAAGGTGCTGGACATGCCCGAAAACCTGAAAGCTTACTGGAAAGCACTCTTTCCACAAGCAGGAGGAAGTGATACACCGGAAGGAGAACAGGTAAACGTAGAAGGGAATATGATGGGAAGCTGGAATTTTGCCTTAAATTACTATTTGGGCGAATGGAAATTCCGGGCTTATCTGGAGCATTATTTTGAGGATCACTCTCAAATGTTCTGGGAGTACGGACGCTGGAAAGACGGACAAATCGGTCTGGAAATTACTTTTCCGAAGAACCGCTGGATAACTTCTGCTGTATGGGAAGGACTTAGTACAAAAGATCAGACAGGTCCACTTTTATATGATGGTTTTTGGGGACAGTTCCCTGAATATCAAATTAGTGCCAACGATAACTATTACAATCACTACATCTATGGTGCCTGGCAATATTTAGGAATGGGAATGGGAAACCCACTTTTACCAGGACCTGCCTATAACGAAGGCCATAACATTACCTTCCGGAGTAACCGAGTAAGAGCACATCATCTGGGTATCAACGGACAACCTTCTTCGGAATGGGGATACCGCATGCTGATTTCATTTACCCGGCACTGGGGTACATACGACATTCCTCTTGACCAACAACGAAAACAATTCAGTTCGCTCTATGAAGCAACTTATACACCGAAATGGGCAAAGGGATGGAGTGCTTCGGCAGCACTGGGAGTGGACCGGGGCAATTACTTGGGTAATTCCACAGGAGGCATGCTGACCATCAGAAAAACAGGAGTGATTTTTTAATTGAAGAAAGAAGTATGAAACGAATTTTCTATATAGGGCTTTGCATGGTAATGCTGGCCATAGTATGTAACAGCTGTAAAAAAGAACCTATTAACAGTAATATTGAAGGGCACTGGCAATTATTAGAGTTCACTACAAAAGCTGACAATGAAATACATCCGTGCGAACGCATTTACTATAGTATCCAACTTTGGGTAGTGGAAGTGGCAGAAAAGCAAGGAGCACAGGGATTGACTCCTTTCCGTGGAAGATACCAGTACGATGAAGCAAGTAATAGCATCACCATGAACGATATGAGCACGTATGCGACTCCAGAAAACTCCCGTCCGGCTGAGGTATGGGAATTGGAGCCCTACGGACTAAACAATGTGAATACGACGTTCAAGGTAGTGGAAACAAACGGGAAATACATGACCTTAGAGTCTGATTATGCCATACTAAAGTTCAAAAAGTTTTAATCTGAAAAGATAATAAATGACTTGTCACAATCCAGGCGGACAATACAGAACAAAGTTCCCGTTTCTACATTCATCGTATACGGTAGAAACGGGAACTTCATTTTGATGGCTGAATCAACAGTTCATTTTTTGGGGACCACTGCAGAGATAAGCAGCCGGCCCCAGCACTTCTTTAACAATCATATCGTTATCTGCATTAACATTATTTGTGCCTTTGGCATTATAAACTAGCTTCTCACCTTTCAAGAAGTTCCGCTTGACAGGAACTCCTTTAAGATAAATTCTCCATTCTTTCTCTCCTGCTTTTTGCAACACATACTCAACGTTAGCAACTACTTCATGTTCGTTATCAGAACGTAAAGTTCCACCATTTATTATTACATCCATCATTAAAAATTTTAAATTTCTCCTACTCTATATCAAAGGCTTTTCGGAATCTGCCTGTATAATTTACCTCTTGTAAGCTTACAGCCATAAAATTATGCAAAAACACTACACTTAATAATATGTATTTTCTCAATCCGGCAAATCATTTTCTGAAATCAGTGAAACGGGTATAATGTCTACGCCCGTAGAGATCGACCAGACAATAACCATAACGGTATGTGCCTGAGGGTACAGAAAGCAAATTCACTTTCAGGTCTTTCTTTTTTTGGGCTACAACAGAGTCAACAGGCTGGTAACAGACGGAAGAGTTATTATCGGACTGAAACTCCGGACACAGATAGACGATACGATCGTTCTTGCAGATAGGGGTAATTCCTTTGTCGGGGGTTTGGTCATTGAGATGCCGACGGGCACCTGCCACTACCCCACCGGGATTCTTCTCGTCGTAACGGAGAATCAGGTCGGAACGCTCGCCATTAAACAAGACGGGAACGGTATAATTCAACGAACGGCTGTCGGAAAAGGTCATGTAAGCAGCTACGGTTTTTCCTCCGATATGAATCCATTTCCGGTTCCACTGCCCCAAGGAATCTGACGTATTTTCTATCTGCCCGTGGGGGGTCAAGGTTATCCCGTCGCCGTCCATACCATAGGAAAGCCATCTTCCATCGGATGTCTGTGACAGCAGAACAGCATAAATCTTACGGGTGTGCAGAATCATATCGGTAGAAAGAGCGTCGGGCAGTACCTTGTCGGGGAAGGTGGAAGAAGAGGCACTGGCATAGCCGGCCTGCCACTGGCGGACGTACTCCCGCACGAAACTGAAATAATCGGGTGAAAATCCGCAATGATAGTATTCTTCCAACGAACGGGCCTGACTGAGGTTATAGCAGGGGAAATAGAGAGAAAGCCCGCACACGGCATCGTGACTGAACGAACCGGAGGTGCCGGAACAGACCACGGCTTCGCGCAGCCGGGTGCGTATGTCACAAAGAAGGCTACTATCGGAAGGTTCTGCCATCCGGTTACAAAGGTCGAGCAAATCGGTCATATCAGGGCCACAGAAGGTAAACGCCGGCATGCCGAACGACTTGCTTTGTGACCGGGCTTTGGAGAAGCGAGGAAAGGCGGCCGGAACAAGGGCAGCACGCTGACTGGAGAAGAATTGTCCGACACTGGCTGTCAATGCCGGAACAGCATCGAGCTGGGTAACGGAAAGAGTGACTTCTTCGTTGCCACCATAAGCATTAATGTAAGAGCAGACCATCTTTTTATAGAGGTCGGGAACCGCAGAAGGGGTATAGGATGCCAAAAGAGGTATGACACTACGGTAATCCCACCCACCACCTGGCTCCAGCTCTTGCGAGGCTATCAGGTAGTCGGCATAAGGCGAAAGAGCGGTTGCGGTTTCAAGGGTAGCCATGAGGCAGGCATCGAAGCCTATAAAAGCAAATTTCTTGTTATCGGGAAGACGGGAGGATTCAAGCCCCTCACAGATTTCACGCAAGGACAGGGAACGGTCGTCGGGATAACATTCGTCGTAACCGAATCCACCGACGGATCCGGAACCGTGATTCCAGAATATCAGACCGTAATAGGCTGCCGGAAAAGCGCTTTGTCCGATACGGAGAAACTGACTCAGGGTAGAGGGATGGCCCATGCTGCCTGCTGCAAAGGTGTGCCACTTCTGAATACTTTGACGGGTAACGGCGACACAGGTAAGGCTGTCGGACGAAATGGACAAACCGAGGCTGTCTCTAGTATGCCACTGACGGGTTCCTCCTAACAACATGACTATAGTCAGATTGTCAATATTTATGGAATCTTTCATCGCGGAAAGAATTTCACGAATGTCAGAAGTGGCCAGTTTGTGGGTAGTTTCCAAATTAGACCCGTTCATGTAAACGAACAGGGTAAAACTGGATGAGGGAGCACCATTCAGTTCCTGACTAAATAGTAAAGTAAAAAGGCTGAACAGGAGGTTACAAATCTTCTTCATCATCGGTCGTATCATTGTTTTCTTGTTTATGGAATGTGTCACCCGGGTTACGGAATTCATAAAGAGCCAAAGCCAGAGTGCGGCGGATGTCTTCTGCAGTCTCACCTTGCTGGTCGCCCAAATTCTTTTGAATCAGTTCACTCATGGTGTCGGCATAGTATGTATTGGCATCTTTAGCGGAAATTTCACTTTCGGCTGCACGGCTGCGACGGGCACGGCGACAGGTTTCAGTGTTTCGTTCCAGACGCTCGAACAGAGAAGCACGGGAAGCACTGAAAGCACGGGACTGATTTTCCTGGGATAAGGAATGAACAACATCGATCAAGACATCCATCTGCTGCTCCATATCGTCAGAAATATCGGCACGGCTGGCTTGCTTTTCCTGACGCAGGGTCTGAATCAGGGTGGACAGTGAGGTTTCAAAACTATCGTCGAATGCATCTACATGCTGCTGCCGGAAAATTTCTTCTTCCCACCGGAGTGAAGTCAGGCGACAGGCATTTTCGCGGGCATTAGGGTCTTCTTCATTAAAAGCTTCGAAATAGGCATTGTTGGCATCGAGGAAGAATTCGTCCATGCGGTCGCGAAGCTGCTGTAGAGTGGCGTAATCTTTGCAAGTCTGACGCATATCGGCACACACAGCCCACAAGGAAGGATCGAGTTTCGCTTCATCACACTCAATAGCCCGTTTGCCTTGCTGAATATCTTTCAGTCCCTTGTCGGACTCACTGGTAGCCGACTGGCTGATGAAAGACTTAATGTTTTCAAGAAGATTATCGAGGTTAAGCTCCTTCTCTACCCTAACTTCTTTTCCTAACACGATAAGCACAAGCTTGCCCCAGATTTTACGAGTGGCTGCTGTTACTTCCGCTCCTAACTCAAACGACTTAATCCAAAGTAATCGGGTAACTGCCCCAATGACATGGGTCAGCGAATTGAGTACACCACCAACGACATCGCTTCCTAACTGGAGAGCTTTCTTAGCCAGTTCAAGGGTGCCGTATGCCACTCCAATGGCCACCTTCACACCTGCCTTAGCTATCTCAAGCCCAGCTATCTCGGCTGCACGAGCGGCTTTAATCCAAAATTTGTACCACTTGGTCCGACGGATAATCTGGCGGCATTCTTCTATCCGCCGGTTGAAATCGTCAATCTGTCTTTGCAGACTAACCACTTCACGCTGGGCTTCGTCAAGCTTGCGGGTAGCATCTTCAATACTGGACTTTACGCTCTGAGCTGCAGATTTCAAATGGTTCTGGGCTTTTTGAATAATTTCCAGAAAACCGCTGGTATCGAATACTATGCTAAGCTTAAATCCGGCAGAAGCAAAATCTTTCACCCCTCCCTGCAGGTTCAGTACGGTTTTGAACCCCCAATAGATGTATTCGATATTCACAAATACCATCCGGTCTCTGACAAGGACCAAAGTGTCAAGCTGAAAGACGGACAGGATGGAAATATGGGCACTCAGGTAGAAGGTCAGTTCGGCTTTTTCACGCTGGACATTCAGATACATGACAGGGCCGTTGCCGGAGGACTGGACTAACTGTCCGGCCAGACCTCCGGCAACCGGCTCCATGGGAAGGGGCTTTTGGGACTTTTCGAGAATAAAGAAACTGCCCAGAACTATCCTGTCCATTTGGACAAGAGACACAAGAGACTTACCCTTATCGGCCAGAAAAAGGAAACGGACTTTCTTGTCAAACAGTTCAAGGGTACCGCAAATAAAGAATCCTGCCGGAAGTTGGCTATTACCCACTGTCAAAGGTTCTGCGCAAATATATAGCTGGCAGTTAAGAGAAATTTTTCCGTTACAGTCTATACGGTAATGACGCATGGTGTCTTTATCGGTGAGTATGTACTGGCCGGTGTTGTTACCTAACGGAGTAAGCTGGGCTTCTCCAGTGATGTGCAAGGTAGAATCTATCTGATGATTGAAATCGGCTACAACTTCCTGCAGCTGTTTCTGTCGGACTGTATCATAGTCTGCCAGAGAGATGTCTGACGGTATGGATTTTACTCCTCCTCCAGCCAAACGAGTTTCTGTAAGATCAAAATCGCCCACAGCTATCACATCCAGACACTCAAGAGCATCCCACTGAATGTCGACAACCTCAACAATCAAATCACGCAAAGATATACGACCGGTATCGGAAGTCAAAGCGGCCGTAAGTAAGGTAATTTTAGGGGGATAAGGACCAAAGGCAAAACCTCCGAACAAGGATAAACGGGGGGTATTGATACGTCCAATCATACCTAATGTCAATCCGGAAGGAGTGACACCGATATTGAGCCCAAGGTCGGAAAAAGAGAGACGGGTATTAAGAGATATACGGGCATCGGATGAAGCAGAAAGCGCAAAAGAGGTGTTGGAGGCTGAACCGCTCATCGTAAAAGAAAGAAGCTGCCCGTCAAGCTTAAAAATAAAGGTACCGGAAACGGCACAAAAGAAATCGGTGGCAGATTTCTGAATCTGAAAGTTCAATCCGTCAAAAATAAATCCTTCGGTTTCGATACGTCCGCTCGACAACTGTGCTCCGAAACTCTGGCCGGACAAACTGCCGCCAACTATAAACTGCACGGTCTGAAGTCCGGTAAGTTGCCGAATGCATTGTCCGAAGCAATTCAGACTGAGATCGAACTCTCCCAAGGCCAGAAGCTGATAGGTCGTACAAACTGGAGACAGTTTTATATTCTTGAAATCGGGGAAAAACTGCTGTAGCAAATGAAGATCCTGACCGGTTCCGTCATAGCGGACAAGCAGTGCCAGCTGGCTGATTCCTAACCATCCGGCGACTTCCGCTACCGTCCGTTCGAATGTATTGCCACTTTTCAAGCGGTCTGTAGAAAGAAAAAAAAGAAGCTGACGGGAATCACCGGAAAGCGTAATGCCGCAATTCAGGCCGGAAAAGGTGAGCGACAACGCACTATAACGGGACTGTCGGACAAATTCGACAGAAAAGTCGGATGAACTGCTCGGAATGACCGTCAGATGGCTGGCCAAGGAAGAAACTCCAACATCCTCACAGTTCATCAAGTCAGACAGCTGTCTGCCACGGGTACTCAAGAAGCCCATGACGGTAAGTTCTCCCTGCATACGGCCTATGCCAAAAGTGGCCGGAAATCCGAATAATTCACCTTCTGCCAGAAGAATAGAGTTTATGTGCTGTTTCATAATCTTTCATCAATTAAATTCTTTGAAATTATAAAATCAGATTCAAATATCTTTTTCTGTAAACCCCTGATTGTCACGGACTCCTAAGAATATAAAACGTTCGAATACTTTTTTCCTATATTCATCGCTTATCTTAAGCACTTGATTGCCGATAAGAAAAGAACGCCCGCTCAATCCTTTTACATGACGGATATTAATTAAATAAGATCGATGGATGCGTATGAACGTATCTCCTGGCAAACGCTCTTCAATGCGAGCTAAAGGATAAGACAAAGTAAATTTTCGGTTACAGGTGGCATAAAGGTGACAATAACTGCTACTGGCCTTAATCCACATAATCTCATCCAGTGTCAAATGTACGTAACCGTTTTGATACCAAACCAATGTATCTTGTTTTACATGAGAGTTTAAATTACTCCTTATAGGCAATTCTTCCAAGTCAGCCCCTCTGACCACACGAACAGGGCAATCTTTCATTTCTGAGGGAAGAATAATCACAATTTCCGAGTTAAGCTGTTTCATATTTTACATTTCGTTTTCACAAATCAAACGAAATGTTGTGTCTGTCAGCTCATTTGTTTTCTAAAGCCCATGAATTTTCTTCTAAAATCTTATTTAACTTTCATAGATAAATTCGTTTTTCATCGAAGAAACAAAACATCTCAGGCAAAAAACATTTATTTCCCGCCTGAGATGTCACAAATCATGCGTCCAGCTGTTGCAACATACGCGAAATATTACCAATGCCCATTTGTGCCAATACACTAGTCCTTTCAGTATTCCAAACGGCCACAAACAGACTATTTATCTCTATCACTCCTAAACGAGGTAATGCATTGGAGACATCTACTGAAATGGCAAATGCATATTCGGTAAATCCATTATCAGAAACTGCCCCACTTCCACTTTGGGTTTCAGAAGCTTTTTCAGTACCTTCAGTCTGTTTTCCAGGCATCTCCTTATATAAAAAAGCTGCCTTCAACTGAAAATCAATCTCATCCCACTTGAAAGGACTTTTCTCATTCTGCACATTCTCTAAGTTTCCCTTGATTTTGTCTTCTGCCCCTTCAATGCCAAAAGCATCTTTAAATTCATCCACCATTTCTCCCAGTTTCACTGTATTAGGTGAATTGACTGTGATAGGCATAACCAATAATGCGCTTTTCTGATCTGTCTTCTCATAAATAGCTGCAAGATTGGTCTTCAGCAAATCAAAATTGACTCCCAACACTAAATTCATGTTCTGTGTCATAATACTACTATTTTAAAATTAATAATGAAATAATGACTCCAATGGAATCTTTATCCGTTTACGTGACGTTGTAAATGTAAACGATAAGACAAAACTAAACTTCATTCATTTTTCCAAACCACACTTATTTCCTCTGAAAACAAAAAATAAAAGATACACACAACTTTCACTTTTCAGAATTAGCTTCTGACTGAAATTTGTTTTCCTGCAAATTATTCATTTACTTTGTAAAAGGAACAATAGAGGATAAATTGCCGTATGGAAAATTATATTCGTTTTGACTGGGCTATGAAGCGTTTGCTGCGCAACAAAGCCAATTACGCGGTGCTGGAAGGACTGCTCACCACACTGTTAGAGGAAAAGGTGACCATCCACAAGCTGTTGGAAAGCGAAAGTAACCAGGAGGATGAGTTTGACAAGTACAACCGCGTGGACATGTTAGCGGAAAACTCGAAGGGGGAATTGGTGCTCATCGAGGTGCAGAACAATAATGAGTATGCGTACTTCCAGCGCATGTTGTTCGGTGCGTCCAAATTAGTGACGGAATACATCAACCGGGGCGAAGGATACGAGAAAGTAAGGAAAGTGTATAGCGTGAACATCGTGTATTTCTCGTTAGGACATGGAAAGGATTTCGTGTATCACGGGAAAACGGAGTTCGTGGGTATCCATAACGGAGACATCCTGGAGTTGAGTCCGTTCCAGAAGCAGACATTCAAGGTGGACAAGGTAAGCCAGCTTTATCCTGAGTATTATATTCTGAAAGTGAACGACTTTAACCGGGTAGCTAAAACGCCGCTGGAGGAATGGATTTATTACCTGAACACGGGAAATGTGCCTGAAAATGCTACGGCACCAGGACTGGATACCGTAAAAGAGCAACTAAAGTTGAACCGCATGAGTCGGGAAGAGTTGAAAGCATATTACAAGCATCTGGATAATATCGTGATTCTGCGGGACAACATCATGACGGAACGTGCGGAAGGACGTGCGGAAGGACGTGCAGAGGGACTGGCGGAGGGGTGCGCAGAAGAAAAAGCAGCTATAGCACGCAACCTGAAAGTATTAGGCATGACGGCAGAACAGATTGCACAAGCTACCGGACTGACAAAGGAAGAGGTGGAGAAAATTCACTTTTAACTCCATACGTTCTTCAGTCCTAAAAACAAAGAACTTGAAGAAAAGCCCCGGCTGTCATTGGCAGTACGGGGCTTTTTCTATATCTTTGTGGGGTAAAATTTGATTATTTATGGAAAGAAAAACAGCATTAATCACAGGTATTACAGGGCAGGACGGTTCGTTTCTGGCCGAATTCTTATTGGATAAAGGTTATGACGTACACGGTACCATCCGCCGTTCATCGGTAGACTTCCGCGAACGTATCGCACATCTGGAAGGACGACCGAACTTTCACTTGCACTATGCGGATTTGAGTGACTCAATGAGCATTTTGCAGGTAGTTAGCAAAGTACAGCCTACAGAAATTTACAACCTGGCTGCACAAAGCCACGTACAGGTAAGTTTCGATTCTCCGGAATTTACCGCCAACGTGGATGCAACAGGTGTGCTCCGCGTGTTAGAGGCTGTCCGTCTGTGCGGATTGACAAATACCTGCCGCATATACCAGGCATCTACTTCGGAACTTTACGGAAAGGTGGAAGAAGTGCCGCAGAATGAAAACACGCCGTTCCATCCTTACAGCCCGTATGCAGTGGCTAAGCTGTATGGCTTCTGGATTGTGAAGGAATACCGCGAGGCTTACAACATGTATTGCTGCTCGGGTATCTTGTTCAACCATGAATCGGAACGTCGTGGTGAAACTTTCGTGACACGTAAGATTACGCTGGCTGCTGCCCGCATTGCACAGGGAAAACAGGAGAAGCTGTATTTGGGTAACCTGGACTCACTGCGCGACTGGGGTTATGCCAAGGATTACGTGGAATGTATGTGGCTGATTCTACAGCATGAAACGCCGGAAGATTTCGTCATCGCTACGGGCGTACAGCACAGTGTACGTGAATTCTGTTACCTGGCATTCAAGTATACGGGCATCGAACTGGAATTCAAGGGTGAAGGTATCAACGAAAAGGGTTACGACAAGGCTACCGGCAAGTGTCTGGTAGAGGTAAGCGAGGATTTCTACCGCCCGACAGACGTAGTAAACCTCTGGGGTGACCCGACGAAGGCAAAGGCTAAATTAGGCTGGAATCCGTCGAAGACAACCTTCGAAGAGCTGGTAAAAATCATGGTGGATGCGGATATGGCGAAAGTGGCCGTAGAAAAGGCAGGAGAACAGATTCGCACGAACCTGGCAGAGTATCTGGAAAAGGGAATCGTGAAATAATGAAAAATTAATAATGAAGAATGAAGATTATATGTTCTTTTGTTCTTCTGTCTCTGAAACAATGAACAATTAATTTGTCGAATATGGACAAATCAGCAAAGATATATGTAGCGGGACACCACGGACTGGTGGGTTCCGCTATCTGGAATAACCTGAAGAAAAGAGGTTATAATAACCTGGTAGGACGTTCGCACAAGGAATTGGATTTGCTGGACCCAATAGCGGTAAAAAAGTTCTTTGACGAAGAACAGCCGGATGCGGTGATTCTGGCTGCGGCACACGTGGGGGGCATCATGGCCAACCTGCAATACCGCGCGGACTTTATCTACCAGAACTTACAGATTCAGCAGAACGTGATTGGCGAAAGTTTCCGTCACGGGGTGAAGAAGTTGCTGTTCCTGGGCAGTACTTGCATTTATCCGCGTGAGGCTCCGCAACCGATGAAAGAAGAGGTGCTCCTCACCTCTCCGCTGGAATATACGAACGAACCGTATGCCATCGCAAAGATTGCGGGACTGAAGATGTGTGAAAGCTTCAACCTGCAGTATGGCACGAATTACATCGCCGTAATGCCGACCAACCTGTACGGACCGAATGATAACTTCCACCTGGAAAACAGTCATGTACTGCCGGCTATGATTCGCAAGATTCACCTGGCGAAATGCCTGAACGAAGGCGACTGGGATGCGGTACGCAAGGATATCAACCTGCGCCCGGTGGAAGGTGTAAACGGAAATAATACGGACGAGGAGATTCTGGAAAAGCTGTCGAAGTTCGGCATCACACCGGAGGCTGTTACGCTTTGGGGTACGGGAAAGCCGATGCGTGAGTTCCTGTGGAGCGAGGAAATGGCGGATGCCAGCGTGCATGTGCTGCTGAACGTAGACTTCAAGCAGACGTATGATGCGTCAAAAAAGAATGCGGACGGTATTACTGAAATCCGTAACTGCCACATCAACGTGGGTACGGGAAAGGAAGTGTCTATCCGTGAAGTGGCAGAGAAAATCATGAAGGAAATCGGCTTCAAGGGTGAGCTGCGCTGGGACGCATCGAAACCAGACGGCACACTGCGCAAGCTGACGGACGTAAGCAAGCTGCACAGCCTGGGATGGCACCATAAAGTAGAAATAGACGAAGGTATTCACCGCTTGTATGAATGGTATCTGAAGGGTATCTGCATCAATCATCAGACAGTATAATCCGAATGGAAGAGAAAACAGAGAGACACTGGCATGCTTTCTACGTAAGAATGCACCACGAGAAAAAAACGGCAGAAAAATTAGAAATGCTTCACGTGGAGCATTTCTTACCCATACAGGAAGTGGTACGTCAGTGGAGTGACCGGAAAAAGAAAATCAAGCAGGTCGTAATTCCGATGTTGATTTTTATCTGCACAGATGAAAAGGGACGGATTGAACTGCTACAGAATTTCCCGTCGCTAACTGGCTGCCTGATAGACCCGGCAACCCGACGACCGGCTATCATCCGGGACAAAGAGATGGAACAGTTTAAGTTTATGCTGGATTACTCCGAAGAGACTGTACGGTTCCAAAATGAACCGCTAGCCCCAGGGGAACAGGTAGAAGTTATCAAAGGTTCTCTGAAAGGTCTTAAAGGCGAACTGGTAGAGATAGGAGGACACTCGCAGGTAATGATACGCATTGATCACCTGGGTTATGCCACCGTGGAAATACCAGCAGGATACGTAAAGAAAGTATAAGGCTGGTTTCTCAAAAGAGAAAGCGGGAATATAAAGAAAACGGCGGGAAGTTGCACATGTGTTGAAAAGCAACTTCCCGCCGTTCTTTGTTATTGGAAGAATACGTCATCAAGACGTGTGGTATTTTCTTCTTCTATCTCTGTCAGACGGTCTTTACAAGGATCAAAATCACCTGGTATATCGAAAGTCTCGTCTTGAGAGTAACCTAATGTTTTATCGGCATAGACTTTTTGCATATAAATACCCCAGATAGGCAGCGCCATAGAAGCCCCCTGACCGTCGCGCATCGTATCGAAATGGATGTCGCGTTCTTCACCACCTACCCAGCAACCGGATACCAACGAAGGTGTGAAGCCCATAAACCATCCGTCGGAGTTGCGGTTGGTAGTTCCTGTCTTACCTCCCATATCGGCCTTGATGCCATACAAACGACGAACACGTCCACCGGTACCTTCATTGATTACGGCCCGCAGCATAACGAGCATCTTATAGGCTGTAGACTCGCTAATGACTTCATTCACTTGTGGCGTGAAGTTGGCTATAACGTTACCATCATTATCTTCAATGCGGGTGACAAATAGCGGAGCAGTACGGATACCTTTATTCACAAAGGCGGTATAAGCACTGACCATCTCTCCTACCGAAATCTCACAAGGCCCAAGGCAGAGGGAAACGGTAGGCTGAACATCCTTATTCAATACACCGAATGAATGTATCAGGCGAACCAGGTCATACGGACTGAGCTTGCTCATCAGGTAGGCTGAAATCCAGTTATTGGAATTAGCCAATCCCCATTTCAATGTCACGACTTCTCCATAATGTGACTTGGAGCTGTTACGGGGCGACCAAGCCTTTCCGTTCTCATCGAAGAGGGTCTGCTCTACATTGCGGACTTCATCACATGGTGAGAAACCGTTCTCCATGGCAAGCGCATACAAATAAGGTTTGATGGTTGAACCTACCTGACGACGGCCTACCATAGCCATATCATACTGGAAATAGTTGTAATTAGGTCCTCCCACATATGCTTTCACATGTCCCGTAATCGGGTCCATGGACATAAACCCTGCACGCAAAAAATGTTTATAGTACTTGATGGAGTCAAGCGGAGTCATAATTGTATCTTTTTCTCCATCCCATGAGAATACGGACATTTCATATTTGGTGTTGAATGCTTTCATGATTTCTGCTTCCGAACATCCGTCGGCCTTCATGGTACGGTAACGGTCGCTCTGATGAATAGAGCGATTCAGAATCTGTTCCACTTCCTCCGGTGTAAGCTGATTGGTATAAGGAGCTGTCTTCCGACCACTCTTTTCCTTAAAGAAACGAGGTTGCAGGTATTTGGCCACATGTTCATATACAGCTTCTTCGGCATACCGCTGCATGCGGGAGTTGATTGTGGTATAAATCTTCAATCCGTCTACATAAAGATTGTAATTAGTGCCGTCTTTCTTTTTATTCTTCGCACACCAGCCATACAACGGGTTCGTTTCCCAAGCCAAAGAATCTTCATAATATTTCTGCATCTGCCAGCCACGGTAATCGCCCCGGTCCGGTTTACGGGCTGTCATCACACCACGCAGATATTCACGAAAATAGGTAGCCAATCCGTCTTTATGGTCGACAGGCTGGAATTTCAGCACCAAAGGAAGCGCCTGCAAAGAATCACATTCTTCCTGAGTAAGGAAACCTGCCTTACGCATCTGGTCGAGCACGGTATTACGACGTCCGCGAGAACGTTCGTTAAAACGACGGGGGTTATAGAGAGAAGGGTTCTTACACATACCTATCAAGGTAGCGGCTTCTTCTATTTTCAAGTTCTTAGGGTCTTTGGCAAAATAAGTCTTGGCTGCCGTTTTGATACCTACGGCGTTATTTAAAAAATCGAACTTATTAAGATACATGGTAAGGATTTCCTCTTTTGTGTAATAGCGTTCCAGTTTTACCGCAATCACCCACTCGATAGGTTTCTGCAACAGACGCTCCATCACATTGTCGGCTGTCGGTGAATAGAACTGCTTGGCCAGCTGCTGGGTAATGGTACTACCTCCACCGGCATGTTTCTGCATGAAGATTCCACGTTTGATAACCGCACGCATGAAAGCACGGGCATCGATACCGGAATGGTCTTCAAAACGCACATCCTCAGTGGCTACCAGAGCATGTACCAGATGGGGAGAAAGGTCTTCATAGCCCACATACACGCGGTTTTCCTTACTAAGCGACCAGGTTCCCAACAGTTTTCCGTCTTCAGAAATGACCTGAGTGGCAAACTTCAGATTCGGGTTTTCCAACTCTTCCACTGGGGGAACATAACCTATTTTACCTTTTGCAATGGCCGTAAAAACGATGGCAACTGCGGCAATGCAGAGGAACACAAAACCCCACATTACATATATAAATATCTTTCTCATACTTTTATTATATTCATTAATTAGACTTTTAAGCCGCAAATTTACGGAAAATCTTTGTAACAAAGACTTATTTTCCGCAATATCCTCTTAAATGCGAAAACGTAGTCCGAAATATCCTAAAAACGGTGGGATTTCTATTTTTTTTACCTACCTTTGAACTCCGGTATTATAAAAGTAATCAAAAACAGCTAACATGGAAAATAGAAGTTTAGTTACTATCGCCGAACATTCCAAAGAGAAAATCATGTATCTTCTGGAAATGGCAAGAGAGTTTGAAAAAAAACCTAACCGCCACCTGCTGGCAGAAAAAGTAGTTGCCACCCTGTTCTTTGAACCATCCACCCGTACCCGTCTGAGCTTTGAAACGGCAGCCAATCGCCTGGGAGCAAGAGTCATCGGATTTACCGATCCGAAGGTGACCAGTTCCTCTAAGGGAGAAACGCTGAAGGATACCATCATGATGGTGAGCAACTATGCAGACATCATCGTGATGAGACATTATCTGGAAGGTGCTGCACGTTACGCCAGTGAAGTGGCCCCGGTGCCCATCGTAAATGCCGGAGATGGTGCAAACCAGCATCCTTCACAAACAATGCTGGATTTATACTCCATCTATAAGACTCAAGGTACACTGGAAAACCTGAACATTTATATGGTAGGTGACTTGAAATACGGAAGAACGGTTCACTCGCTGCTGATGGCTATGCGACACTTCAATCCTACTTTCCATTTCATTGCTCCGGACGAACTGAAAATGCCGGACGAATACAAGCTGTATTGCCAGAAACATCACATCAAATACGTGGAACATACTGATTTCACCGAAGAAACCATTGCAGATGCAGATATTCTGTATATGACTCGTGTACAGCGGGAACGTTTCACTGACCTGATGGAATATGAAAGAGTGAAAGATGTGTATATCCTGAACAACAAGATGCTGGAACATACACGCCCGAACCTGAAAATCCTCCACCCGCTTCCTCGTGTGAACGAGATTACTTACGACGTGGACGATAATCCGAAAGCTTACTATTTCCAACAGGCCAAGAACGGTCTTTATGCCCGCCAGGCCATCCTTTGCGATGTGTTAGGAATTACACTCGACGAGGTAAAAGCTGATACTGAAAAATAATCCGGAAAACTATTCAATTCAACTAACTATGAGTGAAAAGAAAGAATTACAGGTGGCTGCACTGAAAAACGGTACAGTCATTGACCATATACCTTCCAATAAATTATTTACAGTCGTATCCTTACTAGGACTGCAGGATGAAGATGCCAACATCACAATAGGCAACAACTTTGAAAGCAAGAAATTAGGCAAAAAGGGAATCATCAAGATTGCCGACCGCTTCTTTACGGAAGAAGAAATCAGCCGCTTGTCGGTGGTGGCTTCCAAAATCAAGCTGAACATCATCCGCGACTATGAAGTAGTAGAAAAGAAAGAAGTGGAAATGCCTGACGAGCTGAGAGGTATCGTGAAATGCAACAACCCGAAATGTATCAGCAACAACGAGCCGATGCAAACATGGTTTCACGTCATCGACAAGGAGAAAGGCTTGTTGAAGTGCCATTACTGCGAAAAAGAGCAGCAGAAGGATAACATCAAACTTCTGTAAACCATGAAGCAGGACTGGAAACCAGGTACAATGATTTATCCTCTTCCGGCTGCCCTGGTTACATGCGGCAGCTGCGAAGAAGAATATAACATTATCACCGTAGCGTGGGTAGGTACAATCTGTACCAACCCACCTATGTGTTATATTTCCGTCAGACCGGAACGGCACTCCTATCCTATTCTGAAAAAGAATATGGAATTTGTCATTAATCTGACCACCAAAGACATGGCTTTTGCCACAGACTGGTGCGGAGTTCGTTCAGGCAAAGACTACAACAAGTTCCGGGAGATGAAATTAACTCCAGGAAAGGCAGCCATGGTGCAGGCTCCTCTCATTGAAGAGTCGCCCCTCTGCATTGAATGCCGGGTAAAGGAAATCGTCGCTTTAGGTTCACATCACATGTTTATTGCGGACGTAGTCAACGTGAAAGCAGACGAAAAATATCTGAATTCGGAAACCGGCAAATTTGAACTGGCCCAATCTAACCTACTGGTTTATGCCCACGGGGGATATTACGAATTAGGAGAGAAAATCGGCAAGTTCGGATGGTCGGTCGAGAAAAAGAAATAACTGATTTATGATAAAAGAAGCACTATTCACCCTCATCGGAAGCGGTGTGCTGGCAGTGAGTGAGCTGCAAGCACAGGCCGTAACTGCGCCCATGGTTACGCTGAAACAGCCGCGTTTTAATTTGGGAGTGAAAGCCGGCTTCAACTCTTCCATGTTCTTTACGGATGAGATTTCTATCAACGGGAAAGAACTGGAGCTTGCACAGAATAATTATAAAGTGGGATATTTCACAGCAGTGTTCTGCCGTTTCAATATGAAGAAACATCACTTCATACAACCGGAATTTTCCTGCAACATCACACAAGGGAGTATTTCTATTCCCAGCACATTAGCCAATTCAGAAATTTTGAAGGAGAACGCCCTTATCAAAAAAAGAATGACCACACTTGACCTGCCCATTCTTTACGGTTATAAGTTTATTGACGTACATCCGTATGGAATGGCCTTTTTCGTAGGTCCCAAGGTGACATGGGTATGGGAGAAACATTGTTCTACCGAATTTACAGGCTTTTACCAACAGGAAATAAAGGAAGAACAATATCCGTTCCAGTACAGCGGAGTCGTGGGACTGGCTGTCAACGTATCCAACATCTTCTTTGATTTCCGCTACGAGGTGGGACTTCATAATACCATCCGTTCTATCACTTATAACACCGACCTGACCGAAGCTCCGCATAACGAAGGAAAAATCAAGCTGGAGCAACGGAAAAACATTCTGAGTTTTTCGGTCGGAGTTATTTTCTAACAGGATTTTTCACTTTAAAACAACTATATCATGAAACGAGACGATTCTATTTTTAGCATCATTGAGAAAGAACACCAGAGACAATTGAAAGGCATTGAACTGATTGCCTCAGAAAACTTTGTAAGTGAACAAGTCATGCAGGCTATGGGGTCTTGCCTGACCAACAAATATGCAGAAGGATATCCTGGGAAAAGATATTACGGAGGATGCGAAGTGGTAGACCAGAGCGAACAGCTGGCTATCGACCGCATCAAGCAGATTTTCGGAGCTGAATGGGCAAACGTACAGCCTCACTCAGGTGCACAGGCCAATGCGGCCGTATTCCTGGCGGTATTGAATCCAGGCGACAAGTTCATGGGTTTGAACCTGGCACACGGCGGACATCTGTCTCATGGCTCTGCAGTAAATACTTCAGGTATTCTGTACACTCCATGTGAATATAACCTGAACAAGGAAACGGGTCGCGTAGATTATGACCAGATGGAAGAAATCGCCTTGAGAGAGCACCCGAAATTGATTGTGGGTGGTGGTTCGGCTTATTCACGTGAATGGGACTACAAACGCATGCGTGAAATCGCCGACAAGGTAGGTGCTATCCTGATGATTGATATGGCGCATCCGGCCGGACTGATTGCTGCCGGCTTGCTTGACAATCCGGTGAAATACGCACATATCGTGACTTCAACTACTCACAAAACGCTTCGTGGTCCGCGTGGTGGTATCATCCTGATGGGTAAAGACTTCCCGAACCCATGGGGAAAGAAAACTCCGAAAGGCGAAATCAAGATGATGTCACAATTGCTGGATTCAGCTGTATTCCCCGGTATTCAGGGTGGCCCGCTGGAACACGTTATTGCAGCTAAAGCCGTAGCATTCTACGAATGTATGCAACCGGAATACAAAGAATACCAGACTCAGGTACAGAAAAACGCCCGCGTATTGGCTCAGGCTTTGATGGATCGTGGTTTCACTATCGTATCGGGAGGAACAGATAATCACTCTATGCTGGTAGACCTGCGCAGCAAATATCCGGACTTAACAGGGAAAGTAGCTGAAAAAGCGTTGGTAGCAGCCGACATCACCGTCAACAAAAACATGGTACCGTTCGACACCCGCTCTGCATTCCAGACATCGGGTATCCGCTTAGGAACTCCGGCCATTACGACCCGTGGTGCCAAAGAAGAACTGATGTACGAGATTGCAGAAATGATTGAAACCGTACTGTCAAATGTAGACAACGAAGAAGTTATCGCTTCTGTACGTCATCGCGTAAATGAAACGATGGAAAACTATCCTATATTTGCATATTAACTAAACGACTAAAAACAGAAAAAAATGAAAACAATGAATTCTATGGCTATCTTACTGAGCGCATGCTTGGTATTTAGCGGATGTGGTATGACTAATACAGCCAAAGGGGGAATGATTGGAGGCGGAAGTGGAGCTGCCTTGGGAGCATTAATCGGAGGTATTGCCGGTCATGGAAAAGGAGCAGCCATTGGAGCGGCTGTAGGTGCTGCCGTAGGTACGGGTGCCGGCGTACTGATTGGCAAGAAAATGGACAAGGCTGCCGCACAAGCAGAACAGATTGAAGGCGCACAGGTAGAACAGGTAACCGACAACAACGGATTACAGGCTGTAAAGGTAACTTTCGACTCAGGCATTTTGTTTAATACCAGCAGTGCCACACTGAGCACCTCTGCCAAATCGGCATTGAGCAAGTTTGCCAACAATGTGCTTAACCAGAATAAGGACATGGACGTAGCCATCTACGGGTATACTGACAACACCGGTTGGAAAAACAGTACAGCAGAACAGAGCCGCCAGAAGAATCTGGACCTTTCGCAAGAACGTGCCCAGAGCGTATCAAGCTATCTGTTAGCCTGCGGCGCTTCTTCCAGCCAGATTAAATCTGTCACAGGTATGGGTGAAGAAAATCCCGTAGCAGACAATTCAACCGCTGCAGGCCGTCAGGAAAACCGCCGTGTAGAAGTGTATATGTATGCCAGCCAGCAAATGATTCAGCAGGCTGAAGCTGGAACTTTGCAATAACCCCCAATTTCATAGTAACAAACATCATTATGCCGGGTCTTCAGATCCGGCATAATTTTCATCTCCATATCAGACACTAATGAACAGAAAACGAATTCTAAGATATACACGTAACCTGATTATCTTTTTCTTTGCATCTACCATTCTTTCCGTTATCGCCTTAAGATTTATTCCGGTCTACATCACTCCCCTGATGGTGATACGAAGCGTAGCACAACTGGCAAAAGGTGAAAAGGTAGTCATGAAGCACAAATGGGTACCTAAAGAGAAAATATCACGTCACCTTCCGATGGCGGTCATCGCCTCTGAAGATAACCGTTTTGCCAGTCACAATGGTTTTGACTTCAAGGAAATAAGCAAAGCAATAGAAGAAAACAAAAAGCGCAAGAAAGCCAGAGGAGCAAGTACCATCAGCCAGCAGACAGCCAAAAATGTATTCTTATGGCCCTCCTCTTCCTGGATAAGAAAAGGATTCGAAGTCTACTTCACGGTGCTGATTGAGCTGATATGGGACAAAGAAAGAATCATGGAAGTCTACCTGAACTCCATCGAAATGGGGGATGGTATATATGGAGCAGAAGCCGTGGCGAAAGCTCACTTTCACACCACGGCCTCTCAACTCACCCGCAAACAATGTGCACTTATTGCAGCCAGTCTCCCGAATCCAAGGAAATACAATTCCGGAAAGCCCAGCCCTTACATGTACAAGCGTCAGCGGAAAATCATGTATCTGATGAAATGTGTTCCTGCATTCCCGGAAAAATCCGGAAAGTAAGAAGGTTTCCCGGAACTAAGGTTCCGGATCCCCTTTCAAAATCGGAAGCGTAATCTTATATTTAACTGCTAAAATACGGGCCACAAACACGGTTACTCCCCCAATAATCTGTGCAAGTACGGATTCCATATCCAATATCAGACAAATCCAGTAAACTAGTCCGCCAATCACACAAGCCATAGCGTAAATCTCTTTACGGAATATCAGCGGAATCTCGTTGATAAATATATCACGCAGCACTCCTCCTGCCGCACCGGTGATACTACCCATGATAATGGCAATCCAGAACGGATAACCCAGCGCATACGCCTTACTGAATCCTACAATTGTAAACAAAGCCAGTCCGATGGTGTCAAAAATAAAGAAGGTATTGTTCAAGCGAATCACATACTTCCCGAACAAGATGACAAAGAACATGGCAAAAGCCGTACAAATGAGGTACATCGGATCGGTCATCCAGGCTGGAGTCACATCCAGCAAAACATCACGAATGGTTCCACCACCGATAGCCGTAGCCAGTCCCACCACATAAGCACCAAACCAGTCAAACCGCTTCGCCGAGGCAAGGCGAATACCGCTTATGGCAAATGCAAAAGTCCCCACAAAATCCAGTATCGTTACAAACGAAGGCATCTGAAAAAAAACATCCATAGCAAATATTTTACCAAGTATAACTCAAACCAAAACTAAGCAATTCCTGCAACTGTAAATAACTTCTACCTTCTTCACGAGTCACCCCATCATCAAACCGGCCATGAACGAACAGTTTCGTAGAAAGATATTGATTAATGGTAAAGGTAAAGGTATTTTCCCATTCACCCAACACTTTCTCGTAATTGGTCGTATAAGACAAGCGGGACTCCCACATCAAGATTGAAAACATTTTCCACTTTAATGTAGACTCCAGACGAGAACCCCATACACTTTCCCGTTTATGACCTGCTTCAATGTTAAACTTTGCCGGGTCTACCCTGTCACTGGCCACGCTGTACAAGGTGTAGTTTATCGGATTTATCAGCACAGACAAGTTACACACGCCATCCTTGATGAACTTATAGTCCATACCGAGACCGACGTTCAATTCGGCCGGCGAGAAGAAAGCAGAAACCAGTTTATCGGAGTTGGTCTCATAGTTTGAGAAGAACTGCGTCTTAAATTCAGCCGACAAAGTGTAGTACCATGTACTGAAGGCTTTATAACCCAACTTGGAACTCAAGCGGAGCAAGTCATTGTTAGCCTTGTAGCTGTGTACGGTATCCGAAGGTGCCGTGATAAAGCCTAACTTCCATTCAATCTTGTTTTCAAACTGAATACGCTGCCTGTCATCATAATTCGCCTGCCAGGTAAATCCGGAAAGCAACGATTTTGTACTTTCACCACCCTTATACCAGTTCTTCGAAATATAGTTCTGCGAGAACTGTAAATAACCGTTTCCACCAAAAGTCCAGAAATTAGGTTTGATAACCAGCAAGTCTTTTTCTGTCACCCGGTTCGGAAGCTCATCATTCTGCATCATATCCAGCAAGTTCTCTTTTCGCGGCTGGTCTACAAGCACTTCACCATATATCGGTTTTAACCCTTTTAAATTCTCCTCATTTTGTTTCACCAAGCTCGGATAAGACAAATAAAAAGACAGCAGCTGCCGGTTCACAGTCCTATCCACCTGTGCTGAATGACACAAATCCGCTACCAGAGGCAATTGCTTTTCCAATACATTCTCTTTTATAAAAGGTATCTGCGGTTTCCAGTCGGAAATACTGAAGGCCTGTTCTATCGGTGCCTCATAATAAGTAGCCGGCATCGACAGTTTATAGTAATCCGGATTCGGACGGATACCCGTTATCAGCAGATAAATATCATCCCATCGTTCCAGCTGCGCATTGTACTCCCGACGAAAATTCTGCATCATCCGCCAGAAATTCCGAACCTCCAGCGGAGGGAGCTCCACCTTTTTCCTTACAGCTGGAACTACTTTCACCGGTGATGGTTCCTGTAAGCTGTCTACAGGAGCTGCTACATTCAAAGAATCTACCGCATTTTTTACTGTATCCGATTTTACCGTATCCGAAGACACTTCCATTTCTTGTGCAGCCAACCCACCGCACACCATAAGCAAAACCAAGAAAAGACTCGTCTTTTTCATTTTTGTCATTCTTAAAATCTTATGCAAAAGTACGATTTATTTCTAAAAAAAGTTTGTTTTCACACCTACTAATTGTACTTAAAAACAATTTTCTGCCCACCTTTGTTTAAAATTTCATTTGTACATCCATCAGAAAACGTAAGGATATTTGAAGTTAAACGTGGTTTTGCTCTACTTACTTTTGCGGGTTCAGCTTTTTTTTATAATTTTGCAAACTTGAAGAAGTAGTTCTTCCATGCCGGAAGAAATATCGCTCACCGGCATTCCTGCTGTCACTTTCTTAAGAGAAAAGAAAGCAGACCGCATTAAATTGTTGGATTTAATTTTTAAATATTCATATTGTGGCAGAAACAAAGTATATTTTCGTAACAGGTGGTGTAGCCTCTTCATTAGGAAAAGGAATCATCTCATCATCTATTGGCAAGTTGCTGCAGGCCAGAGGCTACAGCGTAACCATCCAGAAGTTCGACCCGTATATCAACATCGACCCGGGAACACTGAATCCCTATGAACACGGAGAGTGCTACGTAACCGTAGACGGACATGAAGCCGACCTCGACCTGGGACACTACGAACGCTTCTTAGGCATCCAAACTACCAAAGCCAACAACATCACTACCGGACGCATCTACAAGAGTGTAATCGACAAGGAACGTCGTGGTGACTATCTTGGCAAGACTATCCAGATTATCCCTCACATCACTGACGAAATTAAGCGCAATGTCAAATTGCTGGGCAACAAATATAAATTCGATTTCGTCATTACTGAAATCGGAGGTACTGTAGGCGACATCGAATCACTTCCTTATCTGGAAAGTATCCGCCAGCTGAAATGGGAGTTAGGCAAGAACGCCTTGTGCGTACACTTGACTTATGTACCTTACCTGGCTGCTGCCGGTGAATTGAAAACCAAACCTACCCAGCATTCTGTAAAAGAGCTGCAGTCTGTAGGTATTCAGCCGGATATTCTGGTGCTTCGTACAGAGCACGAGCTCAGCACGGGCCTGAGAAAGAAAGTGGCTTTGTTCTGTAATGTAGATGAAAGTGCGGTTATCCAGTCAATGGACATGCCGACCATCTACGAAGTACCTTTGCGCATGCAGGAACAGAAACTGGATGTAACTATCCTTGAAAAGATGGGACTTCCGGTAGGCGAAACTCCTACTCTCGGTCCGTGGAGAGACTTCCTGAACCGTCGTCACAATGCCACTGAAAAGGTAAGAATCGGACTGGTAGGAAAATACGATTTGCAGGATGCATACAAATCAATCTTGGAAGCCCTTTCACAAGCTGCGACTTACAATGACCGCAAGGCCGACATTCACTTTATCAATAGTGAAAACCTGACCGACGACAACATTGAAGAGCACCTGAAAGACATGGACGGTGTCATCATCTGCCCGGGATTCGGACAGCGTGGTATCGAAGGTAAGTTCGTAGCCATCAAGTACTGCCGTACACACAACGTTCCGACATTCGGTATCTGTCTGGGCATGCAGTGTATCGCCATCGAATTCGCACGAAACGTACTGGGATATGCCGATGCCAACAGCCGCGAAATGGACGAAAAGACTCCGCACAATGTAATCGACATTATGGAGGAACAGAAATCCATCACGAACATGGGTGGTACCATGCGCCTGGGAGCCTACGAATGTGTTGTTGACCCGAACTCCAAGACTTACGAAGCTTACCAAAGCGAACACATTCAGGAACGCCACCGCCACCGTTACGAATTCAACAACAGCTACAAGGAAGAATTCGAAAAGGCGGGCATGAAGTGCGTAGGTATCAATCCGGAATCTGACCTGGTGGAAATCGTGGAAATCCCGACCTTGAAATGGTTTATCGGTACACAGTTCCATCCGGAATACAGCAGTACGGTATTGAAACCACATCCGTTGTTCCTGTCCTTCATCAAGGCAGCTATCAGCAAATAAACCAAACATAACATTGTAAAGAAATAGAAATGGACAAAAACACGTTAGTGGGCTTTATCCTGATTGGAGCGGTTATCGTGGGATTCGGTATCTACAACCGCCCCAGCCAGGAAGAAAGAGCACGCGCACAGCACTATCAGGACTCTATCCAACAGGTTATCAAGCAAAAACAGGAAGCCCAGGAAAAGCAGGCAGCAGCAGCCATTGAAGCAGCACGCCCTGACAGCACTTCCCTCTTCTTCCAGGCCGCACAGGGTACGGAACAGTTTACCGTACTGGAGAACGAGCTGGTTCAGCTGACTTTCTCCAACAAAGGCGGACGAGTAAGCAAGGCCCTGCTGAAAGAGTATAAAGACCAGAAGAAGCAGCCTCTCGTTCTGTTCGACGGCGAAGATGCTTCCATGAATTTCGGTTTTGAAGGAAAGAACGAGAACATTCTCAGCCAGCAGATGTATTTCGAGGCGACTAATGTAACCGACTCTACCGTGACCATGCGACTGAACGCAGCCAATGGCGGACACCTGGACTTCAACTACCGACTGCTGCCCAACTCGTATATGGTAGACCTTACCGTTCAGGCCAGCGGCATGCAGAATTTCTTCTCTCCTTCTACCAAGAGCATGAACATCGAATGGAAACAGCGTGCCCGCCAGATGGAGAAAGGTTACAACTTCGAACAGCGTTACACCTCACTTACCTACAAACCGACAGGTGATGATTTTGACTACTTGAGCGAAACAAAGGATGAAAAAGAAACCATTCCTGAATCACTCGACTGGGTAGCTTTCAAAAATCAGTATTTCTCCTGCGTGTTCATGGCAGAGCAGAACTTTGACAACGCTACGCTCGAATCTAAAATGGAACAGCAGGGAAGCGGTTACATGAAGAACTATGCAGCCGACATGAAGACAGCTTTCGACCCGACAGGTGCCAAAGCTTCACACCTGCAGTTCTACTTTGGTCCGAACCACTTCAAGACACTGCTGGCCAGCAACGACCTGAGCTTTAAAGATAAAGATCAGGAACTGGAAGACCTGGTTTACCTGGGATGGCCGATTATCCGTCTGATTAACCGCTGGTTCACCATCAACTTGTTCGACTGGTTGTCAGGCTGGGGACTGAGCATGGGTATGGTTATCCTGCTTATGACCATCATCGTCAAGGTACTGGTACTCCCTACCACCTGGAAGTCGTTCATCTCGTCTGCCAAGATGCGTGCCCTGAAACCATATGTAGATAAGATTAACGCCAAATATCCGAAACAGGAAGATGCCCTGAAGAAACAGCAGGAAACCATGGCCCTCTATCGTCAGTACAATGTCAGCCCTATGGGCGGCTGTCTGCCGATGTTGTTACAGACTCCGGTGTTCATGGCCCTCTTCTTCTTCGTGCCGAACGCTATCGAGTTGCGCCAGCAGGGATTCTTGTGGGCTGATGACCTTTCGGCTTACGACGACCTGCTTAGCTGGAGTTACCACATTCCGCTGCTAGGCAATCATCTGAGCCTGTTCTGTCTGTTGTTCAGTATCACTACGGTACTCAATCAGATTATCATGATGAAACAGCAGGACATGGGTAACAATCCGCAGATGGCTGCCATGAAATGGATGATGTACATCATGCCTGTGATGTTCTTCTTCATCTTCAACGACTATGCATCCGGATTGAGCTACTACTACTTCATCTCCGGTCTGATTGGTATCATTACCATGTGGATTATGCGACGCATGACCGATGAAAAGAAACTGCTCGCCCAGTTGGAAGCCAACAAGAAAGAACCTTCACAGCAAAAAGCAAGCGGACTGATGGCCAAACTGGAAGCCCTGCAGAAAGAGCAGGAACGTCTCCAGAAAGAGCGTCAGGAACGCATGGGAGGTAAGAAAAGATAAAAAGAATCTCGTTTAATACGGCAGAGCGCCCCTCAATGGCATACCGACAAGCCATCGAGGGGCGCTCTTTTTTCTACTACATTCCTCTTTTTCCATTTATTGTCTTACCTTTGCAGAAGAGAATTGTCACACAGATTAAACCATCAAATAAACACATGAAAAAAACAGATTTTATGACTATGACAGCAGCCATGATGCTCGCCACATCGGCCTGTGTGGGTCCTGAAAAAGCCGCACAGACAGATGGTCCCATCATCGGCAAGCAGGAGGTTACGGTAAAAGACGGCCGTATGACCCCTGAAACGCTCTGGGCCATGGGACGCATCGGAAGTTCCTGTGTATCGCCCGACGGCAAACGCATTGCCTATACAGTATCTTACTACAGCGTGAAAGAGAACAAGAGCCACCTGGTAATCTACGTAATGAATGCCGACGGCTCAGGCAACCAGCTGCTCACCACTACAGCTGCCAGCGAGGGAGAACCTGCATGGATCAAGAACGGCAGCAAGCTTGCTTTCCTGGCACCCGATGCCGACGGTAACAGCCAGATTTGGGAAATGAATCCCGACGGCAGCGAACGCGTACAGCTTTCTTCATTTGCCGGAGGTATTGACGGATTCAAGTTCTCACCCGACGAGAGCAAGGTGCTCTTCATCTCACAGGTGAAATACGGCGAACGCACCGTCGACAAATATCCTGACCTGGACAAGGCCAGCGGAATGGTGATAGACGACCTGATGTACAAGCACTGGGATGAATGGGTACAGACCGTACCGCATCCGTTCGTGGCTCCGTTTGCCGGAAGCAAGGTGGGCGAAGCAACCGACATCCTGGCCGGTGAACCCTACGAATCGCCGATGAAGCCTTTCGGTGGCATCGAACAGCTTACCTGGAGTCCTGACTCCAAATGCATTGCGTATACCTGCCGCAAGAAAACCGGACTGGAATATGCTATTTCTACCGATTCGGACATTTACCTGTATAATCTGGAAACCAAGCAGACCCGCAATCTCTGCAAGGAAGACGCTACCGATAAGAACATGGGTTACGACACGAACCCGCAGTTCTCCCCCGACGGTGGATTCATTGCCTGGCAAAGCATGGAACGCGACGGATACGAAAGCGACCGCAACCGCCTTTGCGTAATGGATTTGAAAAACGGCAAGAAAACTTACGTTACAGAAGCCTTCCAGTCGGGTGTAGACAGCTACTGCTGGGCTCCGGACAACCAGACTCTCTATTTCACCGGTGTATGGCATGCCACCAGCATGATTCACCGCACAAACCTGAAGGGTGAAGTGGAACAGCTTACAGAAGGCATGTACGACTATGCTTCTGTAGAAATGCTGGGCGACGGACAGCTTCTTACCAAGCGCCACTCTATCAGCGAAGCCGACGAGCTGTTCACCGTCAACCTGAGCAAGGGCAACGAAGTAACCCGCATCACGCAGGAAAACGACCACATCTTCAAACAGTTGAAGCTAGGTAAAGTAGAAGCCCGCTGGACAAAGACCGTCGACGGTAAAGACATGCTCTCGTGGGTAATCTACCCGGTAGACTTCGACCCGAACAAGAAATACCCCACCCTGCTGTTCTGCGAAGGTGGTCCGCAAAGCCCCGTCAGCCAGTTCTGGAGCTACCGCTGGAACTTCCAGATTATGGCTGCCAACGATTACATCATCATCGCCCCTAACCGCCGCGGTCTGCCGGGATTCGGCATGGAATGGCTGGAAGAAACCAGCACCAACTACGGCGGACACTGCATGGATGACTACCTGACTGCCATCGACGACATCGCCAAGGAACCGTACGTAGACAAAGACCGTCTGGGCTGCGTAGGTGCCAGCTTCGGAGGATACTCAGTATACTGGCTGGCCGGACATCACAACAAGCGTTTCAAGGCCTTCATCGCACACGACGGATTCTTCAACATGGAGCAGCAGTACCTCGAAACCGAAGAACTCTGGTTCACCAACTGGGATTTGGGTGGCCCGTACTGGGAGAAGAACAATCCAGCTGTAAAGCGTAGCTATGCCAACTCTCCTCACCTGTTTGTCGACAAATGGGATACGCCTATCCTCTGCATCCACGGCGAGAAAGACTACCGCATCCTGGCTTCACAGGGTATGGCCGCATTCAACGCTGCCAAACTGAGAGGCATTCCTGCCGAACTGCTGATTTTCCCGGACGAAAACCACTGGGTATTGAAACCGCAGAACGGTATTTTGTGGCAACGTACTTTCTTCAACTGGCTTGACCGCTGGCTGAAACCACAGAAATAAGTCACGCACATCCGGACGCCTTTAAAAAAAGATTTTTTCTATTTCCTTGAATTTCAAACGATTTTAAAAATCTCCGAAAAAATCTTACAAAAAAAGAGCGTCTGGATTTGCATATTAAAATAAAAAGCCATACCTTTGCATCGCTTTTGAGAAAGACACTTCGGGGTGTAGCGCAGTCCGGTTAGCGCACCTGCTTTG
>CAMFND010000065.1 GCA_945965395.1 uncultured Bacteroides sp.
CCTTATGATGTGGTACATGTTGTGCTGGTTGGCTCCAATTTGAGTATGGTTGAACAACCGTTTCAAGGATGGCTGACAGATTCCACCGGCTGCTTCCGGATAAAGGGGCTGGAGGCCGGAACTTATCATCTGAAAGCGGAATATGTGGGACTGGCTCCTTGTGATACGGTAATAACTCTCCCTTCGCAGCATAATGACACGCTGCGGATGGTGCTTCCTTTATGGTATGATTATATTTTGAAATATGACTGTTCGCCGGAGTTGTCGAAAGAAAACATCCTCAAGGGACATCCTAAACTGCGCCGGGTAATACCGGAAGGGCAGGAACAGAAAATCCGCACACACTTTTTCTGGGAGAAGTATGGTGTGAGTTGTGACGTTTCTTATCCATTGAAGAAAGATGGAACACTGGACTGTTATCTGGGTGTTCCCAATCATCTGCTGACGGCTTATAATCAGGTGGTTTTTGATTATCTGGATAAGAAGTTTGGCACTTCATGGCGCAAGGAGGCTCCGAAAGGAATATTTGGTCTGGATAAATCTTTAGATGAATTTCGTGACTATAAATGGTTTATCAATACTTTACATAAGGAAAGCAAGTATCCGGTAAAGTTGCTGAGCAAGGGAAAAGAGTGTCTGCTACGCATTGAATATGCCGTGGACAGTAACGGATATGTAGTGCAACCGAAAATCATTTCTTGCAGCAACCGGTCGTTTCGGAAAACAGCATTGGACACTTTTAAAAAGGTGATGAATGTCCCTACTTTATTGAAGGCAGGTAAAGATACACTTGTAATTCAATATAAACTGGACTCTTCTACTATTGTTAATCCGGATACTGATGTGCTGGTTATCGGCTATACACCGTGTGATAAACCGATACTGATGAAATAGATAAAAGGAATAATTGTTTTCATTAAAATGGAATGAATATGAGAAAAGAGATTGCATGTGTCATATTGATTTTGCTGGTGGCCTGTGTAAATAAGCCTGGACAGCCTGTACAGGAGGCTACCTCTACAGCTGTTATCGGAGGTGCGGACAGCATGACATCCATTGTGGTTGCTGATACTTGTGCTTCATTTCAAGATACAGTAACATACGAATTACGTCAGTGTCAACTTTGGTATACAAAAGATTTACCTGAAGCATATAACGGAGAAACCCGTCTGTGGACAGAATATGAAGTATATATAGAAAATGTGCCCGTGATTAATGTATTTGTAAGCAATCCGACGGACATTCCGTTGGAGTTCGGACGGGATATGCGTTTCTATTTGTGGAAAAATGATAAATGGTGTCCGCCGGAGCAAAGGGATACCTCCTATACGATTGTATGGAATAGTGATGCGTTTATGATAAAGAAGGCTCCTTTGCTGTATTGCTTCCGTTATAAACTGAATGAATATTGCATTCCAAAAGGGAAATACCGTATTCAGAAATCATTTAGTAGAGGTGATGAACACATTCTTTTGACAGACAGTTTTGAGGTTAAATAAAAAATGTGTGGAGTATGAAAAACTGGTATATTTATTTCGTGGCGATGATAGCAATATGCGGACTGGGATGCAATCGCACGGCATCAAAAAAACAGGTTATGCAGATTGGACCTGCCGATGCACAATGCCTGAATTGTGATACGCTGGGGACTACTGTGAGGATGAATATGATACAGAACCATTATCCGCTTGATACGAAGAATGTGTATGCTATCCTATTGAATCCTAAGCGTAAGTCGCTGATTTTTGGTGGTGACTGGACATTGCAGAAATGGGAAAACGGTTCGTGGATGGGTGCGAAGATGAATGGAATGTATGGCTTTGGAGATGTAGGTATGCAGTTAAACTTTGCTCCTGATTATTATTGTTTTAGTTATCCTGTCAGTTGCTATAGAATTACATCCGGAAAATATCGGATTATTCAATCATTCCATGACGGGAGGGAAGAAATTACAGTAAGTGCCGAGTTCTGGATAGATAAATAACGGACAATTGTTTTACGGAAAAATCGATAATACAATGAAAGGAAGATGAGCAAACTGTTTATCAGGTAGTGGAGGAGATGCCGGAGTTTTCTGGTGGCATGCCTGCCTTAATGGAGTTTATCCGGAAAAAACTGCGGCATGACAAGGCTGAAAAGAGGGAGCGCGTCATCATTCAAATAGTAGTAGATAAGAAGGGAAATGCCACTAACCCTGTGGTGTTGCGGAGTATAAATCCGGCGTTGGATGAAGAAGCCTTGCGCATCGTCAGTCTGATGCCGAAATGGAAACCGGGCAGACAGGCCGGGAAGAACCGGAATGTAAAGTTTGCTTTTCCTGTTGCGTTTAAACCTTCTGTGCAGAATACGAATTAATTATCCCAATAGCCTATGAAAACAAATGCACTTTTTCAATTGTTTGTGGCGGTGGCTTGCATGATGTGTGTCGGCTGCACGGGCAAACGAAAAGCACAATCGGATGTTTCTTTGGTAAAGGAGACTCCTCCGGCAGTACAGAGTCCGGAAGTAACGGATGATACGCTTGCAGCAGAGGAGCCGGATACGGAAACTTCGACAGACAATCCGCCTCGACCGGTGGCGATGGTGCTGGAACCGGTGGCACGGGATATTCCTTCCGGCCGTCCTCTTTCTGCGGATTCGCTTTATATGCATACAGAATATGATTATTATCCTGTAGCGACTTCCAAGGTCAAGGTCTTCATTACCAGTCGTGCGAACCGGGAATATGACAGTGGAGAAGGGTACAGTCTGGTATATTACAATGAAGCACTAAAGCAATGGGAACCTCAGCCTACCAATCCGATAATCAACGATGTATTGTGGGTGTTTACGCCCGATAATCCTACACACCGGCAGACCATTCACTTCTATACGGACAAGAACCGCCCCGGAAGGTATCGCATTTACAAATCATTCAACCGTAATACACGTACGGCATACGCAGAGTTTGAACTTATATCCAAGGCTCAGCATCGGAAACTGCTCGACAAAATTAGCCGATACGGAGAGAAGCATCCCAAGGACCGTGTCATAGAAAACTTGAATACTTCGTTTTTTCGGGACAATGACACGTTGTATATGTCGTGGATGGTGAACTCGGAGGCATTGCAGAAAGAGTTCCGGCGGAAGGTGCTGAATTATGCGGCAATCGTGGTGAACGACGGGAAAGAGGATGCAGCTACTTATTTCACCCAACCGATGTGTACGGATACTTTCGGCATCAAGATGTACACGGAGAAGGCGGTGTATCCGCTGAATACGGAATCCGTAGCGGTGAGAATCGTAAACCGGAGCGGGCGGAGCATCTCAATGGGGTCGCCGTACTGGGTGCTATCCCTTTTCTGCCAGTTTGTATCCGTCACTTCGTATGCTTACGCTCGGCATCTATCGTGTGGTGAAGGAAATGGATATTGGGGATAATTATCACGACTGGTATTTTGCGGCGGAATTTCGGATTGGCCACAAGGTGGAAGAGCAGGATGCTGCGGACAAGGAGCCTTCTTCAAAACCTTTGCAGGAAGTGGCAGTGGAAAAGGATATGGATATTGCGTATGACGAGGTAGAGGAGATGCCGGCGTTTCCCGGGGGCATGTCGGCCTTGATGGATTTTATTCGGAAGAATCTGAACTATGACAAGGCGCTTGTGCCTGAAACGGTTGTAATTCCTCGGGTCATCGTGCAGTTTGTGATAGATGAAGAAGGAAACATTCTTCATCCGGTGGTGCTGCGGGGACTGAATCCGGCATTGGACGAAGAGGCTCTTCGAGTAGTGAAACTGATGCCGAAATGGAAACCGGGGCGGCAAAGCGGAAAACCGGAGAAAGTGAGGTATGCCATTCCGGTTACTTTCGAGCGTCCCGCCAAGGTTTCTTGATTTTATCGGAGTGGTTTAGACAAATAAGTCTGTCATGACAATTATTTTTTTCTCTCAAAAAGTCGTTTTTAGGTAAGTTTTTGTATCTTTACGATTGTAATCAAAACAAATGCCTATGAAAATGAAACCGTTGTTATGGAGCTTGGTGGTCACAGCCGTAGTGTGCAGTCTCTGTCTGTTCGTCACACAATGGATGGGCCTTGCCGATGATTGGCGCATCTTTGTGAGCGTATTCTTGGGGGTACTGTTGGGAAACGGTTGTAACCGGTGGTTGCAGCGTGCAACTCTTTGAAAAATTCTCAGGCAAGCGGAATACTTACCTGAGAATTTTTTTTCATCGGATAATCCCCGTGTCACTGTCCTTCAGCTGGATGGAGCGGTTGACAGCGCGGAACTTGCGTCCTTTGGTCAGACGCCACGTCACGGTCAGGTTGACAAGGTTACAGGCGTCGCGACTGTAGAGGGAAGTGGTCTTCTGGAGGTTCCGGTTCAGGACTTCCGATTCAAACATTTTGTATTTGTGTTGAAAGGGCTGTTGCCAGATAAGGGCGAACTGCCAGTCCTTGTAGTTGTAGGCGGCCTTCAGGGTGATGTCGCCCCCGCTGTATCCCTTGGTTTCCCCTTCCAGAAAGCGGGAACCGTTGTCGGCGTAGGCATGGAGGGAGAGGTTGCCTAAGTAGGCGTTGAGGGCTCCCGTGGCAAAGTAGGACGTGTAGCAGTGTGTGTAGTCCTGGCCGAAGTTGAAGCAGCGGAACAGTCCCCCGTAGGCCGTGACGGAGAGTTTTTCCGGCATCAGCCAGTAGCTTGCGTAGGCCATGGCGTGCAGGGCGTCAATCTCTTTCTGGTTGCGCTGGGTGTAGATGAACCGGTCGTCGGACGTGCGTTCGTACACCGCCATGTTGGGGTGAGGACATTTCTTGTAGAAGCCTTGCAGATTGACTTGCAGACGGGAGTCGTTGTACGACAGCCGGAGGGTGTGATACGTCTCCCGGTTGGGCTTGAGGTCGGGACTGCCTACGGTCCATTCCATGCGGTTGGTGCGGATGGCGGCATCGCTGATCATGGCCACCCGTGAGGTACGTTCGTTCAGCTGGAAATTGTAACTTAGTTGCAGGGAGTGAGTGAAGTTGTAGCTCAGGGCTGCTTTCGGGCAGAAACTCCAGTAATCGTACGAATGGGCTTGCTGGCGGTAGTGCAGGTAGCTGCCTCCGATGCCTGCCGAGTAGCGGAGCTTGCCCCACGTTCCCTTGATTTCGGAGAACAGGTACACGCGGTTGTGGTGCATGGGGGTGACGGAAGAAACATCGCCCGTATATTCATTGTTCGTGTATTTCTGGCTGTAGTTGAGGCCAGCAGAAAGAGTGAAGGGCTTCAACCGGTTTTCATAGATGGCTTCGCTCAGCAGGGAGTAGGTGCGTCCGTTCACGTTGTAACGGTAGGGCGAACCTTCGTCGTAGCTGTCGGAGGAGCAGGTGCCGATGTACGTACCCACGGTATTGAGGGTAAGCGACTGCCGGGGGGTGAACTGCTGGAAGTAGTAGAGGTCGAGCACCGGACTGCTGCTCTGGCTTTGTTGCTGTTCGAGGGCGGTGTACGTTTGTGTCCCGTCCACAATCTGTTTCTGACTGAAATCGCCCGGTACGTGACTGAAATCGCCGCTCAGTGAAGCCTGAAATACGTAGCGGCTGGAGTCGGCCAGGTTGTAGGTCAGTTTCATCTGGTTGCTCAGGCTCCGGTTGCGCGAGGCGAGGTCGTTGCGCTGGATGGTATAAATGGAGCCGTCGTTCAGGTGATAGTGTGCGGTTTCCTCCGTCCGTATTCCTTTAAAATCCCGGTAGCCGAAGCTGTAGTTCAGCGACAGCTCACTCTTTCCCGTGTTCCATTTGCCGTACACCGTGTAATCGCCGTCGCGGGTAGTCAGTGCCTGGGTGAGCGAGGTTCCTAAAGTATATCCGTTGTCCGCCCGTCGGGTAGTGATGTCAATGACGTAGGCAATACCGTCGCCATAGCGCACGCCGGGGTTGTCGATGAAGTCAATCTTGCGGATGCTCTTCGGGTCGAGCGACAGCATCTCTGCCTTGTCCGCAATGATGCCGTTGATGCGAATCTGTACGCCTCCCCGTTGGTCGATGGCCGAGATGCTGTGAGCCACTTCGTCTACACGGATATTCGGTAAGGTGAGTTGTTGGAGCAGACTGTAGCCCGAACGGGAAGAAGCTTTTTGCTGTTCGGAGGGATAGAGCAGCAGGCCGTCGGTTTTGTGGATAATCCGGTCAGCTTTGACTTCCACTTCTTCTAATTCTACGCTGGATGCTACTTCCTGCGCGAGAGTGGGGAGGGCCAGCAATAAAAGAAGAAAGATGCTGGTCAGAAATCGGGAGACGGTCAGCAGAAGCCGGCTTTCGGCCTCCTGGAAAAGTAATCTGAGTGTGTTCATTTGTTCCTGTGTGTAAATTTCAGGAACAAAAGTAGGAGGCTGTCACGAAGGCGTCAAAAACCGACGCTGACATTTGCCTGACAATTCGCTGTCAGCTTTTCAATTCGTTGATTTCCAGTGAATAGTTGCGTCCTCTATCGGCCACGATTTTCAGTCGCGTATGCTCCTCCACAATGGGTTTCAACCGGCGGATAAGGGTGTAGAGCGTATCGTTGGCATCATCTTTCTTGGGCCAGAGTGCCGCACAGATTTCCTTTTTCGAGATGGAGTGGGAAGGTGACTGCCAGAACAGCCGCATCAATTGCTGTTGCATGGGGGTGAAGCGGATAAGCGTGTGGTCGGTACCGTAGAAACGGTCGTCCGCAGCTGAATACGTCAGTCCTCCGAAATCTTCGGCAGATTGTGTACCATCTTCAGCTGGTAGTCTGCATCCTTCGACGGGTTGCAGCACCAGATTTTCTTTCTTTCTTTTCCGTAAGTACAATATCGAACCGATGGCCCAGAGGATAGCCGCTGCCATCAGTCCGGCAGGCAAGCGCTGGTCGGACATGCCGAATACGGCCGCTGCCGACAGACGGGTATAGCCTTTCAGGGCCAGTGTCTCGCCTGCGTGTCCGTTTCTTATCATCAGTGTATCGCTGTAGATGGCCTGTTCATCCGTCGAACCGCCTTGATATTCCTTGTCCACCACATCGAACGTGAGGAAGGAGGTTTCCTTCAGTCTCCGGTTCTTCAGGTGCCGGCAGAACCGTTCGTCGGACACGGCAATCAGTACCTGTCCGCCCGAAGTGCGCCGGAGCTGCTTGTATGCCCGTATCGTGTCTTGTGTCACAATAGGCTCCTTTTTTTCCAGTAAAGTCAGTGCCAGTGCCTGATTCAGGTCGGCTGTTATTTCGTTTCGTGTCACATGGTAGTTATGGCGTCCGGCCAGCAGGGAAGTCAGCATCAGCGCCAGAAACACGGTGACGGATAGTAGTCTGCTATTCATAAATATCGGGTTTGTTTTTTGCAAATGTAATCAATTCATTATGGAAAAGATGGTATATTGTTTTTTATGCTTGATGAGATAAAAAAGCAAAGTCTTCTTCTATAATTTCGGCCATCAGTTCCTCATCGTCTGTGAGATTGGGATGTCCGTTCCTGAAATCAGCCCATTCTTGCGTGAGAATCTGTTTGATATGTGTATATTCCTGGGTATTTTTATATTGAAAGCTTCTTGCCTGCTCGCACCAGAATTTTACTTGATTTATATAGTTCATACATCCGATATCCGCAAGCTTTAGACTGTCTTTTATCGTTTGTACAGAATAGCGGGGAATGTATGGAAAATCGGCTATGGACTTGACCATGTCCTTAAATTCCGACACGGCACAGGATTGGCAATTCTTGATTTCACCACCTGTTCTTTGCTGTCTTTCAAACCAGTTTTTGGCTAAAGGAGCAACTTTCTCTGTAAAAACGAAAATACTTATTTTATGAATAACTTTCTCTCCGCTTAGCAAGGCCTTGGTGTGTGTGGCTTTGCCTTCGATTTCATCTTTGGAGAGCCGTTTGGCACTTTCATATCCCATTCTTAACTCTACTAATAGCAATCGTGCATTGGTTCCTTGATTATTTTCGTAGGTTTGGACTCCGATGACTGCATCCACTGTGTGGTCGGCCTGGGATTTGTGTAGCACATTCTTTTCATAGAAATCCATGTCCAGGCATTCGATTTCAGGATTAAAATAGTTACTTCCCGGATAGTCCTTGTTGGATACCGTATTGAGAAACGAGTGACATAGCGGATAGAACGAATGGGTAGCTATCACTTCATTGTTATAAACCAGTTGCTCCATATTCTTTGATGCGGTCTAAAGCAATGTTAAACGATTCAAATATCTCGCTGATTTCGTGTCCTAAATCCTTGTAAACGAATTTATGTTTATTGTCAGGACATTGCTGGGCTACGTAGAAATGGGTGTGTGGAAGGATTCCTTCTTTTTCGGCTATGTCGTGGATAGCCGATACCATGTCGGGGTTATGACTGGCAATCATGATTTTCAATCCCAAGGTTTTGTTCAGCAAGACCAGTATGCGGGCAAATTCCACAATCCATTGTGGATGCAGATGAGCTTCAGGTTCGTCTATCATCAGCAGGGTCTCTTCATTCAGGTAGCCATTTTCTAACAAGCGTTGTAGGTAGGAGAATGTTTTAAACCCTGTAGCCACTTCACTTAATCTGATATTTATCTGTTGGTCGCTGGATATGTAACGAAGCTCTTTGGGGAGGAAGAGATTGTCTTCTTTTTTCAGTACAGCTTCTCCATCTATCAGGCTTTTAATTCGGAACAGAAGTTTTTTGATGTCTGTCGATTCATCTCTTTTCTGTTCATCTGTGATTAACGTGCGCAGGGAGTTCCAGAAGATGTTGTCTGTAGCATCGGAAGTAATTGACATGGGTGTATCAATATAAATTGCATCGTGCAAATTATACAGATTTGACAGATGTTCATCGATGATGTTGACCTCATCTTCTTCCAGTTGGATATAGGGAGGGTAATCATTTTCCGTGTGAAACTGTCGGTTGAGCGTCTCGAAGAAAGTATAGGCTGACCGTTCATTGATTTCGCTTAAAAGGGTGGAAGCCAGTTTATTCGCCAGTCTGCGGTTTTGCTCTGTAAAATCATCTATGGCTTGCGAAAGATCTTTGTTGGTTATTGTACCATTTAGGAAGGTCATGATACGTTCTTTACGGGCATCGGATATTTTCTCGTCCAGAAGATTTTGCAAAAGGGTATTTTCCGTGATAGCCGTGGCTTTTAGGAATAGATTTTGGGCCAGTTCTACATGTTGGGGCGAATAACTCTTCAGCTGTTTTAACTGTTCTTGTATTTCGTAGAGCTTGTCTCTTGCAGAATCTTCTTTTTCTGAAAACAGATTTGCCCTTTTCATCCGTTCCAAATCTCTGCAAACAAAACTCATTCTATCAATTAAAGATTGTAACTTCTTGATAAACTCATGTAGCAGGTTGTTTTCAAAGTCGGCTGTACCTTTGATAAGGTAGTACAACCAACGGGACAATGTGCTTTTTCCGCAGCCATTGATACCAGATAGGATTGTGATTCCATCGATGATGATGTCTGCTTCCTGAATCGCATGATAGTTACGTACAATGAATCTATATTTACTCATACTTGTAAGTTTCTATGTTTGGAATAAAAAACTCGCTGTGGATGCGATGAAAACAAAGTTACGCAAAATCTGTGGAATAACCTTAAAATAAAGTTAGATTCGTATTGGTGCTAGAATGATTCTTGCTGTGGGGTGGATTAATTTCCTTAGCTTCGATGTGGAAAAGCATCTATATTTCTGAGCCCAAATCTTGATTTATACCGTGATGAATTTAAGTTCATCAAGTAAAGATCTGTATGTTTTCCAAAATTTGCTGATATCTTCATTTAGCATGATACCTACATTCTTTATGTGCATAAGATCGTTGAAATAAGCTAAATCAGCTATGGCAGATTTCATAGCATCTACAGATAATTTGTATCCACTAACTAACTTTGCTCCTGTTTGCTTTTTAAAGTCCAGTGCGGCAGCTTCATTAGCCAATGTGCGGCATGCACTGAAATGTACAATTTTATTGGTGAAGAAGTCACCGGAAATATCAGCCAGTTCACTTAAATCAAGATTTCCATCTTGTCCTTTAAATGATAGACTGTGATTCCATCCATGACATGCGAAGTAAATAATATCATATTTATTGAATCTACGTTTATCGTTCGTAAAGAAATTCATGTAATAGATTAAATCTTCTTTAGATAAAACAGAACGATGAATAAAGTTGCAGTCGTGGAAGTTACTTAAACAGTTTAGAAGATGTTTAGTTTCAAGGTTAAATTGATTATCTTTCTTCTGGCTGTTAAATAACCATTCATTTTCCAAACAAATAATGTTATGCATGTTTTTAAAATTTAGATGTGATATAACTTAGAAGTTCTTCATTATTACAAAGAGGGTGTCGGAGATATCCTTTGAATCCATGTGTAAAGAGATGTTTTTCTTGTAGCTCTGTTCCATGATATTCTTCTATGAGTTGAATTCTATATGTTTTGTCATTGGGTGCTTGTTCTATCCAATAAGAAGAATCTTCGCGGTTGCAATTTTGTTTGACGACTTTGCCTTTGAAGCGTATACATCGTTCATCAGACATGAAGAAATATATAATATCCCCAATATTAAAATGAGTTCGGTGCATAGTCCAACTTATGTAACCTAATTCTTTAAATGCTTCGGCATGATGACACCTTTTTCTGTTTGCAAATGCAATCCATGTTTTGTTTTTCATATTTTATGTGTTGAATATATGACGATATAAATTTATGTGATTTCTAATGAAATAGTATCGTTGTCCTTAAAATATAATTTAATTGTTTATCAATGCGTAGCCAGATACCACGAAGTCTGCGAGTAAGAACTTGCCAAACTGTTTGTGCTGGGTGCGGAGGTGGTGATGCCGGAATAACGCTCTATGGGAAGCGGACCACGGGCTGCAGTGAAATATTTCTCGGTGTGTGCCTTGTAGGGAACGACTTGTTCCAGCAAGGTTTCAAACTGGGCCAGTTGCTCTGCATCATCGCCGCAAAGGGCACGGACGTAATCGCCGAAGTCATAGAAAATCACGGGAGAATAGCCGTCCATACGTTGAATGGAAGCCGTTTGTGGGTTGTCCAGCGAATGGCGGGAATGAATGTCTTTCATCAGGAGAGCCAGTTCGTCCAGTCGGGAGCAGTCGGTCACGGCAATGGTACCGTAGGGGTATGTGTAACTGGAATAAAATTGATAGAAGGTCTGGCAGATGGCGCTGTAGTCGGGATTCTCCGCCAGCAGGTATTCTCCGATGTGGGAGTAAGGCATACCATAGGCCATGATTTCCGTGGGGCAGGCTATCAGGTGACGGGTCACGTGGCGCAGGTCGTAGGCAGCCTCCAGCGAAGACATGTAGCAGTCGTCAAACAGGATGTATTCCATTTTCAATCCGCAGTTGGAGAGACTCTCGGCGAGGGTGGTTACCTCCGTCTGGTATTCCTCCGTCAGTCCCCCGAAAAAGCGGGTCAAGGGAGTGTGTGAGTACTCCCAGTGATAGCGGGGTTTCGTAGTGGCACGTGCCTTGCTTTGGGCGACGGGCAGCCATCCCATACCGTGGCAACCCACAATCAGGGAGTAGGTTTTGGCGGGAGCAAATGATTTCATGTCGTTCAGAATACCCGTGAGACCCTCTTCGGTCGTAAATGCGGGACGGGTATATTCTTTCAGTATCTGCCGGGTGCAGTTACCGTTATTGACCGTAATTTCAAACAGTTCTGTTTCCGTGGAACTGGTAGACAGAAAGACGAGCACCCGCTCCTTGTCCAGCCCTCTGCGGGAGATGGCGTCTTCCATATCCTCGATATTCTGGTAGAAGTAACTCGTCAGGTTAGTAGACCACGGTAGGTACATGAAGAGTGTCCGCTCATTGTTGGCAGACGGAATTTCTTCTTTTTGGCAACTTGTCAGGCAGAAGAGTCCGATGAGAAGCAATATGGGAAGCAGGCGGATAAGTTTCATGAAACTTGCACTTATTTTTTATAGGTGATTTTGAAAGGCAGAACCTGGAACACCTCGCAGTCGGGCGTAATCAGTTCCAGCTTATAGGTGAGAGAGGTTCCGTCTGTACCTTCCGTCAGCAGGTCGAGCACTTCTTGCGGAAGAAGATTCTTGAAGCTGATTTTGCCGCTGTTCATGCGCAGATAGCGTGCCTGTCCGTTTGTGCCCACGGCAAGCAAGGCCACGGGAGCATA
>CAMFND010000066.1 GCA_945965395.1 uncultured Bacteroides sp.
GTATAACAAGACCTCTTTGCAACAGCTTGAAAAGCAGCTGAAGGTCCGTGTGCGTACGCTCCCTATCATTAAGAATAAGGAGAGTGCCCTGCGCATGGAAGTGAAACGCTGCAAGGAAGAAGCTGCCGAACTGGAGGAACAACTGGAAACACAAATCTCGTCATACGAGCACATGCATGCCCTTTGGAATGAGTTTGATGCTTCATTGGTAAGGGTGAAAGATGTGCATTTGGGTGTGCGGAAGATTGCGGGTGTCCGGGTTCCGTTGCTGGATGAGGTGGAGTTTGATATCCGGCCATTTAGTTTGTTCTGTAGCCCGAAGTGGTATGCCGACGGTATTCATTTATTGAAAAAACTTGCCCAGACTGCCATTGAAAGAGAGTTTGCTCTTGCCAAGTTGGACTTGCTGGAACATGCGCGTAAAAAAACAACTCAGAAAGTAAACCTTTTTGAGAAAGTGCAGATTCCGGGTTATCAGGACGCTTTGCGGAAAATCAAACGTTTTATGGAAGACGAGGAAAACTTGTCAAAATCCTCTCAAAAGATTTTGAAGTCTATCCAGGAGAAAAGAAAGGAGGCGGAAGAATGATTGCAAAAATGACAAAAGTTACTTTTTTGGTATACCATAAAGAGTATGATTGCTTTTTGAAAAATATCCGTGGCCTGGGAGTGGTACATGTAGCCACAAAAGCACAGGGAGGTGCTGAGAATGCGGCTTTGCAGGAAAGCATTCGTTTGTCTGCACGTTATGCTGCGGCTATCAAATTGCTGCAGGGCATGGAAACTGCTTCTGCCGAAGTGCGTGAAGGAGATGCAGCCAAAGGAGAGCAAGCCTTAAAACAGACTGATGAGTTGTTGCAACAGTCACAGCAGCTTACGCATCGTGTACAGGCTGCTGAGAAAGAATTGGCTGCGTTGGAACCATGGGGTGATTTTGATCTACAAAATATATCCCGCTTGCGTAAAGCTGGCTATCAGATGGGCTTTTATATTTGCTCCGAAAAGCAGTTTAAGCCGGAATGGGTAGACTTGTATCACGCAACGGTCATCAACCGGATTGGTTCGAAGATGTATTTTGTCACTGTGACAAAAGGAATGGTGTTGCCGGAACTGGAAGTAGAAACGGCTAAGTTGCCGGATAGTTCACTTTCAGCCTTGCAAGCGAAGGTGGCCGATTTGAAAGCACAGCAGACAGCTCTTCAAGAAAAATTGAAAGACTTGGCTGCAACGGTGATTTCAGATTTGAAGGCTGCCCAGCATCAGGTACATTCTCAGATTGAGTTTTCGAAAGTCGTATTCAGCACGGATGCTTTGGCCGACAATAAACTGATGTTGCTGGAAGGATGGATTCCTTCGGAACGTCTGCCGGAAATGACCGAATACCTTCGTACACAGGAGGTATATTATGAAACGGCTGCTCCGACACCGGAGGATGATGTGCCTATCCTGTTGGAAAACAAAGGCTTCTTCAGACTGTTTGAGCCTATCATGCGTCTGTATATGCTGCCGAAATATAATGAACTGGACTTGACACCGTTCTTTGCTCCGTTCTTTATGTTGTTTTTCGGTCTCTGTCTGGGCGATTCTGGTTATGGCTTGTTCATGTTATTGGCGGTAACCTTGTATCGTCTGTTTGCCAAGAAACTGAGCGCCTCAATGAAGCCCATCCTGACATTGGTGCAGATTTTAGGAGCTTCGACAATGGTTTGTGGTTTACTCACGGGTACATGCTTTGGATTTAATCTGTATGACATTCAGGTTCCTTTTTTCCAGACGTTAAAGGAAACCATTTCGCTGGACAACCAGCAAATGTTCAACCTTTCTCTGATTTTGGGAGGTGTGCAGATTATTTTTGGTATGATACTGAAGGCGGTAAACCAGACTATTCAGTTTGGTGTGAAGTATGCGATTGCAACTATTGGCTGGATTCTGATTTTGGTCAGTACGGCAGTAGCTTTTGCAGCTCCCGGACTGATGGCAATGGGAGGAACAGTACATCTGATATTATTGGCTATAGGAGGCTTGATGGCTTATCTGTATAACAGTCCTGACAAGAATATTTTTGTGAATATCGGTTTGGGATTGTGGGATAGCTACAATATGGCTACGGGTCTGTTAGGTGATATTCTGTCGTATGTCCGCCTGTTTGCCTTAGGACTTTCAGGTGGTATCCTGGCCAGTGTGTTTAACAGTCTGGCGGTAGGTATGAGTCCGGACAACGTAATTGCTGGTCCGATTGTGATGGTATTGATCTTTGTTATCGGCCATGCCATCAATATCTTTATGAACGTGTTGGGAGCCATGGTACATCCGATGCGTTTGACCTTCGTGGAATTTTTCAAGAATGCCGGATACGAAGGAGGAGGAAAGGAATATAACCCTTTCAAGAATTAATAAACAAAGTATTAAAAACTAAAAAACAAATAATTATGGAAATGAATCTTTTGATTGCCTATATTGGCATCGCAATTATGGTAGGTTTGTCTGGTATTGGTAGTGCGTATGGTGTAACCATTGCAGGTAACGCATCTATCGGTGCATTGAAAAAGAACGACGGTGCATTTGGTAACTTCCTGGTATTGACAGCTCTTCCTGGTACTCAGGGTTTGTATGGATTTGCCGGTTACTTTATGTTCCAAAGTATTTTTGGTGTACTGACTCCAGAAATTACCGGTATTCAGGCTTGTGCCGTATTGGGTTCAGGTATTGGCTTGGGCTTGGTAGCTTTGTTCTCAGCTATCCGTCAGGGACAAGTTTGTGCCAATGGTATCGCAGCTATCGGACAGGGACACAACGTATTCGGTAATACATTGATTTTGGCCGTATTCCCTGAATTGTATGCAATCGTAGCTTTGGCTGCTACCTTCTTGATGGGATCTGCTTTGGCATAATCTTCAGAATTCTTTTTAATTTATTTACTTTGCCCCGCTGCACACTCTTTGTTAGTGTACAGCGGGGACTTTTTTATGTATGATTCTATGGTGGAATATGATTTCGTATCGTATTGAAAAAGAAACATCTCTGTATCTTTTCGTTACTATTGGCAGACATAAATTAGTGTAGCAAGACAAAACTTTCCTTTTTTTTCTTCCGATTAAATATTTTTTGTATATTCGCGGCTGATTTAGAAGATATTAATGAGACGATGATGAAACAGTTACTAACACCTGATTATATTTTCGAATCCAGTTGGGAAGTATGTAATAAAGTGGGTGGCATATACACTGTATTGTCTACAAGAGCAAAAACCTTGCAGAATACTTTCCCTGATCGAATTTTTTTTATAGGACCAGATTTCTGGTCGGGTAAGGAAAATCCGTTGTTTGTGGAAGATTCAAAACTTCTTCAGGCATGGAGAGAGCATGCAATCAAGAAAGATGATTTGAAAGTACGCGTAGGGCGTTGGAATATTCCAGGTAAGCCGATTGCTATTTTAGTCGATTTCACTCCTTTCTATAAGGATAAAAATGAGATATACACTCAGGCATGGATCGATTTTCAAGTAGATTCCTTGCATGCTTATGGAGATTATGATGAAGCTTCTATGTTCTCGTATGCTGCGGGAAAAGTAGTTGAAAGTTTTTATCGTTACAACCTGATAATGAGCGATAAGGTCATATATCAAGCTCATGAATGGATGACCGGTCTTGGCGCACTATACTTGCAAAAACACGTTCCGGAAATTGCTACAATCTTCACTACGCACGCTACTACTATCGGGCGTTCCATTGCAGGAAATAACAAACCTCTCTATGATTACTTGTTTGCTTATAACGGTGACCAAATGTCCCGTGAGCTGAATGTAGAGTCAAAGCACTCTATTGAAAAGCAGACAGCCCATCATGTAGATTGTTTTACTACAGTCAGCGATATTACCAACAATGAATGTAAGGAATTGTTGGATAAAGAGGCGGACGTAGTCCTGATGAATGGATTTGAAGATGATTTTGTTCCCAAAGGAGAAGAGTTTGAAAAGAAAAGAAAATATGCCCGTGCTTTGTTGCTGAATTTGGCTAACAAGTTGCTGGGTACTCATTTGGGCGATGATACGCTGATTGTAGGAACAAGCGGTCGTTATGAATTCAAAAATAAGGGTATAAACGTATATTTGGAAGCGTTGAACCGTTTGACACGTAAAAAGAGCCTGAACCGTGAAGTCGTGGCTTTTATCAATGTACCGGGATGGGTAGGCGATGCCCGTGAAGACTTGAAGCAACGCTTGGAAAGTGATGAGGATTACAATACACCATTGGAATGTCCCTTTATTACGCATTGGTTGCATAATATGAGCCATGATCAGGTATTGGATATGTTGAAGTATTTGAATATGTCTAACTCCCCAGAGTCAAAAGTAAAGGTTATATTTGTGCCTTGCTATCTGGATGGCAACGACGGAATATTGAATGAAACCTATTACGATTTGATTATAGGAGCAGACTTGAGCGTATATCCGTCATATTATGAGCCATGGGGCTATACTCCATTGGAAAGTGTGGCATTCAAGGTACCTGCTATTACGACGGATCTGGCAGGATTCGGTTTGTGGGTAAATTCATTGAAAGGCCATTCCGGTACATTGGAAGACGGTGTAAAAGTTATTCATCGTACTGACTACAATTATTCGGAAGTGGCAGACGTAATTCGTGATACGATTACCGAATTTGCTAAATTGCCGGAATCTGAAGTACAGATAATTCGGAAAAATGCGGCCGACATTGCAGAAAAGGCTTTGTGGAAACATTTTATACGCTATTACTATGAAGCATACGACGTGGCTTTGCGTAAAGCAAAAGAACGTTGCAAATCTTATAAACAAAAATGAACTTATAAACATTAGTGATATGAAAATCAAAACAAACTATGCTAATACTCCTGTTTGGAGAGAAATTAATGTGAAATCTCGCATTCCGGAATCTTTGAAGATGCTGGAAGTGATGGCTCGTAACATTTGGTGGGCATGGAATGATGATGCTACAGAAATGTTTAAAGAGCTGGACCCTGAGTTGTGGCAGGTGGTAGGACAGAATCCGGTTGCTTTGCTGGAACGTCTTAACTACGAAAAGCTGGAAGCTCTGTCTGTAGATAAGGAAATGTTGGGTAAGATTAATGCAATCTATGATAGATTTACTGAATATATGTCTGTAGAACCAGACAAGAATCGTCCGTCTGTAGCCTATTTCTGTATGGAATACGGTTTGACTCACGTACTGAAAATCTATTCTGGTGGTCTGGGTATTTTGGCCGGTGACTACCTGAAAGAAGCTTCAGACAGTAATGTGGATATGTGCGGTATCGGTTTCTTGTATCGTTACGGCTACTTCACACAGAGCCTTTCAATGGACGGTCAGCAGATTGCTAACTATGAAGCTCAGAACTTCGGAAGCCTTCCTTTGGAACGCGTGAAGGATGAAAACGACCAGCCGATGGTATTGGATGTACCTTATTTGAACTATTATGTACATGCATACGTATGGAGAGTCAATGTAGGTCGTGTGCCTTTGTATCTGTTGGATACAGACAATGAAATGAACAGCGAATTCGACCGTTCTATTACTCACCAGTTGTATGGTGGTGATTGGGAAAACCGCTTGAAACAGGAAATCTTGCTGGGTATCGGTGGTGTGCTGTTGCTGAAGAAACTGGGTATCAAGAAAGATGTATATCACTGCAACGAAGGACATGCGGCATTGTGTAATGTACAGCGTCTGTGTGACTACGTAGAAAGCGGAATGTCATTTGATGAAGCATTGGAAGTAGTTCGTGCTTCTTCTTTGTATACTGTACATACTCCGGTTCCGGCTGGACATGACTATTTTGATGAAGGATTGTTCGGTAAGTACATGGGCGGTTATCCGCAGCGTATGGGAATCAGCTGGCAGGATTTGATGGACTTGGGACGTATCAATCCGGGTGACCCGAACGAACGTTTCTGTATGTCTACATTTGCTTGTAACACTTGTCAGGAAGT
>CAMFND010000067.1 GCA_945965395.1 uncultured Bacteroides sp.
CATACGAAAAAGCGGGCAAACTTTTCTTTAAAGATACTGATTCTTAGGGACTTTTGCAAGTATAAACACCTAATAATTAGGCATATAACAACATAATTTATATTTTGTCATCTACTAAAATAATAGATATAAAAAAGATGCTTTTAATGGGACTATTGTGTTGTGCGCTTACATCATGTGAGAAAGAGAATCATCTTTTCAATGAAGATCAAGATGGGTTGATATCTTCTCAGCAAAGATATATAACTCTTACATTGTCTGATGTAATTAATTATTATTCACTGTGTTCTCCTATGGCAAAAATAGAATACTTGAATTTTCAGAATGAAATATTAGAGTTTGCTAACTACAAGAAAGGATTTCTCCCGGCAATATCATTCAATGTTAATCCTGTGAACTTCAACCGCTCGCTCAGATTACTTCAAAGTCCGGTCGATGGAAGTTATTCTTATGTTAAGGATTTTTCTAACACTAGTTCTGTAGGTTTTACCATTAGTCAAAAGATAGGTCTTACCGGAGGAAATATAAATATCGGTACCGACCTTAGTTTCCTTAATGAGTTTTCCACTAATCGTAAAAGTTTTAGTACAACTCCTTTTTATGTCAACTATTCTCAGAATTTATGGGGCGGAAGGAAATTATATCTTTTGGAAAAAAGGATAATGAATGTAAAAAACACAGTTTCAGTAAAGAAATATTGCAGTAAATTAGCAGAAATACAATCTAAGGCAGTTGAACTGTATCTTTTTGCATTGTCAGAGAAATTGTCGGCAGATCTTTCCGAACAAAATATGGCAATAAACGACACATTGTTGAACATTGGGAGAATAAAACTTGCCAATGGACATATCACAAAATATGATTACAAACAGATAGAGCTACAATCGCTCGACACTAAGTATGCTTACAGGCAAGCGTTAAAGAAATACGATGAAGCGTTATGTGAATTGCTTAGCTATCTTGCCATTGACACAGATAGTTTGTCAATAAGTGTACCTACGTTGGACTTGCCTATGTTTCTTGATGCCTCTACCATTGAATACTTTGTTAATCGTAATAATCCATCATTATTGGAGCAACAGACTAAAAAACTGGAAGCTGAACAGAATTTGTTTACAGCTAAAATGGAAACTCGTTTCAACGGAAGTATAAGTTTGAACTATGGGCTAAACCAATATGCAGAAAGTTTTACTGCTGCATATCGCAATGCCAATAAAAGACAGTCTATATCAATAGGATTTCAGATCCCTATATGGCAGTGGGGTATAAACCGTAACAAAAGAAAAATAGCAGACAACAATTACGAGTCCAGTCTTATAGCTGTAGAGAATAGTCTCCGTGAGTTCAGAGATGACATAAAGGAATATATTAATACTTACAATCATTCGGTATGTTTATGGGAGTTGTCGGAAACTTCGTACCGTCTGACCTGCGATCAGTACGCCGTGGCGGTAAAGGGCTTTGCTTTGGGAGAACTTTCCGTATATGAACTTACCTCTGCACGTCAGAAGCAGAATGAGACCATGCAGCAGTATTATTCAGCCATGAAGGATGCTTATGTGAGTTATTTCCGTTTAAGAAGCATGGCTTTATATGATTTTAAATTAGAACAAAATTTGGAAGATATATATTAAAATTTAAAATATAAATAAATTCTATTGTTTAAACTTAAAAGTAAAATGTTATGAAAAGCATTAAAAGAAAGAATTTGGACGAATTGGCAAGATTTATGCCTGTATTAAGTGAAAATGAGCAAAGAGGATATATCGGTGGTTATAATGTAGTTATAACAATCAATAGAAACAATTACAGTGATGCATCTACAATGGGATACTTCTCGGCGGCAGCTTACGATGACAATGGTCAATTTATAGCAGCTATTACGGGTGTTACTTTAGAACCTTTTTCAGATATGTCTTTAGAAAATGTTAAAAATTCAGGTAGTACTATAGCACCGGGTACGTACGATGTTGTGAGTGGAACTTATCATAATACTTCCGGGTACTATCAAGTCTCAGGTGTTGATGGAAGAACAGGAATTTTCTTTCATATTGGGAATTATCATCAAGATTCAAAAGGTTGTATATTATTGGGAAGTTCTGGATATTGTAATGATAAAGGGAACTATGAAATATCTGGCAGCACTACAACAGTGCAAAATTTTAATGATTTCTTAAGCAAATATGGCAATAATGGCATAGTATTGAATATTTGTTAACTTATAAAAATTATATATTATGAAAAGACTTTTATTATTATCATTATTATCCTTTTGTTTTATAGCAGTATTCAGTTTTCCTGTAGATACAGCAAAGGTAAACCGTACATTCGCTTTAATGGTAAAATCAGGGTATACTGCAGAGACTCAACGTGATTTCTTCAATGCTTTCCCTATAACCTGGCATGAACTCTGGCTTACTTATGGTAATATCCCTTCGTTTGATAATCTTAAATCAAGTTTCAGGAAACACATGGTAGATGGTTTGTATAAATTAGATAAGATACCCGACAGCTTGTTTTACGACAGGCTGATAACTCTTGGCATTGGCGGTACTAGGATAGTAGATGATATTGGAGGTTGTCTTCAGGATTTGATAGCAAGGAAACTTGAAGAAAACCCTGAGTTGATGATGGAACGTCTCAGCAAGAAATACTATACGGCATATTTCCCTTTCTGGTATTCCCTTTTCAACAGTCTGCTATGTACTGATGAAAATGTGGAAATATACAGGATATTAGAAAATTATGAAATAATGTTCAAGGAAAAATATCCGGTTATAATGAACTATATGGAGCAGGCATTTATACTTTCCAACGGTAAGGCCATATTTGAAGACAATCGTTTTCCTTTATACTATAAATCACATAAACCTGAAGAAGTGAAGATGCAGATTCAACAGGAGGACGGAGTATATTTTGTGGCGGAACAGTTTCCGGAATATCCCGGTGGAGTAAACGGAATGTTGGATTTTATAAAAGAGAATTTCAAGTTGCCTGAATCATACTCTGGTAAAAAAGTCTTTATAACCGTAAAGGTGGTAATAGACACAGATGGCAATATCAAATCATCCACAATAGATAAAAGTTATGATGAGACAGCGGACAAAGAGGCTCTCAGGGTGGTATCACTAATGCCCCGCTGGAAAGCTGCGATAGACAAGGGAAAGAACGTTCCATGCTTGTTTACAATCCCTTTCAGATATAAGTGACAATAAGAATTCAATAAGATGGAAATAAATGAAGCCTTGATAAAGAAAGCGGCAGAGCATGTAATGCTTAACTCATGCTCTGTCAGTTCAAGCGGTTTGTTTAATGGTAAAGCAGGTATGTCCTTGGCATTGTTTGAGGTAGCCCGATTTCTGGAAGATGAGTATATCGAAGATCAGGCATTACAGACATTACAGGAATCACTGCTCACAAAGACAAATGATCCGGGTTTTGAAAACGGTCTTTCCGGTATAGGTTATGTCCTGCTTTATCTCACCAAGAACAAACTGGTGGAAGCCGATTTTGATGAATTGTTTGGAGATAAATTGCAGTTTATCTATGAACATGCCGATAAATTATGTGATGATTTCATCACCAATGGAGTATTGCCGATGTGTGATATGAGAATGATTTATTTTCTTGATATTTATCATAAATGCGTAGATAGTAACAGATCTTCAGAACTGAAAGAAAAACTTCTGACGGTATATTGCGAGAAACTCAGAAATCTACTTAGTGATACTTTAAGGGAGAAAGAAGGTGTGTCCAAGATTGATTACATGCTGTACCTTGAGGAATTTATAAAGATGGCTGATAAATGTTGTAACTGTGTATTACCATCGGTTCTGGTAGACAGTTATATATCAGAATATGAGGACGGAAGATGGATGAGCCGTGTTTTATTGTCGAACTCACTGTATGTCATGTCTGAAAAGGCAGGAAACCAAAGATGGAAAGATTCAGCGTTATGTCAGGCAGATATCGCATTGCAGTCTGTAGATGTACGAGTGGAAACATTAAGAACTATGACGGACATATTGTTCTGTAACTTGCCGTTGAAATCATATCAAGAGAAAAGTGACGAGATAAGAAACCACTTGTTCACAACTGACGGACAAAAACTTACACAAAATCTTTCCAGAGCAATCTCACATAAAAACATGTCCGCAGGATATGCGTCAGGAATGTCACGTTTACTGTTGTGCGCAGTCAATGAATATACAGGAAGGAAAAGAAACGAGGTTTTGCGTCCTTTGTGAAAATGATTAAAAGTTATGTGATATTATGAAAACAATAAATCTTTTTCTGGCAGATATAAACGTAGCGGGGAACACTTCCGGGGTGGACTGCTACATATCTGTACTTATAGAAGGACTTAAGAAATATATTAATATAAATATATGCCGGATAAATTTCAAGCATGATTCTGAACGGCTGTTTTGCAAAGAAACTGTGAATGACGGTTATACGGAGTTCACTGTTCCTATGCCTCAGTCTCCAAACGAAATGATTTCGGAAGAGTTTTGGACAAACAGGTACAATGAAAATGCTTATTACATTACAGAACATCTGTTTAAGAATAAAGAAAATATGATACTCCATCTACACACGTTAAATCTGATGGACTTCGCACTTGTGGTAAGAAAGCATTATCCTGAATGTAAGATTATAACCCATTTACACTGTATCCCATGGAAAGGTTTCTTCAACAGCAATATAAGTCGTTTTAACAGATTGTACAGGCAGATTTATATAGATAATGATATTCCTGCAATGGAGTTACTTGTTTCAAACCATAGCGAGTTACGTTCTTACAATGAGGCCGACCGTATAATATGCGTGACACGTTGTGCAAGTGATTTCCTTACACGTATGATGGGTATCAATCCTTCAAAAATAGCTATAATATGCAACGGAATATCGGACAAAGCCTCGGGAATATTGCCTGCTGAAAGGAAGAACAAAGACTTCATGTTCCTTTACGTGGGTACTATTTCGCCAAGTAAAGGTCTGCTATATATTCTTGAAGCCATGCGTAAACTCAAAGACCAAGGATATACTGTATCGCTGATAGCTGCCGGAAAAGGACAGAAAGTATATGTGGAGCAAATCAAGTTATCGTATCCGGACTTGCGTATTCGGTTTACCGGTAGCATATCCTTTGATGAATTGAAAGATTATTATATAACATGCGATGCAGGAATTATAGCCTCTCTACAGGAACAGTGCAGCTATGTGGCTATAGAAATGTCCATGTTCGGTATGCCTCTGATAACTACGGCTGTTGACGGCCTTGACGAAATGTTCATCGATGAAGAAAATGCGTTGAAGGTATCCACCAGGTTTTCTAATGTTTACGGGCTTTCCGCAGACACGGACGACATGGCAAATAAGATGAAACGGCTTATAGACGATAAGGAACTGAGATACAGACTCGGCAACAATATACGTAAGTTGTATGAGAAAAATTTTGGAGTAGACGAAATGATAGAAAAAACCATAGAGATATACAATGAGTTGTTATTATAACCTTTAAATTATATCAGACATTGATTTATGTAAAAAATTACAAGCTATTATAATAATAAATTAATTTCATTAAACTTTGTTTTTATGAAAACAATAAAAAGAAAAAATCTGGAAGAATTGGCAAAAATTATGCCAATTGTAAATGAAAAAGAACAAAGAATTTATATTGGAGGGAGCGGTTGTACATACACTTTTGAGGAATTTCAATATAAGTATTTAAGTGGTAATTGGACTGGAGGAGATGTGATAGATTATGGTTATATATCTGAAAATGGCATGATAGAAAATAATACGTCAGCTGACGGTTGGTTTGGAAGTCATTATATAGGTCCAACGAAAAAAGAAACTTTACAATCATTACCAACTCCAACTCATGCTGCTGATTATATAGCTCAACAACACGATTTAGAATACCAAAGTTTATCTTTAGACGGATTTAGTGGAACTATAAGTCCTGATTCTAGAGCTGCGGATGAAAGGCTTATTCAAAGATGTAGTGATTTAATCTCACGTTATGAAAGTGGAATTAGAACATATGAAGGTTATGTGATTACTAAACAGGCTTACGATGCTGCTAAATATATGAGACTTTATTTTACTATAGAACAGTTTATAACAGGTTTTATGTAAAAATAGATTGTCATATAATATTGTAAATTAATATCGAATTAGAATTGTGAACTAATATGAAAGCTTTAAAAACTACATTGTGTGTACTATTTTTGTTTACAACGACATTAAAGGCACAAAACCCTTTTACCGTAAAATCCAATGTAATCATTGATTTTAACATTTCTCATGATGGGAAAATGATGGTTTATAAACAATTGTCGTCCGATGCTACCTCTACTGTTTTCATTAAAGATTTAGAAACAGGAAGAGTCACTCCTATTTATAAGAACAGTCTTAAAGACTATAGTGAGTTTGACGCTTCCTCAGGAGTGGATTTCCTGTCAGACAATGTTATTGTTTTCGGTAAAGAAAAAAACATGGTTTCATTCAATCTTACAGATAAGAAATATAAGAATCTCTTCAGATTACCTGACGATGTCATTTTTTCTGTTAAAGCATCTGCTGATGGTAAAAGAGTATATTTCAGTTCGGATGAAACAATGTACTCTTCTCCAACTGAGCGTAGCTCTATTACAAAAACCAATGAAAAGAGAGGTATAATAATATCAATTGATATCGACCCTAAAGGGAATGCTTATTATACAATATGTAAAAAGGCCAGTAATGAGAAATTTCATATCTTATGTTATGATGGTCTGAATAAGGAAGAAGACATCACATATAAATTTGATAATATTGTGACCGACCCATATTTGATAGAAAGTACTCCTGATAAAGATTGTTTTATTGTTGCTGGAAAGAATGGAGTATTTAAGGTTGATTTAACCAATACCAAGTCAGTAAAATTAATCACTAATGATGGAGAGAATCGTTTAAACAAAATGCGTTTATCACCGGATGGTAAGACTCTTTATTATCAAACAATAAAAGATAAGAATAAAATTATTACCTTAAGTCTATGATTCCCTAATAAGGAGTTATGCATTTTACTCTTTTATAATAGCTTGTAATAAAAAAGAAACTTAACAAAAGAACAGCAAACTGTAAAGTGAGTGAAATAAGAAATAGATGTAAATTATAAACCTTAAATGACTATGTAGTTTATGAAAAAACAACTTTTAATTACTGTTTTTTTCTTCTCATTTATTTCGGTTTCGGCCCAACAGAAGAAATATCCCCAGGAAGTAATTGACCTGAATGATAGAGCCACGGAAGTCTGGTTACGGAATCTTTCAAACAAAGACTCTATAGCGGAGGTGTTGAACTTGTTAGATAAAGCAATCGCTTTGGATCAATCTTATATTACAGCTTATGGAAATAAAGTAAATATATTATTGTCTGAAGAAGAATATGATAAAGCTATGAAGACCCTTGACGAAGCGATAAAATACAATCCGGAACAACATGGATTCTATCTTTTGAAGGCTAAAGCATTGGAGGAGCAAGGACAGTCAGAAGAAGCTCTGGCTTTTTATAAAAAAGCATTGGAGACATGTGAAATTCAGATGAAAAAGAATCCTACTGTTGGTTCTTTTCTCGACAGTTACTTCCTGAAATATTGTATTTATGGAATAGACACACCGGCCAGTGAGGTTATATCCGCCATGCCGACTTCATTCACAGATGAACAAAGGAAGTCAATCACAGTATTCCTTGATGCGGTTGGTTCCTTCAAAAAATATAAGGATGTATTTATAAAGAACGGTAGTCGGCCATTGAACCAGAAAAAACCTTCTATGCCGCAAAAGCGGGAGGACGGAGTTTACTACGTGGTTGACGAACTGGCAGAATATCCGGGAGGACACGATGCAATGATGGAGTTCGTCAGTAGAAATTTCAGAAAACCAGCCAATAGCAAACCGGGTACTGTTTTGGTGAACTTCGTAGTGGAAGACGACGGCACTATACGTGATGCCGAAATAATGAAAAGTTTGGGCAAGGAAATCGATGACGAGGCATTGCGAGTGGTAAACATGATGCCAAAATGGAAGCCGGCAAAAGTTGGTGGAAAGGTCGTAGCCATGGTATATAGCATTCCTTTTATTGTAAAATGATTATATAGTAAATAACCGGTATTATGGGTGATAATACAGATAATAAAGAAATGATAAGTGAACGTTCTGAGGAAGTGCAGGCCATAATAGACCGTATGCCTACGAGTTGGGTGAAATGGTTGGCACTTGGGATTGGTGGTCTTATGGGACTGATACTGACACTTGGCTTCCTGATAAAATATCCTGATACAGTTGATGGGGAAATCTCCATAACAGGAACTACTGCTCCTGTGAGACTGGTGGCCAACAGTAACGGACCGATGATATTGCTGGCAGACAACAGGCAGAAAATGTCTAAAGGTGACGTGATAGCATATATTGTGAGTGGTGCGGATTACAGGCATGTGCTGAAGGTGGATTCCTTACTTAAGGACATATACATGAACTGTTACTCGGAATACCCATTGCCTGACAGTCTCATGCTTGGTGATATAAGTTCGGCATACAGTTCTTTTTATCTGTCGTACATGCAGTATAGCAGGATTATGGGTTCTAATATATACGAGGCTATGCGTCATAACCTTGAACAGAAGATTATTGCAGACACCAAGGTAACTGATAACATGAAATCTGAAATTTTGTTGAAAGAGCGTATAGTGAATGATGCTTCGGAGCGTTTATGTAAGGACAGTATGCTTTATGCCGTGAATGGGATAAGTCAGAAGGAATATGTGGAAAGACGTAACAACTGTCTTTCCCTTGAGGAGTCTTTACTGGCACTTAAAAGTAACTATCTGTCAAAAATGTCCGAAATCAACCAAAGCAGAATGGAAATACAGCGTATATGCCTGGAAGAAACAGAGAATAGAGAGAAAGCCTTCTCCGAGTTTGCGGCTCAGCGCAATGCATTGTCAAACGCAATAGGTTTATGGAAGGAACGTTATCTGGAATTATCGCCCATATCCGGCGAGCTGGAATATCTGGGCTTTTGGAAAAATAACAGTTTCGTGCAGGCCGGAGAGGAATTATTTACCATTATTCCTGATAGGAACGATGTAACAGGAGAAGTAATGATACCGTCATTCGGAGCAGGAAAAGTAAAGCTTGGGCAAACAGCCAACATAAAAATAAACAATTATCCGTACGAGGAATACGGTATGCTTAAAGGAAAAGTAAAATCTTTGTCCAGACTTACCAACAAATTAGAAACACAGAACGGGATAATAGACGCTTATCTTGTAGAGATTGCTTTCCCGGACGGAATGGTTACGAATTTCGGAAAGACATTGCCGCTTGACTTCGAGACAAAAGGCAGCGCTGAAATAATAACAAAATCCAAAAGGTTGATTGAAAGATTGTTTGATAACTTAAAGTCAAGAGGAGAAAAATAACATGCTTTTTAATAGGTTTCCGGTAGAATATCAGATGGACTCTCAGGATTGCGGACCTGCTTCGCTTAAGATTATAGCCAAATACTTCGGGAAATACTACTCTCTGCAATATCTTCGGGACAGATGTGGGATAACCAAGGAAGGAGTGTCATTGCTTGACATAAGCACCGGAGCAGAAAGTATAGGATTGCGTACGCTGGCTATAAAATGTAATATAGACGATGTGGTAAACATTGTACCTCTGCCTGCCATAGTATATTGGAAAGAAAGTCATTTCATTGTAGTATATGCTACTGACAAAAAACACGTGTGGGTTTCTGATCCGGCTAAAGGAAAAATAAAATATACCCACGAGGAATTCAGAAAGGGATGGTATCCGAAAGGTGAAGACCATGGGGTATTACTTGCGGTAGAGCCTACAGTGGACTTCAAGGATAGCAAAGCTGAGAAAGAACAGAAACGCAACAGTTTCTCAAGTATATTAAAGTATTTCTTTCCTTACAGGAAACAGTTCGTAGTGGTATTCTGTATAATGCTGATTGTTACACTTCTACAGGCAATGCTTCCTTTCATATCCAAAGCGGTAATAGACGTGGGTATCAAGAATTCGGATGTTAATTTTATACACATGGTGCTGATAGGTAACATAAGTATATTGTTCAGCGCTATGCTGTTCAATGTGATGCGCGATTGGATACTGATGCATATTACGTCACGTGTAAATATATCGCTCATATCGGACTATCTTATAAAACTGATGAAGCTACCGGTTTCTTTTTTCGAGAACAAACTTTTAGGAGACATACTGCAAAGAGCACAGGACCATGAGCGCATAAGAAGCTTTATAATGAACAATTCTTTGGCTTTGATATTCTCGGCTCTTACCTTTGTTATTTTTGCCGTTATACTTCTTGTGTATAACAGTATTATATTTTATATATTCCTTGCCGGTTCAGTGTGTTATGTGTCATGGGTTCTTTTATTTCTTTCAATACGTAAAAAGTTGGATTGGGAATATTTCGAACTGTTGTCAAAAAATCAAAGTTATTGGGTGGAAACCGTTTCTGCCATACAGGACATAAAGATATTCAACTACGAGAAGCATCGCCGTTGGAAATGGGAGGATATACAGGCACGGCTGTATTATGTAAATAAGCGGGTACTGACCGTGACTAATACACAGAATCTCGGCGCACAGTTCATCGAGAATATAAAAAACATGTCTATTGTATTTTATTGTGCGATGGCCGTGATAAATGGAGACATCACATTCGGTGTAATGATTTCCACACAGTTTATATTGGGGATGCTCAACGGACCACTCATACAGTTCATCAATTTTGTGATTTCAGCACAATATGCTAAGATAAGTTTTCTGCGTATTAATGAAATCAGACAACTTGAGGACGAAGAGGAGTTATTGTCTGTAGGTACAAGTTGCATAATGCCTGAAAAGAAAGATCTACAACTTGAAAATGTAAACTTTCAATATACTCCTAATGGACCTATAGTATTAAAGAGTCTATATTTACATATTCCAGAAAAGAAGGTTACTGCTATCGTGGGAAGTAGCGGTTGTGGAAAATCAACTTTACTGAAGCTTTTGGTACGACTTTACAAACCGACTTATGGAGAAATAAAGATGGGAGGTATGAATGTCTCGGCTATCAATCTAAGACAATGGAGAAGTATGTGCGGAGTAGTAATACAGGACGGTAAGGTGTTTAGTGACACCATTCTAAACAATATAGTATTGAACGATGAACATATAGACTATGACAGGCTTCACGAGGTCTGTAGAATGGCACAACTTGAGGATGAGATAAATTCCATGCCTAAAGGTTTTGATACAAAGGTGGGGGAAACAGGACGCGGACTTAGCGGCGGGCAGAAACAGCGTCTGCTGATAGCACGTGCTCTTTACAGGAATCCTGAATTTTTGTTTCTTGACGAAGCTACTAACTCTCTTGATGTTATCAATGAAAGAAAGATAGTGGAAGCTCTTAATTCTGCTTTCAATCAACGGACTGTGATTGTGGTTGCACACAGACTAAGTACTATACAGAATGCAGACCAAATAATAGTATTGCATCAGGGACATATAGTTGAAGTAGGTAATCATAAGATGCTTATGGAGAAAAAAGGATTCTATTATGATTTGGTTTCTGCACAAATACATTGACATACTCCCATTTTTTAAGAAATAGTAGTATGTCAAGTAGCATTTCACTCAAGTCATAACCCAAATAAATTATTTTGACAAGTTAGAGAAAAATTCAATTCTAAAATTAGAATAAGATAATGAAATTTCTTTTCAGTTGTATTATCACTATTAGAAAAAATTCGGAGTAGACAAAATGATAGGAAAACCCATAGAGATATACAATGAAT
>CAMFND010000068.1 GCA_945965395.1 uncultured Bacteroides sp.
ATACAGATTTTATTGGGTTAATATTTATCCGACTTATATTTCTTGATTCACAAGTCAGTTATTTTTATGCATGTTGTTTATATGTATCTCTATCTCGTTATCCATCTTTTGGAAAGAAATAGGAGCTGTCAAACTTATACGGCGAAGCACTTCTTCAAGTGAGCATTGCAAATCAAGACTACCATATAATTTCATACTCTTCATTTCTTCAGGATATGCTAATTTGACTCCATAATATCTTTCCAACCGTTTAAATACAGCAGAAAGAGGTGTGGCATCAAGTTTAAGAAGACCTTTCGTCCACAATATATAGTCTGAAGCATTAACATGCTTCTTCTCTTTTATGCTACTGCCCATTATCACAGCCAGTTCATCAGGCTGCAGCAGCAACTCTTCCTCATGTTTATCCTTAAGTTTCACAGAACCGCGAAGTAATACAACCTCCGCATTGGTATCACTGCTATATGCCTGAACGTTAAAAGACGTACCTAAAACCTCTATATCACAAGAGGTAGTATGAACCTTGAAAGGAGCCTTTTCATTTTTTACCACATCTATATAGACTTCACCATCCACAAAAATCTCTCTATAGTCTTTCTTGAATTTATCAGGATAAACCACGCGTGTACCTGCATTCACATAGAGGACAGAGCCATCTGACAAAACTAAAGATGCATGTTTAGCATTCGGAACCACAAGCTGGTGATATGCTGCATCATCAGGCATCGCAACTTCCCTATCTCCTAAAACAAGTTTCTCATCAGATTTTGTATAATCTATTCTCGCACCATTATCTACAGAAACCAGTTCTTGTTCACCAGTCAGAATCTTTACCTTGTCACTCTTTATATGCGTACTGACATCCATTGCCTGATAGGCTACATAAAGAGAGTGCAACTCATTTCTGTTATTATCCTGAAGTATCCAGACAATTCCTGAAAGCATCGCAGCTACTCCCAAAGAAATTAAGGAGATACGCCATCTATTTAACTCATATCTTCTCCGACGTCTAGAAGCACTGATTTCAGACATTATATTATTCCACAATCTGTCTTCTTCATCAACCGTTGGTGATACCTCACACGATTTAAAATAATAAATTAATTTCCTAAAGTATGATATATTGTTTTCTCTACTCATTATTTCTGCCTTTTACCTTTAATACGATGATATAACAAGAACCTACTCACTTTTAATGACTTTTTTATGCGATTTTTTATAACACAATGTTTTTCAGTATAATATAAAAATAAAAAAATCCGGTATATATTCATCAAAATATATATCGGAGTCTATAATCAAGAAACTATTTTAAAATAATTTGCATCCACTGAAGGAATGTGATACACATTATCGAATGAGTTGCAAGAATCTCACGAAGTTTTGAAACGCTACGAGACAATAGATTCATTGAAGATTGTACATTCATATCCATAGCCTCAGCTACTTCCTTATGAGACAGCCCCTTTATATACCGAAGATAAAGGATATGCTTTTGTTGAGAGGTAAGTTGAGAAAGTGCCTGGACAAGTGCCTTCTTCTTCCGAAGATCCTCATCACTGTTTCCAAAAATCTTTTCAAAAGAATCATCATCCATAATATCCGAAAAAATCTCATCATTAAATGAGAAACATTCTACCTGAGACCTTGCTGAAGTAGACTTATCATTAATCATATTGCGCAACGACTTCAGAAGATAAGAGCGAGGATATTCCGTATCCGAAAGATTTGAACTCTTAGCCAGCTTCACAAACAGCTCCTGAATACAATCGCGAACCATATCATCATCAGGAGTACATTTCATCCCATAATTGAGAAGCAATGAATAGTATCTTCTATATATAACCTCCAAAGCAATCAGACTACCACTACGTAACTCTGACCACAATGCCCTGTCATCAATCTGAAAATAATGATTCTTCATCAAACTATTGTCTTACTACTATGCAACTCATAACTTTATTACAAAAATACATAGAAAATAACGGGAATTCAATATAAAAATAAATATATCTTTTGAGAAACCGGAACACCACGATAAAAGTATTAAAGTTATTACAGTGAAATATAGTAATTTTCATTTACTATGGTTTAAAACCATAACTCAATCAGCCCTAATCAAAGTTGCCTTAGTACATTCCTCACAACGCTCTGATAAATTCTCTGTTTCACACTGTGGTATTTGTATCTCACAGTGTGAAATATGTATCCCACAGTGTGGTTTTTATATTTTACAGTGTGAAACAGAGAATTTGCACTGAAATTTTCCTTTTTATGTAAGTACACATACAAGAAATGCGCCATCATATCCCTATATTGAAGAGTTTATACACTAAAAAGTCCTGGCTAATAAAACCAGGACTCCCCATTCTATATCCGCACGATTATTAACGATGTATCCAAAGTTCCGGATTCAGTTTCACCGTCTCCTTACGCAACTGGAAATGCAAAATCGTTTCTCCTTCTGCATTGGTATGGATTTCTCCCAACACATCACGGGCACGTACCAGACTGCCTTTCTTGACACGCACTGTAGACAGGTTACAATAAACGGAGATATAGCTTCCATGACGTACCAGCACATTGGTCAGGCCATTATATTGGAAGACAGCTGAAACTTCACCGTCAAAGATAGCACGGGCATTGGCACCCGACTTTCCTTTGATATCCATTCCCTTATTGTCCAGCTTCACATTACGAAGTCCTTTCACCTGATACTGTCCATAATGTCCTACCACCACGTATGGTCCGGTAATTGGCACTGGGAGGATTCCTTTATTTTTCTCAAAGTTACTTGACAAGCGACGGTCTTCCGAATCCACCTTATAAGCTTCTAACTTCTCGACAGGAGTCTTCACTGTCTCTTTTTTAGCCGACGATGATGTTTCGGTACTGCCCTTTGCAGCTTCCGCTTTCTTACGAGCCTCTTCGGCTTTACGGCGAGCTTCCTCTTCCGCACGCTTACGAGCTTTTTCGATTTCAATTTCTATCAGACGGTCAATTTGCGCATTCAATTTATCCGCTGAACGACGCTGTTTGGCCAGTTCCGACTGAATGCTCCGCTGTTTTTTTTGCAAACCTGACAAAATCTGCTTGCGTTCCTGCTCCTGTGCTTCCAGCTTAGCCTTCTCCGCTTCTCCCTGCTTGAGCAAGTCTTCCTTCGCCTTCCGGCTGTTTTTCAAGGAATTGGCCTTTTCGGTGACTTGCTTTTGCTTCCGCTGTACCTGAATGCCTTGCAAACGCTGATAATCGGCATATTCACGCACATACCGCAAACGCCGGTACATTTGCCCGAAATCTTCGGCTGAGAAAATAAACATCAGCTTGTCTTGTATAGACTTATTCCGATAAATGTATTTTACAGACAATTCATATTTCTGCCGCTTTTCTTTCAGTTCTTTCTGCAGACTCTTTAAATCTCGCTCCAAACGGCCAATCTCCTGCTGAATGGCCTTTACGTCATTCTCTATGGTCTGAATGTATTTTTGTCGTTCCTCTATTTGCCCTGAAAGTAAAGCTAGGTTTCCCAGCTGACTTTTCACATCCTTCTTGGTAGACTGCAACAAGGTTTCTGATTCGGCAATCTGTTGTTTCAGCTCATTACGCTGTTTTTCCAGTTGACGAATCTTCGGAGTAGTTTGAGCAGCAAGCGTACAAACGCAAAAGCAAATACAAGATATGACTACAAAACGTTTCATCTTTCCAACCACATTTTGAGCAAGGTTGTTAATTCTATTTTCTTATATCTGGAGGACAGGCTTGTCCGCGTCTCCCAGTCTTCTCCCACCGACATACGGGAAAGCTTCATGTCCAGACTATAAGTTTTTCCAGTCCCCTGCAACTCTGCCAATATATGCTGAGGGAAATAAGCCGTACCTAATTTCCCAAAATCTCCATACGTCCAGCTTAATGCATACGGAGTGCCAGACAGGGCCACAGAAGTGTTTTCAAGCCATCCTTTATCGGCCGTAGTCCGGAAACGGTAGGCCAGTTTTCGGGTATCTTTTACTTCCCACAGAGCACGGTCTCCTTCTGATGTCATCCGGAAACGATGCAAATCGGACACCTCAACGGTTTCCTTACCCGGCAAAAAGATTTCGTTCAGAAACAAAGACTGCAGCACATTAAAGCTCAGATTCAGATCGGCCATCCGGTTCAACTCATCAAAAGAAACTTCCACATACTGCTTGTGAAGGCGGTCGACGGCTAAAATACGGTCTGGAGAAATTTCCAGACGTGCCACTTCAATGCCCAGCAAAGGAGCCACCGACAATTGTATGACTTCTCCTTTCTTCATTCGGAGCGTAGCCGATAATTTCGTATTCTTCCCCCCGTCTACATTCAGGTTCAAAGCGACCTTTCCTGTCACACAATTCCAGTGAGGAAGACCGGAAATTACCTTTTCCTGATACTCTTCTCCTTTCAGTCCACCAATCATCGGGGCGCGTTCTGCATGACGCAGAGAACGACAAGAAGAGGCCAGTACAATCAGGCACACCACATATACCCAGTAAATAAACCGTTTCATTCTATGTATTTTTTCAATGCGATTTTACGTTTCAAGCGCTTCAATTCAGCTTCTGTACGCGGAGTAGCTCCGTCTTCTTCCTTATTCTCCATGCTATCCGCCTTTTTCCAGTATTCCAGCGCTTTTTCCTTTTCGCCTGACATATAATAAATGTCACCGCAATGTTCCACAATTACCTGACTGCTGTCTCCTCCGTTCTTCATGGCCTGTTCGATATAAATACGCGCTTCGGTATAGCGTTTCTTCTCAAACAGAATCCAGGCGTAAGTATCCAGATAAGTCGCATTCTCAGGTTCTGCCTTTACGGTCTTGTAACTCATTTCCTCGGCTTTATCCAGATTGGTCCGCTCTACAGACAGATAGTAAGCATAGTTGTTAAGTGTACCGATATTGTTCGGATTATAAACCAATGAAGAATCATAGGCTGCATAAGCTTCTGCTTTCATTTCCTTAGAATGATACAAATCTCCTAAAATGGCATAAAAATCAGAGACAATTCCTTTATCACTCTTTTCATTTACCTGCTTCAACCCTTGCTGGAAAATCTCCATTGCCTTATCCGTTTCTTCTTTCTGATAATGAGCCAAGCCTAAATAATAGTAGAACTCCATGGCATCGGGATTATATTCCAGCGCAGGAGTAGCCACACGAATCACTTCATCGAGGTTATTGTCACGAATAGCATAGCTGAGCAACTGTAAGCGTGCAGGCTTGTTTTCCGGATCGAGCGACAGAACCTGATTCAGTACAGGTACAGACTCTTTTTCCATGTGCTTTGTAATCATGTATTGTGCACAAAGCATGGCCAAATCGGCATTTTGCTGCGGACGGTCCAAGATTTCCTTGAACAAGGATACAATCTGTGTACTGTCCTTCGTGGTCTGTTCCGACTGAAGAATAAGCTGACGCATGATTTCCATCTTCGTATTTGACTCCACATCCTCATTCAACAGAATGGTATCCAATTGCTGACGATACAAACTGTCCTTACCCAACTGTTTGTAATAAGAGGCCATTGATAGCAAAGCCGGTGCATATCCCGGTTCTTCCTTTAAAATCCGCTGGTAAACCGCATAAGCCTCCTCGGGCTTGTCGTTATTCAGGTACACATCGCCTAAAATCGTTTGATAGCGTAAATCATACGGATACTCTTTCGACAGACTTTCAATTTCATTAAAAGCCTGTTCCTGATTATCCATCAGCAGGTACATTCTGAACTTCTCCATACTGATTTGCTCAGACTTTCCATCCAGTTCTTCCAGACGGTTCAACACAGAAACTACCTGTGCGTAGCTCTTTGTCTGATTATACAAATCAACCAATGCCATCAGCGGTTCCAGTCGGGACGGGAACTGATGTGCCATGTCGTCATACACGGCAATGGCTTTCGCCCAATCACGCTTCCGCTGGTAATAAGCCGCCAAAGTCTGTTTATACCAGAAATTTGATTCATCCGAACGTACTGCTTTCTTCAGCGCTTCTTCGCCTTTCTGTTCCTGGCCCAAGACCATATAGAACTGGGAAATCTCATATAAAGCTGGAGCGGAACCCGGATAAATATCCAGACAGTGCTTATAAAGTTCAAACGCAGCATCATACTCTCCCTTCTGCTTCAGGCGAACTGCCTCCAGAAAAAAGTAATTATACTTCCTGCGCTGTTCGTATGACAAGGTATCCCTTTCCTCATTTGCCAAGTTTTGCTTTGCCGAATGCTGCTTTCCGGTGGTACCACAGGCAAACAGCAGGAAAACCATCCCGATGATTCCTAATAGTTTTTTCATACATTCAGGTTTATACGGTTCCTGTGTGACCAAATCCTCCTGCCCCACGCTCCGTTTCGTCCAACACTTCCACTTCTTCCCATTCAGCCTGTTCATGACGGGCTATCACCATCTGCGCAATACGTTCACCATCTTCAATCACAAACTCTTCAGCTGACAAGTTGACTAATATCACGTTGATTTCCCCCCGATAATCGGCATCAATAGTACCAGGAGAATTCAATACGGTAATACCTTTCTTGATAGCCAGTCCACTACGCGGACGCACCTGAGCCTCATATCCCTGTGGCAACGCCAAAAACAATCCGGTGGGTACCAGACAACGCTGCAAAGGCTTCAACACAATCGGTTCATTCAGGTTCGCACGAAGATCTACTCCTGCTGACTGTGGAGTAGCATATTGCGGCAACGGATGCCGGGAAGTATTTATAATCTGTATTTTCATCTATTTTATGCTTTTTATGAAGTTGCGAAGTTACACAATCCACAGAATTAATAGTTACGTTTACCATTTTTTTATATTTTTGCACTTAACTTTTAGAGCTTCTTTAAAATTAAGTACCACATCACAAAGGAGTTACATTATGAACTGGAAACAATTGCTATCAAATAAAAGATTCGGTCTGGAGAATCTTCATGAAGCCCGAAAAGAAGACCGTACAGAGTTCCAACGTGATTATGACCGTCTGATATTCTCAGCTCCTTTCCGGCGTTTGCAAAACAAGACACAAGTCTTTCCCTTGCCGGGAAGTATCTTCGTACACAACCGACTGACACACAGCCTGGAAGTTTCATGCGTAGGGCGTTCGCTCGGCAATAAAATCGCATCCGAGCTATTAAAGCTTCATCCGGAACTGCATGATACGCATATTTCAGAAATAGGCTCCATTGTATCGGCCGCCTGTCTGGCGCATGACTTGGGAAATCCTCCTTTCGGTCATTCGGGAGAAAAGGCTATCGGCACGTATTTTTCCGAAGGAAAAGGACGGACTTTACAAGCGTATTTTTCAGCAAAAGAATGGGATGACTTCACTCACTTCGAAGGAAATGCCAACGCATTCCGCCTGCTCACCCACCAGTTTCAGGGACGACGCCCCGGCGGTTTTGTACTGACGTATGCCACACTGGCTGCCATCGTGAAATATCCTTTTTCCTCACAACTGGCTGGGAGCAAACAAAAATTCGGATTTTTTACCAGCGAAGAAGAGGCTTTTCAGAAAATAGCCCATGAATTGGGACTTGAAAAGATTAGCAAGGAAGGAGAGCCATTGAAGTATTGCCGACATCCGCTGGTGTATCTTGTAGAAGCGGCAGATGACATCTGCTACCAGATGATGGACATAGAAGATGCGCATAAACTAAAAATACTGACTACACAGGAGACTAAAGAATTGTATTTACGTTTCTTTGCACCCGAGAAGTTAAACCATATTCAGTCGATATGCAAAATGGTGGACGATACCAACGAGCAAATAGCCTACCTGCGTTCATCAGCCATCGGAGTATTAATCAGTGAATGCGTACACACCTTCATTCTGCATGAAGAGGAAATTCTAAAAGGTGAATTTCAAGGAACGCTGATTCAGAAGCTCAGTTCAAGAGTCAAAGAGGCCTATGAAAACTGCTCACATACGGCTTTTGAAAAAATTTATTGCTCAAAAGATGTAGTCGACATTGAACTGGCCGGTTACCAAGTAATCACCACACTGGTCGACTTAATGATTGAAGCCGTAAGATACCCTGAAAAGGCGTACTCCCAGCTGTTAATCAATCGAGTGTCCAGCCAATATCATATCCAGGCTCCTACCTTATATGAAAAAATTCAGGCTGTTCTCGATTATATTTCCGGCATGACAGATGTCTATGCACTTGACCTATACCGAAAAATAAACGGGAACAGCCTGCCTGCTCTATAAAGAATATTATTATTTCTGCGTTTTATTTACCACCGGATTGGCTCCAGAAGTTATCTGCAGAGCCTCCGGATGTTCACGCAGATAGGATTCGATGTGACGTACACGCTTTTCTTCAAGAATCTCATCCACGGCAATCAAAATACCGGTTTCTTCCACATCGCCAAAACCATCATTAATAGCCGTACCGAACATACGCATGGTCGGCGACAAACTCATATAGGCATTCACCAAAGGAGGAATGTTATAGCCCAACTTGCGCACCTCTGTATTCAATACCTTATAATCTTCCTTAAAGGTATCATAACAGAACAGTTCTTCAAGTACCCTCTCATCGGTTTCAATCAATAAAGGGTGCATCGGAGTAATCAACTTATCTTTATCATTGAAATGTTTCTTCAGGAAATAAAGAATCATATCACGTCCAAAACGGTCATAGCTGGGATACATGGTCATCTTTCCAAAGAAATACTTCACCTGCGGCATTACGACTGTCAAAGCTCCCAAACCATCCCATAAATTATCCAAGGCAAACAGTCCTTTTGAACCTGCACGAGTGGACTGATATTCAAGTGTCACGAAAGAGCGTCCTAATTCTATCGTAGTAGGCAAATAATCTTTCAAGAATTTCTCGGAGAAATTGAACATGTGAGCCGTTGCCAGCAAAGGCTTTCCCTCAGCATCGAATTCAACTTCATCTCCCAGCAGATAACGGTAGCCACCCAGGATTTCTTCAGCCTCAGGATTCCATACAATCAATTGCTGATAAGGGTTTTCCATCAAGTCATATTCATCAAGGTCCATTGACTTTCCAGTTCCTCCTCCGGCAGCACGAAATGCAATTTCACGCAAACGTCCTATTTCCTTCAACACATTAGGCGCATCCTTCCATGTAACAATGTAAATCTCGTTGTTGCTCTTATTCGTAAATCTTAAGCGCTTGTCTTCCGTTAGTTCCGATTTTAGAACTTCTTTGTCAATCGGAGCAATTATATCTTCCATAATCCAATGATTAAATCGTATTTTCTTTTCACAGTTTATAAACTAACTCTCTTACATAGTCCGCCCATTCTGTTGCTGAACGTGATTTATCAAACGTCTGCCAGGGAATCGGTTTGCCAATTGTTACCTTAAAGGTCTTATGACGGTTTTTAAACATTTCATCAGCCAAATAAAGCATGGCTATGTTAAACTTAATCCCTAAAAACTTACATAGATTGGCCAAATTGTAGAAGAAATCGGAATTTCTCCCTTCGAAATGTACGGGAATGACATCTCGTTGTGTTTCCACACTTTTAGAGATAAAAGTTTTTTTCCACGCCAAATCTTTTATCACTCCTTTTTGTCTTCTGGAACAGATGCCGGCCGGAAACATAATAATATGAGAATCAGAGTGGAAGCCAGCCTCTACCATCTTAGGAAAGTCACGTGACTGGGAGCCGGTCTTATTAATAGGAATACACAAGGGAGCCAACCCGTGAAGATTCATCAGCAAATCATTCACAAGGTATTTTATGTGACCATTGTAATGCCTGCCTAATATATAACCCAAGGCGATACCATCTTGTCCCCCCAAAGGATGATTAGACACAAACGTGCACAAGCCATCGGACGGAAGATTCTCTATCCCTTTCACTTCCAGCTTAATGTCAAGGAATCCCATACAAGCCTCCAGAAAATCCACACCAGTCTTGTCGGCAACACTTTTCAGGAACACATTAATTTCATCCTGATGCACAATATGCTTTAAGTATGACACTAAAAAACGCGGTATACGATTAGCTTTTTTCCCGGCTTTATCTCTCAATACTTTATCAATGTCAATTAAAAATATTGAATTTTCACCCATTCTACAAAAGTTTACTTTGCAAAAGTAACTCATCTTTTGAAAAGACACTCATTTTATGACAAAAAATACACTTATACAAACAAAAAAATTATGGAACCGATTTCATTAAGACAAGTTTTTGAAGTTTCTTCCTTGTTTTGCACAGATAGAATAAGCTGTTGATAACTTATTCAAATTTTCTATAGAAAACATGATGCATGATTCTATGGAAATTTCTAATTTTACCGCTTGATATATAATAAGGTGAATTTACAAGAAAATCGCATGGAGAAAACAGAATCTACATATCATATACCAGTATTATTACAGGAGAGCATTGAAGGCATGCATCTTCAACCTGGAGGCATTTACGTGGATGTGACATTCGGGGGAGGAGGACATTCCAGAGAAATATTGCGACACATGGACAGCAAGAGCCGGCTGTTCAGCTTTGACCAGGATGCCGATGCAGAAAGAAATATTATCAACAACAAACGTTTTACTTTTGTTAGAAGTAATTTTCGCTACCTGCACAATTTCCTTCGCTATTACGGAGTGGAAGAAGTAGACGCAATCTTAGCCGATTTAGGTGTTTCATCTCACCATTTTGATGACTCAGAGCGAGGCTTTTCTTTCCGATTTGACGGAAAACTGGACATGCGAATGAACAAACGTGCGGGCATTACTGCCGCCGATATTGTCAACACGTATGAGGAGGAAAAGTTAGCTGACTTGTTTTATCTTTACGGAGAATTGAAAAACAGTCGTAAACTGGCTGCCACGATTGTAAAGGCTAGAGCACAAAAGCCAGTGGAAACCATAGGAGAATTCATTGAAATTGTAAAACCACTTTACGGAAGAGAAAGAGAAAAGAAAGAGTTAGCCAAAGTTTTTCAGGCACTTCGAATAGAAGTAAACCAAGAAATGGAAGCACTGAAAGAAATGCTTTATGCCGCAACTGAGGTGCTCAAACCGGGAGGAAGACTGGTAGTTATTACATATCATTCACTGGAAGACCGCATGGTAAAAAACATCATGAAAACGGGCAACATTGAAGGAAAGGCTAAACAGGATTTTTTCGGAAACGTAGAAACTCCGTTCAAATTAATCAACAATAAGGTTATTACCCCCAGCGAAGAAGAAATACAGCGTAACCCACGTTCACGTAGCGCCAAACTGAGGATTGCAGAAAAGAAGTAACACATGGAACACCAAGAAATGACACCACAAGAAACTCCACATATTACTTGGAGAAGCATATTAGGAGGAGAAGTACTGGTACACCTGATGAGAAAACAGGCTAACTTAATCATACTGATTATGATTCTTGTCATCCTGTACATAGACAACCGCTATTCCAGTCAGCAGGAAATGATTGAAATAGACCGTTTGAAAAAGGAATTAATCGATACAAAATATGACGCACTGACTATTTCCTCTGAACTAACGGAAAAAAGCCGCCAGTCGCGCATTGAAGAGTATATCTCTACTGAAGGGACTCCACTGGAAACAGCTTCCACCCCGCCCTATCTAATAAAAAACAAGGATTAAAATGGTACCTGGACAAAAAAATATCATACTACGATATACGCTTATTGTATTCATCATGGCGTTGCTGGCTATTGCTATCATTGCAAAAGCAGCAATTATCATGTTTGCAGAGCGACAATACTGGAAGGATGTGGCTGACCGTTTCATCAAAGAAAATGTGATTGTTCATCCCACTAGAGGCAATATCATCTCTGCAGATGGGAAACTGATGGCCAGCAGTCTGCCAGAGTATAAGATTTACATGGATTTCAAGGCAGGTGGAGAAACAAAAGACACCATGCTGATGAACCACCTGACGGAAATATGCGAAGGACTTCATCAAATCTTTCCTGATAAAAGCGCAAAGGAATTCCGCCAGCACATCTTGAAAGGCAGACGGCAGAAGAGCCGGAACTACCTTCTCTATCCACGACGTATTTCTTACATTGAATACAAAGAAGCCAAGAAATTACCCGTATTCAACTTAAGTAAATTTAAAGGAGGATTTCATGAACTGGCTTTCAACCAGCGCAAAAAGCCATTCGGTTCATTGGCGGCACGTACGTTAGGCGATATGTATCCGGATGTTGCATTGGGAGCAAAGAACGGAATAGAATTGACATACGATTCTATCTTGAAAGGACAGGATGGTATTACTCACCGTCAGAAAGTCATGAACAAATATCTGAACATCATCGACAAACCTGCCGTAGATGGTTGTGATATAATTACCACAATTGATGTCGACATGCAGGATATTGCCGAAAAGGCCCTTGTAGACCAACTAAAGAATCTTGAAGCCGTGTTTGGAGTAGCCATTGTCATGGATGTAGCAACTGGAGAAGTAAAGGCCAACGTAAATATGACCCGAGCTGGTGACGGGAACTATTATGAGATGCGAAATATCGCCGTAAGTAACTTGATGGAGCCGGGTTCTACCTTCAAGACTGCTTCAATCATGGTAGCTCTGGAAGATAAATTCATTACTCCCGACTACATGGTAGATACGGGTAATGGTGTGGTCAATATGCACGGAAGCAACATGAAAGACTGGAACTGGTATAAAGGCGGATATGGAAAAATAGATGTAACCAGAATCATGGAAGTATCATCCAATGTCGGCGTATCAAGCATCATCGACAAATTCTACGGAGACAATCCACAGAAATTTATAGATGGGCTGAAACGCATGAGCATTGACAAACCTTTAAATTTAGGTTTTGTAGGAGAAGCAAGTCCTCGTATATTGGGACCTAAAGAACGATACTTCGCCAAAACCTCCTTGCCTTGGATGAGCATCGGATATGAAACGATGATTCCTCCTATCTATATGCTGAATTTTTACAATGCCATAGCCAATAACGGAGTCATGGTCAAGCCTAAGTTTGTAAAGGCTATCGCAAAAGACGGAGAAATCATACAAGAATTTCCTACAGAGATTGTAAATCCTAAAATCTGTTCAGACACTACCCTTACTATGATTCAAGGGATTCTGCGAAAGGTGGTTTCTGAAGGACTGGCCAAACCTGCCGGAAGTAAACAGTTTAGTGTATCCGGAAAAACAGGTACCGCCCAAGTTTCTCAAGGAAAAGCTGGATACAAAGCTGGAGGAGTAAGTTACTTAGTCAGCTTCTGCGGCTATTTCCCATCTGAAGCACCTAAATACAGTTGTATGGTGTCCATTCAGATACCACATGGTCCTGCATCAGGAGGTTTGCAGGCTGGTAGCGTATTCAGCCGAATTGCTGAGCGTATTTATGCCAAGCATCTGTATCAGGATTTAGCCTCAGCAAAAGACTCTACTTCAGTAATTATTCCTGAAATAAAGAATGGTGACTTGCGCGAAGCATCTTATGTGTTACAGAATCTGAATATCCAAAGTAACAGTTCAAGCATACCGAAAAGCAATACTCCTATCTGGGGGAAAGCGAACTGCACAACGACTTATGCTGAATTAAAGCGAACAAACATGGAAAAGAATTTAGTACCTAACGTAAGAGGTATGGGAGCAAAAGATGCAATCTATTTATTGGAAAGCAAAGGTCTCCGCGTACGTTTGTCAGGTACAGGAAAGGTAATCAGACAAAGCCTGAATGCAGGCTCTTATTTACATAAAGGACAAACAATAACATTAACATTAAACTAGAAAGCAATGAAACTTGAGAATATGCTAAAAGCTGTCAACGCACAGCAAATCATAGGAGATACCAACCTGGAGGTAAATGGTATTCACATGGATTCACGCATGGTGCAAAACGAATTCATGTTTGTAGCCGTAAAAGGAACGCAAGCTGACGGGCATAACTATATTTCCAAAGCCATTGAGAATGGAGCAACGGTAATCGTCTGTGAACAGCTGCCTGTACAAATTGAATCTAATGTGACTTATGTACAATTGTCAGACACAGAAGAAGCCGTTGGCAAACTTGCTACTACATTCTATGGAGACCCGACTTCCAAACTGGAATTAGTAGGAGTAACTGGTACTAACGGAAAAACGACCATTGCTACCTTATTATATAATATGTTCCGTTTGTTTGGATATAAGGCCGGATTAATCTCTACAGTGTGCAATTACATTGACGGAGAGGCCATCCCTACTGACCATACTACTCCAGACCCGATTACACTGAATCAGTTGCTGGGACGTATGGCTGATGAAGGATGCAAATATGTATTCATGGAAGTCAGTTCACATTCTGTAGTACAAAAACGTATCAGTGGCCTGACTTTTGCTGGTGGTATTTTCACGAATATTACCCGTGATCACCTAGATTACCACAAGACATTTGAAAATTACCTGAAAGCCAAGAAAGCATTTTTTGACAATCTTCCGAAACAGGCTTTTGCGCTGACTAACCTGGATGACAAGAACGGTACAATCATGGCACAAAACACCAAAGCCAAAGTGGCTGCTTATTCACTACATTCTTTATGCGATTTCAAAGGCAAAGTACTGGAAGACAGTTTTGACGGAATGTTGCTTGACATTAATAACCGCGAAGTAAACGTACAATTTATCGGACGCTTCAATGCATCCAACCTGCTGGCTGTATATGGAGCAGCTTGCCTGTTAGGGAAACGCCCGGAAGATATATTGGTAAAACTGAGTATGCTTCGCCCTGTTTCCGGACGCTTCGATGCCAAACGTTCTCCCAAAGGCTATACGGCCATCGTAGACTATGCACATACACCCGACGCATTAGTAAACGTATTGGAAGCCATCCATGAAGTGTTAAGAGGAAGAGGACAAGTCATTACGGTAGTAGGTGCCGGAGGGAATCGTGACAAAGGAAAACGTCCTTTAATGGCAAAAGAATCAGCTCAAAGAAGTGACAAAGTAATTATCACTTCTGATAATCCACGCTTCGAGGAGCCGCAAGACATCATCAATGACATGCTAGCAGGACTTAGCAAGGAGGACATGAAAAAAGTTATCAGCATTGTCGACCGCAAAGAAGCTATCCGTACCGCATGTATGTTGGCCCAACCGCAAGATGTCATCCTGATTGCCGGAAAAGGACACGAAACTTATCAGGATGTAAAGGGTGTCAAATCACATTTTGACGACAAAGAAGTATTGGACGAAATATTCAAAGGAGAACTTTAAAAAACAGAGGCAAGACAATGTTATATTATTTATTTCAATATTTAGAGCAATTCAATTTTCCGGGAGCACGAATGTTCGGATACGTATCGTTCCGTTCATTAATGGCTGTCATCCTCTCCTTATTGATTTCTGCCATCTTTGGAGAATATTTCATTAACCTGCTCAAAAAGAAACAGATTACAGAGACACAACGTGATGCGTCCATTGACCCTTTTAACGTCAATAAGGTTGGTGTCCCAACAATGGGAGGTATCATTATCATCGTAGCCATTCTGATTCCTTGCCTGTTATTAGGTAAATTGCATAACATCTACATGATATTGATGCTGGTTACTACCCTGTGGCTCGGGACTTTAGGCTTTTTGGATGACTACATCAAGGTTTTTCGGAAAGACAAGGAAGGACTTCATGGCAAATTTAAAATCATCGGCCAGGTAGGTCTAGGACTGATTGTTGGTCTGGCTCTGTACTTGAGTCCGGATGTAGTAATACGAGAGAACATTGAAATCCAACAAGACGGTCGTGTGGTTGACGTGGTCCATAAACCTGTGGATGAGAAATCAACCAAGACAACAATCCCCTTCTTCAAGAACAACAACTTGGATTATGCTGACTTTGTAGGATTTTTAGGAGAGCATGCACAAGATGCCGGATGGATTGTCTTTGTATTCATCACCATTTTTGTGGTCACAGCCGTTTCCAATGGAGCCAACCTGAACGATGGTATGGATGGCATGGCAGCCGGGAACTCGGCCATTATCGGGGTTACCTTAGGGATACTGGCCTATGTATCCAGTCACATAGAATATGCAGAATACCTGAATATCATGTATATTCCAGGAAGTGAGGAACTGGTAATTTTTATCTGTGCCTTCATTGGAGCACTGGTTGGTTTCTTATGGTACAATGCCTTCCCTGCACAAGTATTCATGGGCGATACGGGAAGTCTTACTATTGGAGGACTTATCGCTGTATTTGCCATCATCATACACAAGGAGTTATTAATTCCTATTCTATGTGGAGTATTCCTGGTCGAGAACCTGTCGGTTATTCTTCAAGTGAAGTATTTCCAGCGCGGCAAGAAAAAAGGAGTCAAACAGCGTATATTCAAGCGCTCACCGATTCACGACCATTTCCGTACGACCCTGGCGCAGCTCGACCCCAACTGTACTTATTTGATCACACGCCCTCACAGCGTATTCCATGAGTCCAAGATTACAGTCCGCTTCTGGATTGTAACCATTGTATTAGCAGCAATTACGATAATCACACTTAAAATCAGATAAAGCAATGGCAAGAATTGTCATCTTAGGAGCAGGAGAAAGCGGAGCTGGTGCCGCTGTCCTGGCACAGAAAAAAGAATTTGACACATTTGTATCAGACATGTCCCTCATCAAGGACAAGTACAAAGCAATGTTGAACGAAAGAGGTATTCAATGGGAAGAAGGTAAACACACAGAAGAGTTGATTCTGAATGCGGATGAAGTGATTAAAAGCCCGGGAATTCCCAATGATGCTCCTATCATTCTGAAATTAAAGAATCAGGGTACTCCCATCATTTCGGAGATTGAATTTGCAGGCCGATATACCAATGCCAAAATGATTTGTATCACAGGCAGCAATGGGAAAACCACCACAACCTCACTGATTTATCACATCTTCAAGAAAGCAGGCCTGAATGTGGGACTGGCAGGCAATATCGGACAAAGCCTGGCTTATCAGGTGGCTGAATGTAATTATGACTACTATGTCATTGAGCTCAGCAGTTTCCAGCTCGACAACATGTATAAGTTCCATGCCAATATTGCCGTGCTGATGAACATTACTCCAGACCATCTGGACCGTTACGGATTCGAAATGCAGAATTATGTGGATGCCAAATTCCGCATTATCCAGAACCAAACGGATGATGATGCTTTCATTTTCTGGAACGACGACCCTATCATACAGAAGGAACTTCATAAATATGGTATTCACGGACAATACTTCCCATTCGCTGAAAAGAACGAAGAGGGAGTTGCTGCCTTTACCGAAGAAAACAAGGTGTATTTCACTCGTCCTATCGCATTCAACATGGAACAGGAAGAATTAGCTCTGACTGGAACTCACAACCTCTTCAATTCCATGGCTGCCGGTATCTCTGCTAACATTGCTGGTATTCGCAAAGAATGCATCCGCGAAGCGCTGAATGACTTCAAAGGCGTAGAACACAGACTGGAAAAGGTAGCACGCGTAAAAGGAGTGGATTATATCAACGACTCAAAAGCTACGAACGTCAATTCATGCTGGTATGCCCTTCAAAGTATGAAAACCAAAACAGTTTTGATTTTGGGAGGAAAAGACAAAGGAAATGACTACAATGAGATCGCCGACCTTGTAAAAGAGAAATGTAGCGGACTGATATTCTTGGGACTTCATAACGAAAAATTGCACGACTTTTTCGGCAACTTTGGCCTTCCGATTGTAGACGTACAGAGTATGCCTGATGCAGTAAATGCGGCCTACAACATGGCAAAAAAAGGAGAAACCGTGTTGCTGAGTCCGTGCTGTGCAAGCTTTGACCTGTTTAAAAGTTATGAGGACCGAGGCGACCAGTTTAAAGAGTGTGTAAGAAACCTATAAGCATCATTAAAAAGTTAGAATTATAGCACATGGATTTGCTAAAAAACTTTTTTAAAGGGGATAAAGCTATCTGGATTATTTATCTGTTCCTCTGCCTGATATCCATTGTAGAGGTATTTAGTGCATCCAGTACGCTTACCTATAAAAGTGGAGACCACTGGGGACCGATTACCAACCATCTGACCTTACTGATGGTTGGTACCATCGCTGTATGGATTGTGCATAATATTCCCTGTCGCTGGTTTAAGACTTTTATCGCTTTACTACCTATATCATGGGTATTATTGATAGCCGTATTCGTGATTGGAGCCCTTACCAATGGAGCCAAACGATGGATTGATTTAGGTTTCATTCAGTTCCAACCCTCAGAAGTCGCCAAAATGGCAACCATCATTACTGTCGCATTCATTCTTTCACGCATGCAGGAAGAAAATGGAGCCAACAAAAAGGCTTTCAAGTATATATGCGGCATTACGGCTGCTACTTGTGGACTCATTGTAAGTGAAAACCTTTCCACGGCAGTCTTGTTGGCGGGAAGTGTTTTCCTACTCATGTTTGTAGGAAGAGTCCCTTTCAAGCAACTCGGATTACTTGCAAGCATCGGGTTTGCCTGCATCATCATTGGTGTAGGAACCATCAAATATATTCCGGGGGAAGCCTGGGATAAAATCGGGCTTCATCGTATGGTAACCTGGCAAAGCCGCTTGAACAATCATTTTGATGAGAGTGAAATACCGGCGGCCAAATTCGACATCGACAATGATGCACAGATAGCCCATGCCAATATTGCCATAGCAAGTAGCCACATTTTAGGGAAAGGTCCGGGAAACAGTGTACAGCGGGATTTCCTGTCACAAGCTTTTTCCGACTTTATCTATGCCATCATCATCGAAGAGTTGGGACTTGTAGGAGGAGCTTTCGTTGCCATTCTTTACATCCTGCTTCTGATGAGAATTGCCAAAATAGCCAGAAACTGTGACAAGTCATATTACGTATTTCTGGTTACAGGCATTGGGATTCTGCTTGTATTGCAGGCCACATTTAATATGCTGGTAGCCGTAGGAATCATGCCAGTCACCGGACAGCCTTTACCACTTATCAGTAAAGGAGGTACATCGACTCTCGTCAACTGTGTTTACATTGGAATGATTCTGAGTATCAGCCGATATGTAAATGACATGAAACGTCAGCAGGCAGAAGAATTACTCGCACAACAGACAGAACAATCTCAGGAGGTTGCTCCAGAAAATAATATCATACCACAGGAGAAATCCGTTTAAAAGTTTATTCTTACCTTTGCAGGTAAATCACATAAGAATATGGAAGAAAAATTACGCATCATAGTAAGTGGAGGTGGCACGGGAGGACATATTTTTCCCGCTGTTTCCATAGCCAACGCCATAAAGGAATTATATCCGGACACTGAGATTTTATTTATCGGGGCAGAAGGACGAATGGAAATGCAACGCGTTCCTGCTGCAGGTTACAAGATTATCGGATTGCCAGTCGCTGGATTTGATAGAAAGCATTTATTGAAAAACATCAGCGTACTTATCAAGTTGTTCAGAAGTCAGCTGATGGCCCGTAAAATCATAAAGGACTTCAAGCCTCATGCAGCTGTAGGCGTAGGAGGCTATGCCAGTGGTCCTACCCTGAAAATGGCAGGCATGATGGGTATTCCCACGCTGATACAAGAACAAAATTCTTATGCCGGAGTCACCAATAAGTTATTGGCTCAAAAAGCAGAAAAGATTTGCGTGGCATACGAAGGAATGGAACGGTTCTTTGATAAAGACAAAATCATTCTGACAGGAAACCCAGTCAGACAAGGGTTGTTGAGCAAAAACATATCACGTGAAGAAGCAATCCGCTCGTTCGGATTAGACCCCGAGAAGAAGACCATTCTAATTGTCGGAGGCAGCTTGGGAGCACGCACAATCAACAACTGCATGATGCAGGGATTCGACAAAATCAAAGAATCAGGAGTGCAGTTTATCTGGCAGACCGGGAAAATCTATATCAATGAAGCCAAACAAGCTGTAAAGGCTTACGGGGAACTTCCAATGTTGCACGTAACCGACTTCATATCCGATATGGCTGCAGCTTATAGTGCTGCAGATGTGGTAATCAGTCGTGCAGGTGCAGGTTCTATCTCAGAATTCTGTCTGTTAGGTAAACCAGTCATCTTGGTACCTTCTCCCAATGTAGCAGAAGACCACCAGACAAAAAATGCATTGGCACTTGTCAACATAAATGCAGCACTTTACATTAAAGATAGCGAAGCAACTCAAAAACTGCTGGATACCGCTATCGAAGCGGTTCACAAGCCCAATTTATTGAAAGAATTAAGTAGCAACATCACTAAACTGGCTATCAAGGACTCTGCCACTATCATCGCAAAGGAAGTCTGCAAGCTAGCGTTAAAATACAAAGAAAATCATGAACATTAATACCATACAGGCAGTCTATTTCATTGGAGCCGGAGGCATAGGCATGAGTGCCCTGGTACGCTATTTCCTGTCAAAAGGGAAAAAAGTAGGCGGTTATGACCGCACTCCAAGCGAGCTGACAGAGAAACTAATTGCAGAAGGAGCAGACATCCATTATGAAGAAAATGTGTCTCTCATCCCGGAAGCATTTCTTCATCCGGAAACCACGCTGGTGGTCTACACACCTGCTATTCCTGCAAACCATAAAGAACTGGTTTATTTTCAGGAACATCAGATTGAGATTCACAAACGTGCCCAGGTATTGGGAATGCTGACTCAGACTGAGAAAGGAATGTGCGTAGCCGGAACTCATGGAAAAACAACCACCTCTACCATGGCAGCTTTCCTGATGGACCATTCGCACGTGGGATGCAATGCATTTTTAGGAGGTATTTCCAAGAACTACCAGACTAACCTTCTACTGTCGGATAAAAGTGACTATGTAGTTATCGAAGCAGACGAATTCGACCGTTCATTCCACTGGCTGACTCCGTATGCTACGGTTATTACTGCCACCGATTCAGACCATCTGGACATTTACGGTACGCACGAAGCTTACCTGGAAAGTTTCCGTAAGTATACCTCACTTATCCGTCCGGACGGATACCTGATAATCAAGGAAGGACTGGAACTGAAACCCGATGTACAGCCGGGAGTTACCGTATACACCTACTCTACCGAAAAAGGAGACTTCCATGCCGAAAATATCCGTATTGATGACGGTGAAATTTATTTCGACTACATATCTCCTTTAGGCAACATCACCAACGTGCAGCTAGGAATGCCTGTCTTTGTCAATATTGAAAACGGTATTGCCGCTATGGCTTTAGCACAAATCGGAGGTGCCACCACAGAAGAAATAAAGGCCGCAATGCCACAATTCAGAGGCGTGGACCGTCGTTTTGATTTCAAGATAAAAAACTCACACATCGTCTTTCTGAGTGATTATGCACATCATCCGGAAGAAATCCGACAGAGTGTAAGCTCTATCCGCAAATTATATCCTAACCGGAAAATCACGGCCGTGTTCCAGCCTCATCTTTACACGCGTACCCGCGATTTCTACCAGGATTTTGCCCATAGCCTGTCACTCTTAGATGAAGTGATTCTGCTGGATATTTATCCAGCCCGGGAGGCCCCGATACCAGGAGTAAGCAGTCAGCTTATCTATGACAACTTACGCCCAGGCATAGAAAAAAGTATGTGTTCCAAAGAGCAGATTATGGAAGTACTGAAAAATAAAAAGCTGGACGTACTCATCACGCTTGGAGCTGGAGACATAGACAATTACGTTCCACAAATTTATGAATTACTAAAAGATAGATGATTAAACGAATTCTCATACTCTGCATTCTGGTAGCGATCTCTATATACCTCATAGTGGCCGTTACTATATTCAATCGCAAGCCCGAAAATCAGGTCTGCAAGGGTATGGAATTGGTTGTTAAAGACAGCATTGACTACGGTTTTATCACTGAAGCAGAAGTAACCAAACTACTAAAGCAGAAGAATCTATACCCGGAAAAAAAGCGTATTGGCACAATCAATGTCCGCCAGCTAGAGGAAGTGCTGTCACAGCATCCTTTCATCAGCAGAGCTGAATGCTATCTCACTTCGGGAGGGAAAGTAGGAATTGAAATCTACCAGCGTATCCCTCTCTTACGAGTCATGAGCAGCAATGGGGACAATTACTACATTGACCATTCCGGGAAAATCATGAATGCCACAGGAAAACCAATTCATGTAGCCGTTGCCACGGGTTTTATTGACCGAAAGTTTGCTCAACAGGAATTATACGAATTAGGCATGTACCTCCAGCGCAATCCGTTTTGGAAAGCCCAAGTGGAACAGATAAACGTAACCCCGAAAAAAGAACTGGAAATTGTTCCCCGAGTAGGCGACCATATTCTTTTTTTAGGGAAAGCCACTGATTTTGAAGAAAAATTCAGTAAATTGCAAACGTTTTACAGCAAAGTGCTCAACCGCATCGGCTGGAACAAATATGAGCGAATCAGTATTGAGTTTAACAATCAAATTATCGGAACAAAAAAAGAAGACTAAGATATGGCAGTAACAGATTTTATAGCAGCTATCGAACTGGGTTCGACTCACATCACAGGAATTGCCGGCAAAAAGAATGCTGATGGAAGTATCCAGATTCTTGCCTATGCCAATACTCCTTCGTCAGATTGTATCAAGAAGGGAGCAATCTTCAATCTGGATAAAACCACCCAAGTGCTGGTTTCTGTTATCCAGAAGCTGGAAGAAGATTTACAGGCTTCCATCAAGAAAGTCTATGTGGGAATAGGCGGACAGTCTATACGAAGCACACGTAACAATGTGACCAAGCAATTAGGAGAAGACACCAAAATATCACAAGCGCTGATTGAATCACTCATGGAAAGCAACCGGGAAATCTCACTGATAGATCAGGAGATTCTGGATGTAGAACCACAGGAATACAAAGTAGGAAACAATCTGCTGACTGAACCTGTCGGTATTTCAGCCGACCGCATTGAGGGGCGTTATTTGAATATTATCGCACATCATACGCTCAAAGACAGAATTACCAAGTGTTTCAACCAGACTAAATACGAAATAGCAGACTATTTCCTTTCGCCGGTTGTTACCGCCAGCGTGGTACTGACTGACAGTGAAAAACGCTCCGGCTGTGCACTCGTAGATTTAGGTGCAGACACAACGACTGTGGCAGTATATAAGAACAACATCCTGCGCCATCTGGCGGTCATTCCATTGGGAAGCAATAACATTACCAAAGATATTTGCAGCCTGCAAATCGAAGAAGAAGATGCGGAACAGCTGAAACTCCGCTACGGATGTGCATTGACACCTCCGGCAGAAAATGACGAAACCGTAGATGAACAGGAATACAGCATCGAAGGGAAATGTAGCATTGCAGCCCACAAACTGGAATACATCGTGGAAGCTCGTGTAAATGAAATCATCTCGAATGTATGGAATCAAATCATGGTATCTGAATACGGCGATAAATTGCTGGCCGGACTGATTCTTACCGGTGGGGCTTCGAACATGCCTAACATGGACGAAGCATTCAAACAGATTACCAAGATTGAAAAAATCCGTATTGCCAAAGGAGGAAACATTACACTGAACGGTGCCATTGAAATTCCAAAAGACGGAACACAGAACACACTGATTGGATTACTGGCCGAAGGTAAAGAAAACTGTCTCAAGGTAGACCCTCGAAGAGGTCACCAGCTCGACTTCATTGAAGATTTGAAGGAAAAGGAAGAAGAAGCCAAACGCAAAGAAGCCGAACGTATTCAGGCGGAAGAAGCCAGAAGAAAAGCGGAAGAAGAAGCTGAACGCATCCGCAAAATCAATGAAGAGAAAAAACGTCAGGAAGAAGAACGTAACCGTAAACGACTGGAAGAATATACTGCATACGTAGAAGAAGCCAGTCTACTTCTCAGCAAGAAAAAATACAAAGCTGCATTGAAGGAAGTAGAAAATGCACGGCGCATGCACCTCGCTGAAAAGGAAGAAGAACTGAATGAACTGGAAAAGAAAATCAACAAGGAGAAAAAAGAAAACAGTTGGTTTGACCTCTTTGCCAAGAAAGTTACAAACCTTTCAGATGAAATATTAAAAGATAACTGATTATTCATTTACATAAACATATTAGGATTATGTCAGACGAAACAATGGTACCTTTCGATTTTCCGAAAGACTCTCCACATATAATAAAAGTAATTGGTGTGGGTGGCGGAGGAGGTAATGCCGTCAATCACATGTACAAAGAAGGTATCCATGATGTGACATTTGTGGTCTGCAACACGGATAACCAGGCTCTGGAAGAATCACCCGTGCTCCGGAAACTACAGCTGGGTAGCGAAGGACTGGGAGCCGGAAACCGTCCGGCCAAGGCACGTGCTGCTGCTGAAGAAAGCATCGAAGACATCAAGAATATGCTGAACGACGGATGCCGCATGGCATTCATCACGGCTGGTATGGGAGGTGGAACCGGAACCGGTGCAGCTCCTATCATTGCCAAAACGGCTAAGGACATGGAAATCCTGACCGTAGGTATCGTGACCATTCCGTTCCTATTCGAAGGCAACAAGAAAATCGACCAGGCCCTTGACGGAGTGGAGGAAATGAGCAAGCATGTGGATGCCCTACTGGTTATCAACAACGAACGCCTGCGCGATGTATATTCTGACATCAGTGTAATGAATGCCTTTGGAAAGGCAGACGACACACTGTCTATCGCCGCAAAGAGTATTGCAGAAATCATCACCTTGAGAGGTATCATCAACCTGGACTTCAACGATGTGAAGACCGTGTTGAAGGACGGTGGTGTAGCAATCATGAGTACAGGATACGGAGAAGGTGAAGGAAGAGTCACACAAGCTATTACCGATGCCCTTCATTCCCCGTTGCTGAACAACAACGATATTTTCAACTCCAAGAAAGTGTTGTTCGTAATTACCTATAGCCCGAACAGCGAACTGATGATGGGTGAAATGGATGAAATCCATGAATTCATGAGCAAGTTTGGCAAGGACGTAGAAACCAAATGGGGTCTTTACACTGATGAAACGCTGGAAAACAAAGTGAAATTCACCATTCTGGCTACGGGATTCGGCATCAAAGACGTTCCGGGCATGGACAATGTGCTCAAACAGCGTTCACTTGAAGAGCAGAAACGTTTGGACGATCTGGAAGAAGAAGAGCAAAAGAAAGACGAACGTCGAAGCGACTACTACGGAAAGAGCATCCTGAAAAGCAGCATCCGCAAGAAACGTCCGAACATCTACATCTTCAGTCAGGAAGACTTGGCCAACGATGATATCATCAGCATGGTAGAAACAACTCCTACCTACAAGCGCACCAAGATGGAACTGGAGAATATCCGTTCGAAAGCGACTACAGAAGAAAAGATTGTACCGGAAACGGAAACTACAACCAACACCGGCTCCATGACGATTACTTTCTAAACATCACAAAGAGAACAACATTTAAACTTTATAATGAATATGGATTTATTTGAACAGATTAGCAACGATATCAAAGAGGCAATGAAAGCCAAAGACAAAGTCAGACTGGAGACTTTGCGCAACGTAAAGAAATGTTTTCTGGAAGCAAAAACCGCTCCGGGTGCCAACGATACCCTGACCGATGATGCAGCCCTGAAAATCATGCAGAAACTGGTGAAACAAGGAAAAGATTCAGCTTCTGTATACGAAAGACAAGGCCGCGCTGACCTGGCAGAAGAGGAAATGGCTCAGGTGCGCGTGATTGAAGCATACCTTCCGAAACAGCTTTCTCCGGAAGAACTGGAAGCTAAACTGAAAGAAATCATTGCCCGCGTAGGCGCTACCAGCGGAAAAGACATGGGTAAAGTGATGGGAGTAGCTTCTAAAGAACTGGCTGGTCTGGCTGAAGGTAGAGCAATTTCTGCCAAAGTAAAAGAATTGCTGGGATAATCTCATTCATATCTCCATCAAAAAAACGGGATTCTCTTTTCTCAAATAAAAGGAGAGTCCCGTTTTTCTTATTCTATCATTATCGCACATCAAGCAAAAAGTTCCTTCAGCACATCAAGCGATTTCAGTTCAGGGAATTCCGGAAGATGCAGACGATAATATTCCATCATCACAGTCAGACAACGCTGTCGCTCCATACGGTTCATACCGAAAAGAAACATTGTTTCATAATTCATACGTGCCAGCTGACAGATGTGCGACGACTCTTCAGGAGACAGACAGATGCCGTGCAAAGGCTTGTTCTCTACGAAACACGCATTCAGCATATCAAACCAGCTTCCCTCCCGATAATCTTCCAGATTAGGATAAAAGCCCAAGAACCTGGACAACCTGATCAAAAACACCAGATGAAAATTAGCATAATCACTCCGGCAGGCATCCAGCCAGCGAATCGACGACACCAGATAAGCAAACAGCGGTTCGTTCTTCCCTTCCTCGCGTAAGGCATGCGACAAGAACTCAGCCAAAAACATCGCGATACTTAATTTGTACGGGTCGTAAGGCACTGACTCCAACGGATAAGACAATCTTGCTTCCTTCACCGGAGGTAAAGAAGTACGGGAACGCACATCGGCTTCCACCTCAACCAAGGAAAGCGGACGAAACAACGCCCCGTTTACCAGCGACTTGCGCGAACGCGTGGCAGGTATCACAAACGACATACTTCCATGCTGACAGGTATAGATATGCACAATGTTCGATTTGTCACTGTACCTGACTACGTGCAGCACTACTCCATCCAACTTCTGCAACATATCAGCAAGCAAAGAACAAATTCAGCACTTTGTCACGGTCCTTTCTCCGCACCGTCAGCGAAACACTGCCCGAACCTTCTTCAGAAGATACCATCAGCAGAGGAATATCCTTCAACAAAGTCACCAGACCTTTTTCCGACATCTCCCCTTTGCGCTCAGCCGTCTCTTGTACACATATCACTTCCACCTCTTTCTCCACCGTCACTTCCGCAAATACGGAAAGTTCCTTACAAACGTTCTGCAAAGCAGAAGCATCCGCTCCCGTCACCACAGAAAAACTTCCAGCCGAAGAAGCCATGGCAAAAACAGGCATGTCATAATGCGCCATCACGGCAAGAGCCCTCTCTAAAAAACGAAAAGAGGCCACCGCCTCCAACGTACGTAAACGCACATACACTAATTCCGTACACTCAGCCAACACCTGGAAAGAAGAAGGCTCCCCTTCTTTATCTCCCCATTCTGCCAGACAGACCTTTCCATTATACAGGCCGACGGACCTTAATTTACAGCATTCCATCTTTCAAATTATCCTAAATATAAAATCCATTTTTGCGGACGAAAGATAGAAAAAGTCCCTATACAAAACAAACAAAACCCGTAAACTTTTTCTTCACACCACGAGGCACTTTTTCCGTTTCCTTCCCGCGAAACCTACGTTTCTCAAGGCGGAACCGTAAGTTTTACGGAAGGGAAACATAAGGTTCAGCCACGAGAAACCTAAAAAACGGCAAAAGGAATTCCGTTTAATGAAAGGGAACTCAAAAAAACGCAGCAAATTTCATAAAAAAAGGAGCGAATGTTTTGGAGATTTCAAAATTCTTCCTACCTTTGCATCCGCAAACGAGAGATATGTATCCTCGTGAGACTTCAGGAGTTCTTCCTGAAATAAAGGATGGCCCGTTCGTCTATCGGTTAGGACGCAAGATTTTCATTCTTGAAAGGGGGGTTCGATTCCCCCACGGGCTACATAATAAACAAAAATCAAGAACAATATTAAAGATTAGTCGAGATGGCAAATCACAAATCATCTATTAAAAGAATCAGACAGGAAGAAAAAAGAAGACTTCACAACAGATATTATGCTAAGACAATGCGTAACGCAGTGAAGAAACTTCGTGCAACTACAGACAAAGCTGAAGCTGTTGCATTGTATCCTAGTGTACAGAAAATGTTGGATAAGCTGGCTAAGCGCAACATTATCCACGCGAACAAGGCTGCTAACTTGAAGTCTAAACTGGCTGCTCACATCAGCAAATTGGCTTAAGTCTACGCTTGACGCAAGAAAGATATTAAGGCTGGATGATTACATCTGGCCTTTTGTCGTATAGATTCGGTTCATGTCTTTTTCACGATTTTTAGAGTGCTGAAAATCGCTTCGTTCCAGTTTTTTTAGTATCTTTGAAAGCTTAAAAAAACGAAGAAAAAACATGAGTGAAGAACTGACACAGAACAGCGGAAGCAACTACTCGGCCAGCAGTATCCAGGTGCTGGAAGGACTGGAGGCCGTTCGTAAACGCCCCGCCATGTATATCGGCGACATCAGCGAAAAAGGCTTGCATCACCTGGTCTACGAGGTAGTGGACAACTCCATTGACGAAGCCCTTGCCGGTTATTGTACACATATAGAAGTAACTATCAACGAAGACAACTCGATTACCGTACAAGACAACGGTCGCGGTATTCCGGTCGATTTCCACGAAAAAGAAAAAAAATCAGCCCTCGAAGTCGTAATGACCGTACTTCATGCCGGAGGTAAGTTCGACAAAGGTTCCTATAAGGTTTCCGGAGGTCTGCACGGTGTGGGTGTATCTTGTGTGAACGCCTTGTCTACTCACATGACCACCAACGTATTCCGCAACGGAAAAATCTACCAGCAGGAATATGAATGCGGAAAGCCGCTGTATGCCGTAAAAGAAGTGGGTACAACCGACATTACCGGTACACGCCAGACTTTCTGGCCGGATGGAAGTATCTTCACCGTAACTGAATATAAATACAGCATTCTTCAGGCCCGCATGCGCGAGCTGGCTTACCTGAACAAAGGAATCACCATCACCCTGACCGACAAGCGCGTGAAGGAGGAAGACGGTTCTTACAAGCAGGAAAAGTTCCACTCAGAAGAAGGCGTGAAAGAATTCGTACGTTTCCTGAATTCCAACAATACACCGCTTATTGATGACGTAATCTACTTGAATACCGAAAAACAGGGTATTCCCATCGAGTGCGCCATTATGTACAACACCGGATTCCGTGAAAACCTTCACTCGTATGTGAACAACATCAACACCATCGAAGGTGGTACACACGAAGCCGGATTCCGTATGGCACTGACACGTGTATTGAAGAAATATGCAGAAGAAAGCAAGGCGCTTGAAAAAGCCAAGGTAGAAATCTCAGGTGAAGACTTCCGCGAAGGACTGATTGCCGTGATTTCTGTAAAAGTATCAGAACCTCAGTTTGAAGGACAAACCAAAACCAAGTTGGGTAACAACGAAGTAAGCGGTGCTGTGAATCAGGCTGTGGGAGAAGCCCTGACTTATTACCTGGAAGAACATCCGAAAGAAGCCAAGATTATTGTCGACAAAGTGGTACTGGCTGCTACCGCACGTGTGGCTGCCCGCAAGGCCCGCGAATCGGTTCAGCGTAAAAGTCCGATGGGCGGCGGCGGACTGCCGGGAAAACTGGCCGACTGCTCCAGCCGTGTAGCCGAAGAATGCGAACTCTTCCTCGTCGAGGGTGATTCTGCAGGTGGTTCAGCCAAGCAAGGAAGAAGCCGTCAGTTCCAGGCCATCCTGCCATTGCGCGGTAAGATTCTGAACGTGGAAAAAGCCATGTGGCACAAAGCGTTCGAAAGCGATGAAGTGAACAACATCATTCAGGCGCTGGGCGTACGTTTCGGTGTGGACGGTGAGGAAGACAGCAAAAAGGCCAACATTGACAAGCTGCGCTACCACAAGGTCATCATCATGACCGATGCCGACGTCGATGGTTCTCACATCGACACACTGATCATGACACTGTTCTACCGCTATATGCCTGAAGTAATTCAGGGTGGTCACCTGTATATCGCTACTCCTCCTTTGTACAAATGCAGCAAGGGTAAAATCAGCGAATACTGCTATACAGACGAAGCCCGTCAGGCTTTCATCCAGAAATATGGCGAAGGAAACGAACAAGGCATCCACACCCAGCGTTACAAAGGTTTGGGTGAAATGAATCCGGAACAGCTGTGGGAAACTACCATGAATCCAGAAACCCGTATCTTGAAACAGGTAAATATTGAAAACGCGGCCGAAGCCGATTATATATTCTCCATGCTAATGGGCGACGATGTAGGTCCACGCCGTGAATTTATCGAGAAAAATGCGACGTATGCAAATATCGACGCATAATCTCATTTTTTAATTCATTATTATTAAATCCATCCTCACATCTTACACGAGGGAACCTCCGGAAGCCGAAAGGACATCCGGAGGTTTTTTATTTGCATGAATCCATGAGATTCATTATTTTTGGACAAAACTATGAGCCACAACTAATACATAAGATATGAAAATTACTTTTCGCATACAATACCGTACAGTCTGGGGAGAAAGCCTGTGCGTGCTTCTCAGCCAGAATCACATACAACATACCGTAGAAATGACTACCCGCAACGGAGAAGAATGGATCGGAAAGGCAGAATTCGACTTTCACCCTTCCAAACCTATCTGCTACCGTTATGCCGTAAGCCGTCAAGGCACCCTTGTACGAAAGGAATTTGGCGCCATCCCTCATTCTTTCTACCCGGGCAACCTGCAACAGCAGCACTACCTCGTAGAAGACTGCTGGAGAGATTTGCCACAAGATGCCTACCGCTATACATCGGCTTTCAACAATACATATACGCTAGAACAACCTTCCCGCTTGTCTGACAATACCGGCAGGTGTATCACCTTCCGCGCACTTTGCCCCGGCCTGAGTAGCCACAGACAGCGCCTGGGCCTCATCGGTAGCTGTGCAGCACTGGGTAATTGGGAGTACTGTCGCCCGCTGCGAATGAAGGAAGTGCAGCCCAACGTATGGCACCTGACACTGGATGCCTCCTCATTGGAATATCCTTTTGAATATAAGTTCGTGGCCATTCATGAAGAGACCGGAGCCGTAGAGAAATGGGAAACCCGCCCGAACCGGATATTCCCTCTGCAACCGTTGCAACGCGGAGAAACCTACCTGCCCATGGAAACGGAAGTATTCTTTGACGATGCCCCGCAACGGATAGCCGGCTGCGCCATTCCCGTGTTCTCCCTTCGATCGGAAGGCAGTTGCGGCGTAGGCGACTTCGGCGACCTGAAGCTACTGACTGACTGGGCAGATGAGACCGGACAGAAAGCGATTCAGATTCTTCCCATCAATGATACGACTATGAGCGGCACGTGGACTGACTCTTATCCTTATAACAGCATCTCCATCTACGCTTTTCATCCGATGTACATCGACCTTCGCCAGCTCCCAGCCCTGAAGGACAAGAAAGCCGCAGAAGCGTTCGAAAAAGCACGCATCGAAGTAAATTCCCTTCCCATGATGGATTATGAAAAGGCTAACAAACTGAAGATGGACTACCTGAGAAAAGTATACCAGATGGAAGGGAAAAAAGTACTTGCCTCGGAAGATTTCCTGAACTTCTTCCAGCATAATGAGGAATGGCTTCAGCCTTATGCTGCTTTCTGCTACCTGCGCGACTCGTATGGCACACCGGACTTCAATCACTGGCCGAAATATTCTACTTACGATGCCGATGAAATAGCCAGACTGTGTACGCCCGGAAACAAAGCCTACACCAAAATCGCCTTCTACTATTACCTGCAATACCAGTTGCACGTGCAGTTGCTTGCCGTAAGTACGTATGCCAGAGCAAAAGGCATTCTGCTGAAAGGCGATATTCCCATCGGTATCAGCCGTTCCAGCGTAGAAGCCTGGGTAGAACCCCATTATTTCCACCTCAACGGTCAGGCTGGTGCTCCTCCCGATGCTTTCTCCGTCAACGGACAAAACTGGGGATTCCCAACCTATAACTGGGAAGTGATGGAAAAAGACAATTACCGCTGGTGGCGCCGCCGTTTCTCCAAGATGGCAGAATACTTTACGGCCTACCGCATCGACCATATCTTAGGATTTTTCCGCATCTGGGAAATTCCCGACCATTCGGTACACGGTCTGCTCGGACAGTTCTCCCCTTCTCTTCCCCTGAGCATGGATGAAATCAGAAGCTTTGGTCTGAATCTGGACCGGGACTTCATGACACAGCCGTTTATCAACGACAAGGTACTGGAAGAAGTCTTCGGCGCACAAAGTGAATACGTACGGCAACATTTTATCACGCCCAACGGAAAAGGAGGCTACGCATTACTGCCGGAGTTTGATACCCAGCGAAAAGTGGAAGCTTATTTCAATGGAAAAGAAGACGAGGATAGCCTGAAACTAAAAGAAGGACTTTATTCCCTGATCAGCAACGTGCTGTTCGTCACAGACCACCACGACACCGAGAAACTCCATCCCAGAATTGCCGTACAGAATGATTCCGTATTCCAGCAGCTGAACTGGAAGCAACAGGGAGCCTTCAACCACCTGTACAATCATTACTACTACCAGCGCCACAATGAGTTCTGGTATCAGGAGGCCATGAAAAAGCTTCCGGTGCTCACCCAGTCCACTCCGATGTTAGTATGTGGAGAGGATTTAGGCATGGTTCCGGAATGTGTGCCCTGGGTAATGAGACAGTTGCAGATACTCTCGCTTGAAATCCAACGCATGCCCAAACAAATGTACGAAGACTTCGGACACCCTGAAAACTATCCGTTCCTGTCGGTATGCACCATCGGTACGCACGACATGTCCACTTTCCGCGGATGGTGGGAAGAAGACCCAGCCCTCACGGAGCGTTTCTACCATCAGGAAATGCACCATCAGGGAGAGATTCCAACGCATGCTCCCGGATGGCTTTGTAAGGACATCGTATTCCATCACCTGAAAAGCCCTTCACTGCTCTGCATTTTGGCATGGCAGGACTGGATGAGCATCAACGAGCAGTTACGCAATCCGGATATAGAAGGAGAGCGCATTAACATACCGGCCCATCCACGGCATTACTGGCGATGGAGAATGCACCTCACACTGGAACAATTACTGAAAGAAAAGAAATTGAACCAGACAATCCGTGAATTGATTGAAGACAGCAACCGTAGATAAAAATATACAATAAGGGCCTGAAATTCCAACGACTTCAGGCCCTCTTCATTTTTTCTTATCAGAAATTTACTTCTTTCCCAATAAAAATTCGTCAATGGTCTTTCTCAAAGCTTCTTCAGACAAGGCTCCTTGCGCCACCTGAGGAGTTCCCTTTGCCGGAATGAACAGAAGGGTCGGGATGCTACGTATACCAAAAGCTGCCGACAACTCAGGTTCCTTATCTGTATCAATCTTATAGACCACAATCTTTCCTTTATATTCCGCAGCCAGTTTCTCCAGTACCGGGGCGATAGCCTTACATGGACCACACCAAGTGGCATAGAAATCCACAATGGCCGGTTTATCACCTTCGTATTTCCATTCCTTCGGATTCTTCTCATAATTATATACCTTGGCCAGGAAATCGGCTTTAGTCAGATGAGTAACATTGGCTTGTATGGCTGCACTCTCCTGCACTTCCGCCTTGGTTTCTTTACCAGCATTATTTCCACAAGCCGGAGTCAGCATAGCAGCAGCCAGCGCCATCAACAGCAATCTTTTCATAATTCACAAAATAACGGGTTATCAATTCTTTTCTTTGTGCACAAAAATAGTGCATTTTGTAATAAGAACAAATTTTGAATCAAACAAGTTGAGAAAAACGTGGGTTTATAACTTTTATTGAGAAAGTCCGATGGAATACTATAAAACATCAGCGGGATAAACAAATATACTTTGTTCATCCCGCTGAGATTTAATCTTTTAATCTGCCCTGACGGCTATTAATATTCTTCCTCGTTGAAGAAATTGTTTCTTCCTTATTTTCAAGCAATTGTCTAAATTGCATTGTTGTTTAGACAAACAAACCACGCTATCAAAGGCGGTCTGATACGATTTAAAAGAAAAATATACAAACAAATAAATCACAATCTATGATGTATGAATCATACTCTATTAAGTCGTGCTAAAATACTATCAATATGATTAATACGAAAAGTAAAATCGTATTTTTTAGACAATGGCTCTAATTCTTTTGATAAAAATTCTATCGAAGGCGTTTCAAAAATCAACAACAAACTTTTTAACGCTTTTAACACACGTATTCCCATCAAGGATAAAGTTTCTTGATTAGAAAATTTATAAAATAATGCTCCATAAAGTATAGCATATTTCACAGTGCGAAAAACGGCCTTATCATAATTCTCATCTTTTAATACTGGTAATTTCATTGTCATACAGAATCTAACAAATTTCTCTAAAGAATTAAGACCATCAACACAAATACTCCTATCAAGAGCATCATATAACATCTTCTGATGACAACTCTTCATAAAATTAGCTTTTTCATCAAATTTATAACGAAATCTATTCAGATAACAAATTTCTATTGCTGCAAATATCGATAGAGAGAAGAAATTCAAATCATCCCTAGTAATGCTATTTTCTCCTGTAGCTTTTACCTGTTCGTACCGTTTATCTATCATTCTTTGGTATTTTATTAATAAAGAAGTAGATAATTCTCCATAGCCTTTTATCTGTTTTTTATTTATTAAAATATCTTGCTGTTCTTCAATCTCTCTATTATTACTAGTTTCCGCAATTCCCTCCTCTTCTTCATCCATAATAGCATCATTTATTAAATCAATTCTCTTCCTAATACTATTTTCTATACATTCAATAAGTCTGGATGTATGATCAATCTTTAAGACACTACTACTTTTTACATCATCATTATCATATTCTGGATTATATTTCAAATTCGGTAGTGATGAATCTAATTTATTCTTATTAACTGATGAGAGTTTTATATTTGGACTAATATTATCAACACTATTAACCAAGTTCCACATTACATCAGAAAGTATATCTACGACTTCCATTCCATTATAACCGTTATTCTCAATACTAGATATAAATCTATTTAGATTACGAGTCATTGGTGAAGGATTAGTTGTTTCAAGAGATTCTATCCAGTTGACAAAGACCTTATTAGAAACACGATTATTATTTCTGTCAATAAGGAAACAAATATATTGAGTAGTACGTAACTTTACATCAAGTATATACTTTCCATATGCATTCTTATCAATTTCAAACACAAAAGAATCTATTCCATTATCAACAACAACTTGTATATCACTTGAAATATCAGTTCCACATGTAATATATAATTTCCCAGATTCATATTGCGCTGATAATATCCTGATAATACAATTTACACCTATAGCCGGATTAACTACACGTCGTTCCAGTTCACCAACTGGAATATCCAATTTTTTCCTTGTTTTTAAACCAAGCAAGGTTAAAAAATCTCGTTCTTTCGAAGAATACAACACACAAAATTCTTCGTTTTTCCCTCTTTTGCTAAGTTTACCCAATCCAGCAATTGTCGCATTAGCACTCCCTATAATACAGAATTCTGAATCATTCGTTTTGAAATGTAATATCTTTGCATGGAGCTGCCTATCAAATGCTTTAAAAGTAATTTTACCCCTTTTTGTCTCATTAAAATCATAAAAATTAATCTTATCATTTGGAGGTAATTTACAAGGTGGTAGACTACATTCCTTTTGCATAAGAACATTTATTGTTGCATTAGGGCAAATCCTAGATAATGTAATTAAAGATTCTCCATTTTCATCAAAATAAGGACTTAGCACTGTGACTTTTTGCACTTCACTCAATGGAACTAATTTTGAAATTTGTTGCAATATACTAGATTTAGGCTCATTATACAACAGAGATGCGAACAATCCTTTTTGGACCTCATGCATACTATGAGGAATAATCTTATAAGATGAATCTAAATAAATGCAATTATCTGGTATTTCATGAAGAATTCTATTGCACTCAAAATTACCACACTGATCAACAAACTGAATTAAATATCTCCAACATTCTTCTATTAGAGGACGATGAGTTCTGTCTGTTTCATCTATCATAAACCCTGTAAAGACCTCATGATTTTTACCATGACCTGTAACAGTCAGATTACCTGTTCCAAATACAACTAATACAGACTCGTCTCCTACAAAGAAATTAATTTTAGGATGAAAAGCGCCGACAGAATTTATACTTGTTATACAGTATTCCCTACCAATATTCCTCATATAGAAAGGAGTTACATATTCTATTGACCTTTGCATTTGATTAGCATCCACAAATACATTCACACTACATATTTGCTTACGATGAAGCATATTCAGTATTTGGTTGTCGAAATGAATTAAGTCAATAGCATAAGTAGTTAATAGAGCAGAATGATATTTACCATTTTTTCCACCACCTGGAATATCCAATAATATTGTATGTTCATTCTTTTCCATAGTCCTCAATAAATTTTTTAGCAACTTCTGTTAATCTATTTTCATTATCAAAATAGCCCATATCTTGCAGAAAATTGAATAAAGATTTAACACGTGGAGAAGTTTCAATAGGATAGCGCTGCTCTATTAATACAACACGTCCATCTTCTAATATGAATTTTCTCAAATCTGAATTGCTTTTACCCATTTTTGCAATAGCAATCACTGTATGTTCTTGCATTATTTGAACAATTAAAGTCTTAATAAATTCAGGTATAGAACATGAAAGATAACGTTTAACATAAAATAAAACACCTTCACTAAGTATACCACGTTGCCGTTTTAGATCATGTTGATTTTCAAACTCCTCAATCCGATTGACATTTCTCTCAAATTCAGTATAAATCCTTAACAACAGCTTAATTGCATAAGTTGCAGCTAAGTTATAATCCTTAAGGCCAACAGCATTTCTTAAATCATCATAGATAATGTCTATTCCTTTATCAACATCTTTTCTCAAATCATCAAGAGAAGCATAATTATTTTCAATTTCTATAGCTGGCAGTAAAGACTCAATAATATTTTGTATAAGAAGCTCCATCGTCGGATTATGCAATTCATATATCTTATGGAGTATAAGAGAAAAAAAAGAATCTATACTATAATGCAGCCCTTCACACAAGTAATAAAAATACCATCCAAAAGAAGCTTGAATACAACAATCTTTATCCATATGCATAAAGCGGCTTTTTACAAAACTGTTTACATCTACTCCCTTTGACATATCGTTTAGAAGCAACCAAATTGTTTCTCTACGTAAAGAAGAATCCTTATCACTTTTTGTTAACAGTTCGTTAAGTCTATACCACTCCTCGGAATCTACAACAATACGATGAAGAGCTAACGGCTGCAAATATTCAATAGATTTCTCTGCAAGACTTCCATTCAGGATACATTCTATATATATTCTACAAATCCTTTCATCTACAGTATGTCGTACAGCATCAGCTAAATCCTTTCCTTTATTCCTAAGATAAAAACGTTCCTCCTCAACTTTAATCAGTTCATAATATACTAGAGAACCAAGATAATACTGTCCCAAAGCTCCACTCCTAAAAGTCCAATATTTATCATTTGATTCATAATCAGCTCCATTAGCAATATCATAAACTCCATCTTCTTTGAACTGATATCTACCTTGTGAGACGAACAATGCCCCAACAACCGCCCCAACACCTTGATCCTTCATAATTAAGGCCATCGCCAATTCTGCACGACGTATAAAATTATATTGATGTAAAGTTGTTTTCTTTGCTTTTTCAAGTTCGTCATATTCACTAAGCAACCAACAATAAAGGCTGTAATAGCGTATATGACTTGTTAAGTTGGTAAGACCAGGAAGTAATTTACTATAAGTAGCGATGGAGCTATTTTGAATACCTAATGGATCTCGTCCTCCTTTAAAACCTTCGTTTGATGCCCAATAAACATTTGTAATTTCGGTCTGCTTATATTGTGCCATTTGATAACAAAATAAATATTAGTAATAAATTTAAATATATTAAATATGTACTTTCAAATACATCATTATCTTCAATTACATACTTTCCCAAAAAGATAGAACGTAGCTTCTTTATCTCTATGAGCATTACACTCGGAAATACATTATTAAACCGATGGACGACATTAATAACAATCACTCTTAAGGTGAAGTAAAAGTAATCTAATTTAGACAAACAAATCACACCTTAAAAGGCCTTAAAACACCAACGCGACAAACAAATTATCTTTGTTTATCGCGTTGATATTCAATTATTTAACCTATCTGTAGGTTATTAATATTCTTCCTCGTTGAAGAAGAAATCTTCTTTACTCGGATAATCAGGCCAGATATCTTCTATACTTTCATAAATTTCTCCTTCGTCTTCCATTTCCTGCAAGTTTTCGATTACTTCCAGTGGAGCACCTGAACGCATTGCATAGTCAATTAACTCGTCTTTAGTTGCTGGCCAAGGAGCATCTTCCAGCTTTGAGGCCAATTCCAATGTCCAATACATAGTATATAATTTTAAACAGTTTTACTTCTCTATTTTGATTCGCAAAAATATAACAAATTCTTTCACTCGCAACGCTTATCCCAATAAATTTCGCTTTCGTCTGTTAAATTGTTTAACCGACGTGACAAAACAAACAGATAATCAGACAATCGGTTCACAAAACACTTTGCCTGCTCCTCCAATTCATAGGAAAGACTTTCTTCTAAGGCCTGAATCCGACGTTCTGCCCGACGACAAACTGTACGACAGACATGACAAACGGAAGCCGGATAACTCCCTCCCGGAAGGATAAAGCCTGCAAGCGGCGGCAAAGAAGCGTTTATCTCATCGATAGCCTGTTCCAGACACTGCACATTCTCTACTGAGATATGACTCTCTACCGGGAAAGTAGTCTTTTCCAAGTCGGTAGCCAGATAAGAACCCAATGAAAACAGTTTATGCTGCACAAAGCGCAACAACTCTTCATGCTCTGCATCCTTCATTACCGAAATTAACAACCCGATAAAAGAATTCAGTTCGTCTATGGTTCCGTATGCATCCAGACGTATATCTGCTTTTGAAACACGTACTCCTCCTACCAGCGAGGTGGTACCTTTATCACCAGTCTTGGTATAAATCTTGGTCATTTTCATATATTTAAGGTCTTAAAGTCAAAGAAAGTTCACGATACGATGTTCCTTTACACGCTCTTTATCAAAAAATACCAATCCGACATCATAAAGGTCGAATGTAATTCCCGTACGAGGATCTGCTATAACTTCCTTCCACCACCTCTTCTTCTCTGGAGTAGCATAAGGATTACCGATGATGAAGCAAGTATGTTTACCGGCCAGTGGAATCAGTCGTTCAAACATCTCCTTATACGCTGGAGTATGGGCGATATGTACCACTTCCGGCTTTACACCCTCCTTGAGCAACCTATCCATGTCTGCCTCACAGTTTCCAGTCAGATAATCAATAGAAGATTTTCCGGAAAGAATCCGTCTCACTGCATCTTCCGATTGTTCTGAGAACGTATAGACCTGCATGCCTGTATGGGCTTCGGCCATATAACGGGTACTCATTCCGCTGCCAGTTCCCACTTCCCACACTACAGAAGGCCGAAGATGATTAATCAGACGGAACAAGAACTTATCGACCTTTTCCCGATAATGAGGCAAAAAAGCCACTACACGTCTCAGATGATGCAATGGCGCATAGGCATAGAATGGTAAACGTTCGTAAATGACAAACGTAATAAAAAAGAAATCAGTAGGAGAATGTACTCCGTATCCGCAACGATGCCGGAAACGACGACACCAGTTCCACCCTCTTAATATAAAATCCCCCATTTTTCGGACGCTAATATTAGTTGATAACGGGGGACAAAGATAAAATTTATAGCGGAAAAACGAAAAGGATAGTATAATTATGATACAAAATATCCTGAATGGATGCAAAAACCATTCCGCTTCCATCCAGGATGAATATTTCATGAAAAACGTGGTTTATTTACGTTGTCCAAGTTTGTCATCCAAATACAGAATACCAGCTGCGTCTCCACATTTTCTGAGTTTCTCTACAATGTTCTGTGCAGTAGCTTCTTCTTCTACCTGTTCACGAACATATCCCCACAAGAAATCCTGTGAAGCTTTGTCTTTTACTTCAGAAGCGACATTTACCAACTCATCAATCAAACTGGATACATGACATTCGTGCTTGTATACATGTTCAAATACTTCCAGCACACTACCCCAGCCTTCTGGAACAACGTCAATTCTATCCACTCTAGCTGTACCACCACGTTTAATCAAATAATCAGCTAAATCATAGGCATGCTGCAATTCTTCTTGTGACTGTTTACGCATCCATAAAGCAAAACCGTCGAAACCTTCTTTCTGCAAGTAAAAAGACATGGACAAATACAAGTTAGAAGACCACATTTCTGCAGTAATCTGCTCGTTGATGGCATTTTGCAATTTTTCTGAAATCATAGTTCTATGTGTTTAAGTAAGTAATTCAATATCTATGAAGTAAACCACAAAAAAGATGCCAGATAAGTTCTTGCCACGTTTTTTCCAGCGAACTGACAGGATGTCACCAGACCAAGTCTATCTACGAAAGCATGCGAGATTTTCCCCAGAAGAAACGGGACAGATTCAGCTTATCCATAACCCAAGCTATCGCAAACGACCCCATTACACAGAAGCATAAGGACACACATAAAAAGAGCATCCCGGTAGGTTCAAAAGCCAATACAGGCACCAAAGGCTTCACTGCCATAGTAAATACCGGAGAAAATACTAACAATACAAAGGTATGAGAACCTATGTAACCCAATCCTTTTTTCAGATAATCGGGTAAATAGCGATATACAGCCAACAAAAAACTAATTACCAGATAAGTCAGAGCGGCCCCGGAAAGAGTTGATTTATTCAAATTTGTCTCATCAGCAGCCAACCATATTACAGGCAGCAAAGCCCAGAATGAAGCTGAAAAGAAAGTACGGAAGTCGATCGAGCTCCGTCTCAAAGCCACTCCAGCCGTAAAGTAAAGTGCATTTATTAAAGAAAGTATTCCACAAGCTGACAATACGGCATAGCATAAAGCCAGTATAATTAAGACGGAAACAGTATTGCTCCACTTTCCAGCCAATTTGTCCACCAACAAATAAACAAGCCCACACAGCATCAACGTATGAAGATACCAATAGGGCCCCAAAGGATGTAAGAACAATTTATCCAGCCACAGAGAAACACTTAAATGCTCCACTGATTCACGAACAGGAAGAATAGCAGACATGATAACATACCCTGTTTCCATCACGGCGTATGGAATAAAAATCCACCACATTGTACGCAGAAACGGACGTATTCCTTTGGCTATATTCATTACATAACCGGAAATAATCAAGAAAGCAGGCATGTGGAAAGTATAAACCAAAGATTTGGCGTATGGATATTTGTCACCGATATATACAAGATGAAACACAATCATCAATAAAATAAAGATAGACTTCAAGTAATCGAGCTCTGCAATACGATTTTTCATGGAGCATAAGAATTGATTGGTAATAAAAAAGGTTGACTTAATCAAGTCAACCTCTCTGTACCCAGACCCGGGGTCGAACCGGGATGGATGTTACTCCACTGGTGTTTGAGACCAGCGCGTCTACCGATTCCGCCATCTGGGCATTTGTTTTTCGTTTGCGTGTGCAAAGGTAAACACAATTTTCTGAATACACAAGAAAAATGCTGATTTTTATCAAAAAATCTCTTGTTTTCTTTGTATTACACAAGAACAACAAGAGATTCTATAGTTTCACCGTTTATTTCTGACGAATAAAGATGTTTATCGGAGTTCCCGAAAGTTTCCAACGTTCACGAATCTTATTTTCAAGGAAACGACGGTAAGGCTCTTTCACGTATTGTGGTAAGTTGGCAAAGAACACAAATGAAGGAACCTGTGTATTCGGCAGCTGAGTGATATACTTAATCTTAATGTACTTCCCTTTATTTGAAGGTGGCGGGTAAGCTTCAATCAGCGGCAGAAGTTCCTCATTCAGACGAGCAGTCGGGATTCTTGTCGTACGCGCTTGGTAAACTTCCTTCGCCAGTTCAAGCACTTTCAGGATACGTTGTTTTGTCAATGCTGATGTAAAGACAATCGGGAAGTCAGTAAAAGGAGCCAGACGATTGCGAATCGCATCTTCATATCCTTTCATTACCTTAGCCGTTTTATCCTCAATCAAGTCCCATTTGTTGACAACTACCACAAGTCCTTTCTGATTTCGCTGTACCAGAGAGAAAATATTCAAATCCTGACCTTCGATACCACGTGTAGCATCCAGCATCAGAATACATACATCCGAATTTTCGATTGAGCGGATAGAGCGGATTACAGAATAATACTCCAGGTCTTCGCTCACTTTATTCTTTTTACGGATACCGGCTGTATCGACCAGATAGAAATCAAAACCAAACTTATTGTAACGGGTATAGATAGAATCGCGCGTAGTACCCGCAATTTCTGTCACAATATTACGGTCTTCTCCAATAAAGGCATTGATAATAGACGATTTTCCGGCATTCGGACGTCCTACCACGGCAAAGCGAGGTATATCATCATCCAAAATTTCAGGAGTTTCCTTCTTGAACTTGCTCAATACCAAATCCAGCAAGTCACCTGTACCACTTCCACTCAAAGCAGAAACACAGTAAGGATCACCCAAGCCTAAGGAATAAAACTCAGCCGCATTATACTGCAGGTCATTATTATCCGTTTTATTTGCTACTAAAAGTACAGGAGTCTTGGAACGGCGTAAGATTTCGGCTACTTCCATATCCAAATCGGTAACTCCATTCATTACGTCTACCACAAACAGAATGACATCGGCTTCATCAATTGCCAGCATTACCTGTTTGCGAATTTCCTCCTCGAATACATCATCCGAGTTGACTACCCATCCTCCGGTATCTACTACTGAGAATTCCTTTCCCAGCCATTCCGACTTACCATACTGCCGGTCGCGGGTTGTACCGGCCTGTTCATTCACAATCGCCTGACGACTCTTGGTCAGACGGTTAAACAGTGTCGACTTTCCCACATTGGGACGTCCCACAATCGCAACTAAATTTCCCATAATTATCTTCATTTACGGCTTCGCAGCCGATATTAATCCAATTGATAACCAAAATTTTTCAATTCCTTGTCAGAGCTCCTCCAGTCCTTATCCACCTTGACAAATGTCTCCAGGTAAATGGATTTACGGAAGAAATGTTCCAATGTCTTACGCGCTTCAGTAGCTACTTTCTTCAAGGCTTTTCCCTGACGACCGATAATAATACCTTTCTGAGAATCGCGTTCCACATAAATTACTGCATTGATATGGATGCTTTTCTCGTCTTCCTTGAACTGTTCCACTACGACCTCTACTGAATAAGGAATCTCCTTGTCATAATACAACAAGATTTTTTCACGAATAATCTCTGTCACAAAGAAACGGGCAGGCTTATCCGTCCATTGGTCCTTTCCAAAATAAGGAGGAGAATCCGGCAACAACTCCTTAATACGCTTCATCACCACATCCACATTGAATTTGGCCTTTGCAGAGATAGGAATAATTTCCGCTTCAGGCAGCATCTCGTGCCATTCATCCACCAATTTAACCAAATCCTCCTGATTGGTCAGGTCAATCTTGTTAATCAGCAACAAAACCGGCACCTTCAAGTTGCGCACCTTTTCCATAAACTCCGCATTCTTGTCCGGTTTTTCCACCGTATCAGTAACATACAGCAACACGTCTGCATCCACCAATGCCGATTCCGAGAAGTTGAGCATAGACTCCTGAAGCTTATAGTTAGGCTTCAATACCCCCGGAGTATCAGAGAAGACAATCTGCATATCCTCCGTATTAAGAATACCCATAATACGATGGCGAGTTGTCTGAGCCTTGAAAGTCGCGATGGAGATACGTTCCCCCACCAGCAAGTTCATCAAAGTAGATTTTCCGACATTCGGATTACCTACAATATTCACAAATCCGGCTTTGTGCATAAGTAAATATTAGTTCACAGACAAAAAAACGCATCGATTGGGATGCGTTTTTTGTCTGTAGTGTTAATTCTTTCTTTATTTATTTCCGTCATAACCCCACTTCACATAGCAGGCACCCCAGGTAAATCCTGCACCAAACGCAGTGAAGATGATATTATCGCCCTTCTTCAGTTGCTTTTCGTAATCCCATAAGCAAAGTGGCAGAGTTCCGGCACTGGTATTACCATAACGCTGAATATTAATCATCACCTTATCTAATGGAACTTCCAGACGAGAAGCAACCGCATCAATGATTCGCAGATTTGCCTGATGAGGTACAATCCAGTTGATGTTGTCCTTATTCAAGCCATTACGTTCTGCAATCTGAGCCGTTACGTCAGACATATTAGATACAGCATATTTGAATACCGTTCTACCTTCCTGATACAGATAATGCATCTTATTGTCAATTGTAAAATAAGAAGGAGGACAAACCGAACCGCCTGCTTTCATGTGCAGGAACGGAAGTCCTTTACCATCTGTACGCAAGATAGAATCCATGATACCATAGTCTTCTGTTGTAGCTTCTACCATGCAAGCCGCAGCACCGTCACCGAAAATCGGACATGTAGCGCGGTCTCCATAGTTCACCATTGAAGACATCTTATCTGCACCAACAATGATAATTTTTTTATGACGACCAGACTGAATCATGCTGGCAGCAGTTTCCATGGCATACAAGAATCCGCTACAAGCAGCCTGCAAGTCAAACACATACGCATTCTTCAATCCCAGTTTGTCACAAAGAATAGAAGCAGTAGAAGGGAAATGATAGTCAGGAGTTGTAGTAGCTACAATCACGCAGTCAATAGAAGCCGGATCCGAGTCCGTTTTCTGCATCAACTGCTTGGCAGCCTTACGGGCCAAATATGAAGTTCCCAAACCTTCTTCGTTCAGGATACGTCTTTCTTTCACCCCGATACGAGTCATAATCCACTCATCGTTGGTGTCAACCATTCTCGACAATTCTTCGTTTGTCAGGACATAATCAGGTACATATCCACCGACTCCTGTAATTACAGCATTTATTTTTTCCATCATTTCTTAATTTCATGGCTTATAAAAAAACAGCCGAAGAGCCGAAATGGCTCTCCGGCTTTAATTTCCCTGGAACATACAAAGATGTTCTACAAAGCGTCAAGTTATTAAAGAGCAGCTTCTTTTTCGATAGCCAATTTACCTCTGTAATAACCACAAGCCCCACATACTGTGTGATAAACATGCCATTCGCCACAGTTCGGACAAATAGCTAAAGTAGGAGCAACTGCCTTGTCATGAGTTCTTCTCTTCGCAGTTCTCGTTTTTGATTGTCTTCTTTTAGGATGTGCCATTTTTCTAAACTTTTATTTAATTATTATCTAATATTTTCTTCAATTCGTTCCATCTCGGATCTATCTCACGTGCTTCTGAAGGCTCATCTGTCATTTCCTCCTCATCCAAGAAATCATCCATTTCATCCTCTTCATCTGCAGAAGTACGCAAATGTTTGTTCAAGGCTCCCATCATACCTTTATTACATTTTCCGGGAGCATGCACATGCTTCATCGGTATACTTAATGCGATAAACTCGTACATAAACCAAGCGACGTTAATATAGCCGTCTTCTTCCGGCACAATCACCATATCGTCTTCGTCCGAGAATTCGAGTCCGAGTTTTACCTTCAATGTATCATCCGTTTCTACCGGCAACTCCATGTCATCCAGGCAGCGATCGCACGGCACAACTACCGAACCCTCAATATGGAAATTCAAGACATAAATGCCCATTGTTTTCTTCACATCTAACTGCGCCTGCAGTTTTCCCTTTTGAATCTCCGGAGCATCAATATCCGCGAAGAACTGATTTGTCAGTGAAAACTCATAATGAGCCGAGTTTTCCTTCATGTTCTTCAATTCTATTTTATATGTAGCAAGTTTTCCCAAGTCGCAATACTATATAAATCGGGCGACAAAGATACAAATAATAATTCATTTTATCTAGTCTTTCTACTTTTTATTTATTAAAAATACTTGTTTCCCTTTGAATCTGCCTTCTTAATACCTCTTTTAATATACTCATATTTCCTAATCATCAAGACTAGAACGCTGTTGCTTTCCCCTCCTCTATCCTTAAAGAACTAACATTACGCCCTAATAGAGTAGAGTTTTAATATAATTAACCCTAATATCGTAAATAAATATAGTATTAATAGCATATTTAATTAGTAAATTAAGTAACTTTGCGGCACATATCAAAGAAATAAAACCTTATCTGTATGTTAACTCAAATAATTAATGCCCGTATTTTAACTCCACAAGGCTGGTTAAAAGACGGTTCTGTACTAATCAGAGACAACAAAATCCTGGAAGTAACCAATTGCGACCTGGCTATCGTCGGTGCGACACTTATTGATGCAAAAGGAATGTATATCGTGCCGGGAGGAGTCGAGATCCATGTACATGGTGGAGGTGGACGTGACTTCATGGAAGGATCTGAAGACGCGTTCCGTGCAGCCATTAAGGCTCACATGCAGCATGGTACCACAAGCATTTTCCCAACGCTTTCTTCATCTACCATCCCAATGATTCGTGCCGCTGCTGAGACTACGGAAAAATTAATGAGTGAACCTGACAGTCCGGTATTGGGACTCCACTTAGAAGGACATTATTTCAACATGAAAATGGCGGGAGGGCAGATGCCGGAAAACATCAAAAACCCTGACCCTGAAGAATACATTCCGCTATTGGAAGAAACTCACTGCATCAAACGATGGGATGCAGCTCCTGAACTTCCAGGTGCTATGCAATTTGGAAAATACATCACATCAAAAGGCGTACTAGCATCTGTAGGTCATACACAAGCCGAATTTGAGGATATCTATACAGGATTCCATGCCGGCTATACCCATGCAACTCATTTTTATAATGCAATGCCGGGATTCCACAAACGTCGCGAATACAAATACGAAGGAACAGTAGAAAGTATCTACTTAATGGACGACATGACAGTGGAAGTAGTAGCCGACGGTATCCATGTTCCTCCTACCATTCTTCGTCTGGTACACAAAATCAAAGGAGTGGAGAAAACAGCTCTGATTACTGATGCACTGGCATGTGCTGCCAGCGACAGCAAAGAAGCCTTCGACCCTCGCGTCATCATTGAAGATGGAGTTTGTAAACTGGCCGACCGTTCTGCACTGGCAGGTAGCATCGCCACTATGGACCGCCTGATTCGTACCATGGTACAAAAAGCTGAGATTCCATTGGAAGATGCGGTCAGAATGGCTTCAGAAACACCTGCCCGCATTATGGGTGTTCTTGACCGCAAAGGTACACTGGAAAGAGGAAAAGATGCAGACATCATCGCCCTCGACCGCGACCTGAACGTTCGTGCCGTATGGGCAATGGGAAAACTGGTGGAAGGTACCAACAAACTTTTTTAACGACTTAAATATTCGACAATTATGTTGACTCAAATCATAAATGGGCATATTCTTACCCCACAAGGATGGTTGAAAGACGGCTCTGTCCTCATTAGCGACGGAAAAATTCTGGAAGTAACCAACAGCGACCTGGCTGTTATCGGTGCAACGGTAATTGATGCCAAAGGCATGTATATCGTACCAGGATTCGTAAGCATGCACGCACACGGAGGAGCCGGACACGATTTTACAGAAGGTACTACCGAAGCTTTTCAGAAAGCTACACAAGCTCACCTGGCCCACGGAGCAACTTCTATCTTCCCCACACTAAGTTCTACCAGCTTTGATAATATCAAAAGCGCAGTAGCTACATGTGAAGAACTAATGAAAGCACCCGAAAGTATCATTCAGGGTCTTCATATTGAAGGTCCGTACCTCAATAAGAAAATGGCCGGAGCACAGTGGGAAGAGTTCCTGAAAGAGCCAGACCCGGAAGAATACATTCCCTTGCTGGAAAGCACACAGTGCATCAAGCGCTGGGACATCAGCCCGGAGCTTCCTGGAGGACATGATTTCGCAAGATACACTCGCTCTAAAGGCATTCTGACTGCAGTCACTCACACTGAAGCCGAATATCCGGAAATCAAGGCTGCATTCGAAGCCGGATTCACTCACGCCGCACATTTCTACAATGCAATGCCGGGATTCCACAAACGCCGTGAATATAAATATGAAGGTACAGTAGAAAGTGTATACCTGACAGACGGAATGAGCGTAGAAGTGATTGCCGACGGTATACATCTACCTGCTACTATTCTGAAATTGGTTTACAAGCTCAAAGGAGTAGAGCAAACCTGTCTGGTTACCGACGCTCTTAAATATGCAGCCAATGAGGGAGGAGTCATCGATGATCCAAAATATATTATAGAAAACGGAGTATGTAAATTAGCCGACCACTCTTCATTGGCAGGAAGTCTGGCAACCATGGATGTATTGATTCAAACCATGGTGAAAAAAGCCGCCATCCCATTGGCCGATGCTGTTCGTATGGCTTCCGAGACTCCAGCCAAGCTTATTGGCATCGAGTCACACAAAGGAACTCTCCAGAAGGGAAAAGATGCCGACATTGTTATTCTTGACAAAGACATCAATGTACGCTGCGTATTCTCTCATGGAAAAATTGTGGAAGGCACCAATACAATGATTCACTAACCTAACCTAATTATATTATAGAAATCAATCAAGAATTCCCTGGACTGTGAAGTCCGGGGATTTTTTTATCCTTATACTTTAGAAAAAAAAGTTGGCACAATACAGCCTTCCATCTCCCCCTCCATAGTGTCTTCTACATTCCACCAAACATGTCAGAAAGTCCTAGAAGGACAACAACCCTATGGCGAATAAATATATCTTCAGTATGGTTCCCTTTTCAGACTAATTTTCGTAGGTTTTAAGCGCATCTGAAAGTTCCGGTGAAGAATGACTCTCCTTTCCGGAGAAAACGTCTCCAGGCGCATTTCTGAAGGCCGTCCGGGTGAGCAGAAAGGGAACAAAAGATAGCAAGAGGAAAAGGAAGGAAAAAAAGAAAGAATCCGGCAGCAAAAAGAAGAAGCGGCCTGCCGCGGAAAGTGCGGACGCAGGCGCAGACACACGGACAGTATGGATACAAAAAAACCCTGAAGTATCTCTACCTCAGGGTCTCTGTTAAAAC
>CAMFND010000069.1 GCA_945965395.1 uncultured Bacteroides sp.
AACGATTTTGCATTCCGGCGTACGTTTCTTTAATGATGCTCTTACTTTCATATCTTATATTTTCTTTTATTTGTATCTAAAAACGATTCTTCCTTTAGATAAATCATAAGGAGACATCTCGACCCTTACCTTATCTCCGGGTAATATTTTAATGTAATGCATTCTCATTTTACCAGAAATATGAGCTGTAATCTCATGTCCGTTTTCTAGTTCTACACGAAACATTGCATTAGACAATGCTTCGACGATAACTCCATCTTGTTCTATTGCGGATTGCTTTGCCATATTAAATTGCTTTATCTCCTAAAACTTGTTCTATAAATTCAAATGACGATAATATATCAGCCTTTCCTACTCCCACAGCTACCGTATGTTCAAAATGTGCTGCACATTTACGGTCTCTTGTACGGATGGTCCATCTATCCTCCTCCATCACAATTTGACGATTGCCCATCGTTATCATCGGCTCAATCGCAATACACATTCCTTTTTTTAACAAAGTTCCTGTGCCACGCCGACCATAATTAGGAACTGGAGGATCTTCATGCATTTCCTTTCCAATACCATGACCTACAAACTCACGAACCACGCCATAAGAATGTGCTTCACAGTATTCTTGAATCGAGTAACCTATATCACCAAGCCGCTTTCCATGAACTGCATTTTCAATTCCCTTATAAAGAGATTCTTTAGTTACCTTCAACAATTTCACGATTTCAGGATCAACTTCACCTACACAGAACGTATAAGCCGAATCACCACAAAAACCATTCATGAAAGTACCACAATCCACAGAAACAATATCACCGTCTTTCAAAGGAATATCATTGGGAATCCCATGAACGACCTGGTCATTAACCGATGTACATAGCGTACCAGGAAAGGGAGAACCGTATGGATTAGGGAAACCTTTAAAAGTAGGTATAGCCCCATGGTCGCGAATAAATTCTTCTGCAACCTTATCCAATTGCTTGGTAGTAACTCCCGGTTGTATCATTTTAGCTACTTCAGCCAGAGTTCTCCCGACAAGGAGATTACTCTGACGAAGTAACTCTATTTCATCATCTGTCTTTAAAAATATCATTCGAGACGAGTAGTTTTTAATAAGCAGCTACATTACCGGAACGTCCTTTAATTCTTCCCGAACTCAACAGTCCGTCATAATGACGCATCAACAAATGGCTTTCAACCTGCTGAAGAGTATCCAATACTACTCCTACAAGAATCAGCAAAGATGTACCACCGAAGAACTGAGCAAATTCAGCTTGAACTCCGAAAAGACCGGCAAAAGCAGGCAGAATAGCAATAATAGCCAAGAATATAGAACCCGGCAGTGTAATACGAGACATAATTACATCCAAATATTCTGCAGTGTTCTTACCCGGCTTTATTCCCGGAATAAAACCGTTATTTCTCTTCATATCTTCTGCCATCTGGTTAGTATTGATTGTAATTGCAGTATAGAAATAAGTGAAAAGTATAATCAATGCCGCAAAAACAAAATTGTACCAGAAGCTTGTATGGTCAATCAAAGCGCGAGTGATGCCGCTTGCATCCTCCATATTGGAGAAACCTACAATAGTGATAGGAATGAACATAATTGCCTGAGCAAAGATGATAGGCATTACGTTCGCAGCATTCACCTTCAAAGGAATGTACTGTCTTGCACCACCATATTGTTTATTACCTACAATACGTTTTGCATACTGTACAGGTACCTTACGCACACCCTGAACCAACAAAATAGCAGCAGCTATCACAGCCAGCAAACAAACAAGTTCAATCAAGAACATGATGATACCTCCTGCGCCCGGAGAAGCAAGTCTGGAAACAAACTCACCAGAGAAAGACTGAGGAAGACGAGCAATGATACCCACCATAATGATTAATGAGATACCATTACCAATACCTTTGTCAGTGATTCTTTCACCAAGCCACAGAACGAACATACTACCTGCTGCCAGAATGATAGTCGAAGTTATAATAAAGAAAGTCCAATCTAATGAAGCATTAAGGGCAGGCCCTGCTTGCATTTTCAAGTTGATCAGATAAGATGGAGCTTGGAAAATCAAAATAATGATTGTCAGGATACGAGTATACTGATTAATCTTTCGACGCCCGCTTTCACCCTCACGCTGTAATTTCTGGAAATAAGGTACTGCAATAGCCAACAGCTGAATCACGATGGATGCAGAGATGTACGGCATAATTCCAAGTGCAAAAATAGAAGCATTTGAAAAAGCACCACCAGAAAACATATTCAACAAGGCAAGAAGACCTTCACTCGTCTGTTCATGCAATTTAGACAGCATATCCGGATTGATACCTGGCAATACGACGTAGGAACCAAATCGATAAATTGCAACAAACAATATAGTAATGAGGATCCGTTTTCTCAGATCCTCAATATTCCATATATTCTTTAATGTTTCAATAGATTTTCTCATTGAATCAGAGTTTTACTGCATTACCACCAACAGCTTCGATTGCAGCTACCGCACTCTTTGAAAAAGCATTAGCTTCCACATCAAGCTTAGTAGTCAAACTACCGTTACCTAGTACTTTTACCAATTGATTAGAAGAAATGAAACCAGCTTCAATAAAGTCATTCATACCTACCTTAGTCAGATTCTTAGCTTCAGCCAATTTCTGAATAGTTTCAAGGTTAATAGCTTTATATTCTACACGGTTAATATTCTTAAAACCAAACTTCGGAACACGACGTTGAAGAGGCATCTGTCCACCTTCAAAACCAATCTTCTTTGAATAACCTGATCTTGATTTAGCACCTTTATGACCTCTTGTAGAAGTACCACCCAAACCAGATCCCGGGCCACGGCCAATTCTTTTTCTAGTCTTTGTAGATCCTTCTGCAGGTTTTAAATTACTTAAATTCATATCGTAATTAGTTTTTTTATTAACAATGAATTACTTAACGATGGCAACCAGGTGTTTTACCTTTTCAACCATTCCCAGAATAGAAGGAGTTGCTTCGTGCTCAACCACACGATTCATCTTGCGAAGTCCCAGCGCATCGAGTACTCTCTTTTGATCAGCAGGAGCACCAATTCTACTTTTTACTTGTTTAATCTTAATAGTTGACATAATTCCTCCTTATCCTCTAAATACTTTTTCCATACTTACGCCTCTGTTCTGAGCAACCATACGGGCATCTCTCATCTCGCCCAAAGCTAAAATAGTAGCTTTTACCAAGTTGTGCGGATTAGAAGAACCTTTTGACTTAGCCAAAACGTCTGTAACACCCACACTTTCCAAAACAGCACGCATCGCACCACCTGCTACCACACCAGTACCGGTAGAAGCCGGCTTGATGAATACTTCAGCACCACCAAATTTAGCCGACTGTTCATGAGGAACTGTACCTTTCAATACAGGAACACGAGTCAAGTTCTTTTTAGCTGCTTCAACACCTTTAGCAATAGCAGCTGTTACTTCACCTGCTTTACCAAGGCCCCAACCAATAATACCGTCTTCGTTTCCAACAACGACAATTGCAGAGAAGCTGAATGTTCTACCACCCTTTGTTACCTTTGTAACACGGTTGATAGCAACCAATCTGTCTTTTAACTCTATATCGTTAGTTATCTTAACTCTATTATTAACTGCCATAATTGATTAAAATTTAAGTCCACCGTTACGAGCAGCGTCAGCTACTTCTTTTATTCTCCCATGATACAAGTAACCATTACGGTCGAATACGACAGTCGTAATACCAGCTTCCTGAGCCTTCTTGGCAATCAGTTCACCAACTTTAGCAGCCTGTTCTTTCTTAGGCATAGCTTCCATTCCCAAAGATGAAGCTGCAGCCAAAGTTCTACCAGACAAGTCATCGATAACTTGAACGTAAATCTGCTTGTTACTTCTAAACACACTCATACGCGGACGTTCAGTAGTACCTGAAATCTTATTGCGTACTCTATATTTGATCTTGATTCGTCTTTCTAATTTTGTTGTCATGATAATACAATTTTATGTAAATTATTTAGCACCGGCTGACTTACCAGACTTTCTACGAATTTCTTC
>CAMFND010000070.1 GCA_945965395.1 uncultured Bacteroides sp.
CAGGAACTGAAACAGGTAAAATCAGAAATACGCACTGACAAACTAAAGAAAACAGCCACCACAGCAGCGACAGCCATAACAAGCGGAGTTGCTTCTCTTTTCGGAAGCGGAAAACTGAAAGAACTGGAACGTGCCAACGAAAAACTGCAAGACGAGGTTTCAAAACGGGACACCAATATTGAAAAATTGCAGAGCCAGATACAGCAGATGCAGAAACAGCATGATACGCAAATCCACAATCTCAAGGAAATGCACAGGCAGGAACTTGACATGAAGGAAAAGGAGCTGTCACGACTTGCCAAAATCATAGACAAGGCTTTCAGGTGGTTCCCGATGTTCAGGGAAATGCTTCGCATGGAAAAGTTCTGTGCCATGCTGGGGTTCTCTAAAGAAATGACCGAAAGTCTTATAGTTAAAAAAGAAGCCCTGAAATGTAGCGGTAAAATCTATTCGGAGCAGCACAGACGGAACTTTGATATAAAGGATGATATTTTAAGGGTGGAAAATGACCCTGACGATGAAAGCAGGCTGAACCTGACAATAAACAGGAAGCCGATTGTTGACTGGTTCAGGGAACAATGGCACAAGCTCAGATATGGAACAAGACTGTCGCAACAAGAAGAAAAGAAAAGTAGAGGATTCAAATTGTAAATACAAACGAGGGTGGGTTGAAACTAAAATGACTACTCCTAAATGTTACAGATTATAACTATAATATTAAAAAGGGCCGTATTAAACTCTGTATTTAGTAATAATACGCCCCTTTCTTTAGTCTTTTAATATACTCAATTTCAAATTATAGGTTCATTTTTTCAGAAAATGAGTTTTGACACATTTACATTTGAAACAATTACAATTCTATATTTTTGACTTGTAATTGTTTGTTTACACTCTTTAAAGGGGGTTGTTTAGAATTCTTAAACCCTCTATTAATGAAACAACTTGTCTTCACCAATAGTTTCAAACTTGTCTGTTCCGGCTTTCTTTATTCTGATGCTACCGTCATTCCAGTTTGAAGGCCATCCACCTATGATATGACCGAGGAATACAGCCTTGATTTCGTGCAGACCCTTACCAAGAACTATAGAAGTATCGGTTCTAGAGAAACGTTTTACTTCACCTCTGTTATTGATAAGAAGTTTACCGTCAATCCATACTTCTTCAAGTTCGGAAGACAAGAAGTAAACACCATCTTCTTCGATATTAACATATCCTGTAGCAACTGCGCCATACTGTTTTACTCCTCTCATTGATTCTGATGTCTTCACTACAGAAGTAAGCTCACGAGTCTTGCTGATTACTTTCTCAGAATCGAACTTGTTTCCGGTTTTATTGAAATCATCAACATTGAGGAAAGAACCATATTTAACACCCATCTTCAATCCTTTTTCTGTTTTTGCAACTTCTTTAGCTTTAAGTGGAGTTTGTTTTTCTACAGTGATGGTTCTTACCTTGCTCAATTTACCAGAAGGAAGAGCTGTAGCAATCTTCAATGTAGTGGTTTCCTTGAAGGTTAAAGGAGCAGTATATTCTGCAGACTGTGCAGTAGGTTCAGTTCCATCAATAGTATAAAGCATCTTTTCAGGTCTTGAAGTCTTGAAGCTTACAGATACGGTATCAATGAATGCAATGAAGTTGCACGAACCTCCAAGTTGCTCAGGCATAGGAATATGATAGTTGATATGATGGGCATCCATACGCACGTATGCATTGTTGATACGTCTCTCAAAATCTTTATAGTCCTTGCGGTCATTGTTAGTCCAGCCAACTTCAGCTACAGCAAGAGCTCTAGGGAATGTCATATATTCTCTTATATCGTTTGTATACATATATTCACTCCAACAATTACCTTGTACACCTTTCACGAAATGATCTTTGTTCATTGTTACAAGAGTATCAGGTGTTGGGTTGTATGAGTATGTTTCTGACAAAGGAGTATATCCGCCTATAGTAACAGGTTCAATCTTGCTGTCGCCCTGGAAATAATTAAGATACAATCCGTTTCCTTCCGGAGTCATTATTACATTATGATCTGTAAGTGCAGCGGCTATACCTCCTTTTTCACCTCGCCATGACATAATAGTTGCAGTAGGGGATAATCCACCTTCAAGGATTTCATCCCATCCTATGATTTTCTTTCCATATTTTGCTGCAACTTTCTCCATTCTCTGTATGAAGTAGCTCTGAAGGCGTTCTTCTGCAGAGTGTCCGTCTTTTGCCTGAAGACCTTCTTTACGTATACGTTCCTGGCAAAGAGGACATTTCTTCCAACTAGTTTTAGGACACTCGTCACCACCTATATGAAGATACTCTCCTGGGAATAATTGAGCAACTTCAGCTATAACATCTTCAAGGAACTGGAATGGAAGCTCCTTTCCGGCACACATCACTATATCTTCAACACCCCAGATTATACGTGGAGTAGTAGGTTCACCTTTACATGATAGTTCTGGATATGCTGCTATTGCAGAAAGCTCGTGTCCCGGAAGTTCTATTTCAGGAACAACAGTGATAAATCTTTCAGAAGCATATTTCACAATCTCTTTAATATCTTCCTGGGTATAGAAGAAAGGTCCGTATTCAAAACCTTCTCCTTCAGTTCTCTTAGAGCCTACTTCTGTTAGTTTTGGATATTTCTTTATTTCAATTCTCCATCCCTGGTCTTCTGTCAAGTGCCAGTGCATGCGGTTCATTTTGAACAAAGCCATTACATCAAGCTGTTTCTTGATTTCGTCTACAGTCATGAAGTGACGGCAGGCGTCAATCATAAGACCACGATACTCAAAACGAGGCTCGTCTGTGATGCTTGCAGCTTGTGCAGTCCATGCTATATTGTTTACTTCTGTTGGGCTTTCTATTTCGGCAGGAAGTAACTGCATGAATGATTGAAGTCCATAGAAAAGACCTTGTGGAGTTTTTGCAGTAACTGTTACACCACTGCCTGTCACATCAAGTTTATACCCTTCGTCATTTGTTTCTAATGAAGCATCTGTCACAAGTTTTATCTCTCCGCTTTCACCCACAGGAATATCATATCCTGTAGCTCTACGCATCTTTGTAGCAAAGAATTCGGCTACAGTTTTTGCTTCGTGAGTTGTTGCAGAGATTCCTGTTCCACTACCCAACTTGAAAGCTCCTTCTTGGATTGTTAGAGACTGTGGCATCGGTATGATATTGATGCCTTCGTTGTAGGATTTGATTTCGCCGATTTGACCACTACATGCCATTAGCAAACTGAAAGACAATCCGGCACAAAGGTTTGTAAAACGTTTTCTTACCATAAATAAATTTTATTATATAAGTGTTTTGTAGGTCGGCGGCATTGCTGCCGCTTTCCCCATTAGAACTATACGCACAACTTTCACCGCATACAGCTCAGATAATTCTGAATTTAATTTTACAGAATACAATCGGCTCATAATCATCTTGCGATGACTTGTTTCCGATAAAGTTTTCTTTACGCACGTTGACAAGTACTTTTGAGTATCCGTCTTTCGAAATATTCGTCCCATGATGAGTTAAACGGATTGACCTCGCATTTTATCTTTTCCGCTACTGATATGTATTATCAGTGTCTTATCCTCGGATAGTGTAAGTCCATTTTCCCTTTAAAAAAAGTTGTCGAATTTTGTTTTATTTCAAGTAATGTATCCATCCATTTTGTCAACAGTGACAATGAAGTCATCCACATTTCTTTAGAAATTGACTTTGGGACAGTACAGTATCCCATTCGTCTAACAGAAAATATTAATTTAAATCCATGTCAACTTATGCCATAGTTTCTCCAATGGTCCCTGTTTATGATAATTAATCCAAAAACGGCTGAAAATAATCTGTATTACTAACACAATGATTGCAAGCACAATACTCAAAGAAGTACCAAAAACCAACCCCAAGTGTAGCCCCCAAGGATAAAACAGGAAAGTACAAATCACACTCTGGCCTATGAAATTTGTCAGACTCATTCTTCCGTATATCTTCATATAATACCAAAAAGACGCATTATGACTTTTGTAATAAATCCAAAGCAACAGGTTGATCATACAGACAGAGGATGCCAGGTTATAATACATTCTCAATGGAATATTACCAACGGCAATCACTGCTATATACAATAACACAGACAAGGCTAAAGAATACAAAGTCATTCTCTTATAAAACAAAACATCACGGACAAAAAAGCCTATTCGATAAGTCAGCATACCGAAACAGAAAAGCCCCAAGGTCTGTGACATTCTCCCAGTCTGTAAAGCCCAAAGTAGACATCCTTTAACACCATCAGTAACATTCATCTTCACAGTCTCGATAAAATCACCGGATTTCAACGTATTACCCATATTTTCATAAAACACACCATAGCTGTCATCAAACAGATGAAAAGTATAATTCAACCATTCAAGAGGTTGAAGCAAAAAGAAAAGCCCCACCCCAAAAAGGACTTTATTTCCGGCATGTCTCAAGAATATTACAGGTATCATACACAAGGCATAGAAAATCAGCGGGTCACCTCCGGCAAAGAATGCCGCATTGAAAAAGCCGAAAATAGCTAACAGAAACATTCTCCACATCATCCGGTACTTCATATCCATTCCTTTAGCCATCCTTTTGCAAAGTTGAAGTGCGTATGTAAATCCGAAGAGTAAGGCAAAAATAGAGTATGCTTTACCATCAAATATAAAATACAAGAGAGACTTCAGTATTTCATCCAATCGTAAAAGCCATTCCGGTGTGCTTTGAGGCATACTAGAGTAAAGGAAATGATTGGAAGAATGTATGATAAGTATAGCTGAAATGGCAAAACCACGCAACGCATCAATTGCACTGATACGACCATTCTTTGTTATCCCATTATCCATTTGCCCAACTTTCCTGATTTTCTTACCATATAAACAAATCCCCAAGTAACTGAAAGCAGCAATATGGTACATACCATCATCTTCACCATTGTATGTAAAGGCAATGATTCAACGAGCATATAGCATGGACCAAGGAAAAGATAATGCGACATCCAGATACCAAACGTGCAAGTAGAAATGCTTACACTAAAACGTCTCAGCACAGCAGAACCGAATTGTATCTTTCTGACAACTAAAAAAATAGGAAGAGCCATCATCAGTACATTCGGAGAGCAATATGTAAAGAACAATTCTACTAGTTCTACAGGCTGACCAGGAACTGCTGTTATGGACTTAAATCCCCAAAAAGTAATGCAATAGCCTATAAAAAAAGAAGGAATGCCAACAACAGCCAATTTATTCCAGCTTAGGTTAACGTTATTGTTTATAATATAATGACCCAAAAGCAGATAACCGTTAAATCCGGCAAAATAATATAACAAACCGAACTCATTCCAAGAGCATGTACCCCAAAGATCTTTTGTAAGATATTCCCTTAAATAAGGAATGAAAAGTGATACAAACCAAAGAGATAGAAATACTTTCTGTTCTTTTAGCGATGCCTGTCTGACCCATGCCGAGAAAATTGGCATATAAAGATACAGCCCTATAAGAAGATATACATACCACATCTGCACCGCCAACATAGAAAAATTGAAAGGAATCATCAGGATGTTATGCAAAGCACCGGAAAAAGACTGATCAGGTTCTGCCCACGCAAAGAAATCATTAATTACAGTGGGTGAAAGTCCCAACAGTCCAGTTATCCATGGAAAAAGGTTATACAGAACAGACCATATAAAAAAAGGAACAAGAAGTCTGGTCAGACGTTTTTTATAGAAAGCTGAAATATTCTCTTTTACAGGCAGAAGCAAAGCTCCCGTAACCATAACAAACAGAGGTATGGCAGGACGCATAAATGAGCCGTAGAAACTACCCCAAAGATTATACCACGGTTCAGAACGCTCTGCTGGAGTAACATTATCCGTACAATGGACTGCTATCATCATGAAGATAGCGATAAATTTCACAAAGTCAAGCCATACTATGCGCTTGTATTCTCTTTCAATCAATTGTGCTCTCATGCTTTTTTACTACAAAAGTAGCCACCACATTAAACACATTTTTTGACCTATATCAAAAAGTGCCTATACATAACTACTTTTCAGCTCTTATCCTGCTTAATGTAGATATTGATATACCAAGAAATGAAGCAATATATCCCAAATTCACCCTCTGGCATATATCCGGAAATCTCTTCAAAAGAACATTGTATCTCTCTTTTGCTGTCATAGTAAGATTATCAATCCTTACACATTGTAAAGTAAGCAGACACTCCTGATGAATAACCCTGCTCCAATTAGCAATCTCAATATTAGTATCATACAATTTATTCAGAATATTAATTGGTATTGAATATGCAAGAGTTGGCTCCACTGTTTCCACAAATTCAAAGCCAGCTGTATTATGGTATAAACATAACAGACCAAATGTAATATCTCCTTCTTTTGAGAACCATGTAGTATGTTCATCACCATCAACCAAACAGTATGACCGTGTCAAACCTTTTTCTATAAAGTAAACATTCCTGTCAATAACACCAGCTCTTATAATCAAATGCTTAGCAGGAAAATGATGCGTAGTAAAATGTTTAAAAAGTTGGTTTATCGATTCATCAGAAACCTGATAATGATTTCTTATGGATTTCATTATATTTTGATAAAGCATAAGTACAAATTAAAAGGTTTTAGATCATTAAATACCATTCAGCATCATGAAGACGTTATATAAAGCATTTTTAAGGATAACTCCAAATTCCGTATAGTGATATTCGGGAATAATTTGGGAAGATATATAAAAAGAAAAGAGCTAAATATTTGGTATACAAACACTTAACTCTTTTTCTTGTACCCATACCCGCATTTGAAATAATTAAAGTGGGGAAAATGTGAGTAAAAAGAAAAACGCAGAAAAACACAGCAATATAACTATATATCAACTATTTACAATTATATTAAATTTTAATCCGAATTAATCCGATTGCAAATTATTTAGCAGATGTGGGGAAAATGTGGGGAAAATATCTATATTTGCATCCAGATAGATATTTAACCTGTAAGCCTATGAAAGTAACTTTCATCATTAAAAAAGCGGCCAAACGGTATGATACCGAATCAACCGCAACTATTTATATCCGTCTGAGAAATGGAAGACAGCTTGATTCTGTTGCTCCTACCCAGCTTTCAATCAATCCCAACCTGTGGGATGAAAAAGCAGAGTGTGTAAAAACAAAAGCTGTCTGCAACGAAGATTTAAGGACTGGCATAAATGAAGAGATACGAAAGCTGAAAACCTATGTGGAAAAATCCTTTCATACGGAAAAAGAATCCGTTGATAAAGAATGGCTGAAACTGACCTTAGACAGATATTATCATCCTGAAAAGTATTTCACACCGGAAGAGATTACCATCAAGCCGACTTTCGGAGAGCTGTTTGACAGTTTTCTGGAAAAGCATCCGTTATCGGAAGTAAGGAAAAAGAATTTCAGGGTGGTAAAAAGAGCCTTATTGCGTTATGAACTGTATGTACGGGAAAGCAAAAGAGGGCAAAAAGGCTTTGTTCTTGATGTTGATACCGTCACACCTGAAACGCTTCGGGACATGTGGGACTTCTTCGAGAACGAATACCAATATTATGAATTGTACCCGAGCATTTATGAAGCCATTCCAGAAAAGAGAACTCCGCAACCACGTGGAAAAAACACTCTGATAGACTGCTTTTCAAGAATACGCACATTCTTTCTGTGGTGTTTCAACAACAAGCTGACCTCCAACAGACCGTTTGACAAGTTTCCGATAGAGGAATGCAAATACGGAACTCCTGTTTATATCAACCTTGAAGAAAGGGACAGGATTTTCAATGCTGACCTGTCAGCTACCCCACAGCTGGAGATACAGAGGGACATCTTCATTTTCCAGACACTTATAGGATGCCGAGTAAGCGACCTGTACAGAATGACCAAACTAAACGTGGTAAATGAAGCCATTGAATACATACCGAAGAAAACCAAAGAGGGCAATCCTGTAACGGTACGTGTTCCGTTGAACGACAAGGCAAAGGAAATTCTCGAACGGTATAAAGACCATGAGGGAAAACTGCTGCCGTTTATTTCCGAACAGAAATATAATGAGGCAATAAAAAAGATATTCAAACTTTCAGGAGTGGACAGGATTGTCACTATATTAGACCCGTTAACACGTGATGAAGTCAAAAAACCGCTTTATGAAGTGGCAAGCAGCCACCTTGCAAGACGCACCTTCATCGGTAATATTTATAAGAAAGTGAAAGACCCGAATCTTGTTTCGGCACTGTCGGGACACAAGGAAGGCAGCAAGGCTTTCAGACGGTACAGGGATATTGACGAAGAGATGAAGAAAGACCTCGTTAAACTTTTAGACTAAACCTATATGGGACAACAGGAATATGACAATTTCAAAAGATTGATAAGGGAGTGGCTTGACAGCCACCCCGATGAATATGCGACTTTCGTAGAAGAAATGAACGACAAGAAGTTCAAGGGATTTGTCAAGGTTTTCAAGGTTGCCACAACCTTGGTACCGAGATACAAGGAAGCCACACGCAGACGGATCGGAGACGACAAAATCTCCGATTTCGAGGAACTGGAGAATGTGCTTCTGGATTCTGACCTTGCTCAAAAGATTGTAAACGAGTTCCATCAT
>CAMFND010000071.1 GCA_945965395.1 uncultured Bacteroides sp.
GACGAAGTTCCGCAACATTTTGATAAAGAAATTTAGCGCCTTCATCCCAGCGGAGAGATTCTTTCATGAGTTGCCTCCTGAATTTTATTTCTTATAATTATAATATCTGTCGAACAAGAATTCAACGTCGACTGCAGCGAAATAATTTATCCGAAAGTGCTTGCAAAAAACTTGTGCATATGGTAGCATATATAAATGTCAGATATCTGAACGGCCTGGTGGTTCAGTTGGTTAGAATGCCGCCCTGTCACGGCGGAGGTCGTGGGTTCGAGTCCCATCCAGGTCGCCAACGCGGAAATAGCTCAGTGGTAGAGCACCTCCTTGCCAAGGAGGGGGTCGCGAGTTCGAATCTCGTTTTCCGCTCGCAGGAGAAAGCAATGCAGGTTGTTTTCTCTTTTTTTATGCATTTTTCTTGCAGGAAATTTTTTGTATATCTGTTGCGGGTATTATGAGGAATTTGATATATTTGCGCCTGGAAATTACGAAAAAGGTCTAAGTGATTGAAAATGAGTTGCAGTTACCAACTCATAGTAGTAATAGGTTACGAATTAGTTAGTTATCTGCTGTATTATTCTTCTGTGCGTTGCGTAACCTTCAAAGAACTCTTCGTATGCAAAAGTAGCACTTTAATGGTATATATTGAAATAAAAATCCAGCTTTTTAAGCTCCATAGACAAGTTTTTCCGTAAAAGCGAATTTAGAATGTTTGCCGATTTCATGTTTGAACCTAAATATTACTTATATCACACAGATTATCTGTAGTATAAATGTGTAACTTTATAAAATGACACCATAAAGTACTCGTAATTTGTAGTTACAATGAGATGCTTGACTGAGCCACTTTAATAGCATCCCACTTTAATTCTTCTTCATCCTCAACAGCATCAAGAACTTTATCTGCAACCCAAAGGGTAAGAAGTTCTTTTTCATCAACATTAAAATAGTTTGCTATTTGAACTACTTGGGTGCGTTTGGCACGTCTATCACCTCTTTCAATTTTTGAAAACATAGGGGTGTCAATCTCAAGAAAAGATGCTAGTTGTCTTTGAAGTACTCCATTCTCAAGTCTTAGTTCTTTTATCTTTTGTCCTAACAGCATATAAATTTCTTTTTAGCTATTGATTTATACTATAATTTCCCAATGACCGCCTTTATTAGGTCCAATTCTCTTCACAACTCCAGTGTCTTGAAGGTGTTTAATATTAGTTGCTATCCAACGACGAGATACTCCAATTTTTTCTGCTATCTCAGAAAGGGTAATATTAGGATTATTTCTAATCTCTTTAATGATTTGCAGTGCAGTTTCTGGTGCACTTTGTAGTGCAGTTTCTGGTGCACTTTGTAGTGCAGTTTTTAATGAACCACGTTTAGAAACTTTTAATGATCCATCTTTATGTGCAATGTCAGCAATAATATTTCCAGCTGCTTCATGACATGGAATTGTTATTCTAAAAAAGGTTCGTTCTTCATCAGTAACTACATTAGCTCGTGGTGAACCATTATTCACCAAAACATTCTGAATAGTAGGAATACCAGTACTACGACCCTCAGTCAAATCGAGTTCTTTAAGATACTCTCCTAGTCTGCGATTACGATATCTTTTTGATACTAAAACTTCACATCTTGAAATATCAGCTGCAGATATACTTCTGTCAGGACCGCCAACATTCTGTATGGTAATTCCTTGCGGTTCTATAGTGATAACCACTGGTTCCCATTCACGATAATCTCTATGATATAGTGAATTTGTTACACTCTCTTCCAATGCTTGATATGGATATGAGAAAAACTTTTGGCTCCGGCTGCTATCCTTTGGCTTTATTATCGTCTGCATTACAAGCATGCGATTCAGGTATTCCAATGTTCTGTCAATAATCTGCGTAATAGAACCTTTAATAACAGGTCCCTCATATAAATTATTTGGGTTATTCAATCTTCCTTCTGGGAAATATACGATTTCCACCTGTGTACGTTTGAAGAACTTACTTGGGTCTTCACAAAACATCATTGCAGCTACATTTCTAAGCATACGATTTTCTTTGGGACCAACATATAAATCCATTTGTTCCAGAATATTTTCTAAAGGTTTTGTGTATAATTCATTGGCAAGTTTACTGCCAACCTTAACCAAATATTCTCGTAACAGAAGTGTTGAAATATCCTCCACCTTAATATCGGGGTTTCCACGTTCGTCAAATGGAATACGACATGCTAATTCACGTAATTCATCGAGAACTTCACCCTTAGCAATTATACTGCTCGTACCACTACGGATATAGAAATATTCCTTTGTTATACTTTTAGCTGTTACGTTCTCAGGAACAGAATATGGTCGGTTGATTCCTGCAGGACACCATATTACAAGTACAACTTTACCATCGACCTCCTCCACGCTCGTTCGAGGCATATAGTAAGGTGAAATCTTGTTATTGTAACCCACCATGTCCTGTAATATTCCATCTACCATTTCTGTAGGGATTCCAATCACAGGGCGAATAGCTACTCCAGTTGTTTCGTCCGTATCAACACCAACCACTATATAACCACCACCAAGATCGTCAAAATCATTTGCAAATGCACATACACTATGGTATATGCTTGCCGGATTCCATCCCTTCTTAAACTCTATTCGGTTGGATTCTATTTTCTGCTTATTCAGAAGGTCGTCTATATTTATTGCAAGTGCCATATATCTAATCTATTATACTCTCTGAATTATCGCTATGTTTCTCTTTGTTTTTCAAGACTAGTTCCTTACTTGTATTGGCATAACAATATACACAAAAATGACTACAAGTATTATACATGCCTATATCTTTACTTACCATACATCCGCATACCTTACGTTGACCAGAATCCTTTACTTTCTTTTCCTTATTAGGTAAGGGTGGCAACTGACCGAACATATCACGTTCAGGCCATTTCAACGTATGGAGATAATAAATCAAATCTTCATCATCTGCAAAAATTCTTTTCATTAGTTCTCCATCAATGCAACGATTATGCTCTATACCATATCCTTCAAGTTCAATTTCTTCACCACAGGTGGCCATAGTTATATTCCAACCTTCTGATTTCCATGCCTCTTTAATTTTAACAAGACCATCAATAACTTCTTGACGTTGCGATTCTGTCATTTCAGCGGATTCAACATCCTCCTTTGTAAAGCAAGCAGTTTCTTTGATAAGGTTATTCTGTACTTTACGATAAGCTTTGACATCTACAAAACTAAACACCAGTTTGTCCGTATAACCTTTTAGAAGATTGCCAATATGCCAAATCCTTTTTAGCAGTTTTCGAGGAGTTATCAGCTTGGTTACTATTAGAGGATCAAATCGCCAAATGACTTTCTCCTTTCCAATCATGTTGGATAGTTTCTTGAAAGTATCAATCCTTTCTTCGATAGACGGAACATTTGGCTCAAATCCTTCATTTATATAATCGTTGAGAGTAAACTGAAAATAATAATGAATTCCACGTTCATCAAGTTCGTGCAAATATGGCAATATCGGTTTGGGGTTCTTGGTCCAAAAAACAATAACCTTACAATTCTTAAAAGAAATATACATTGGCTGTTGATTGAACGGATTATACCATACACAATAGCCCTTTGCCAAGCGATTAAAGAACCACTTGGCATAAAAAGCTGGTATGTCTGTAGAACGACTTGCTGAAATGATAACAGGAGCTGTTGCTTCTACAATCATACCAGAGTCATTTTTTATCGTAATTTTATCTAATATCATAGTATATTGATAATTCTTTTTCAACTCTAGATGCCATTTCCTGTGTAAACACATATGTCAAGGACGTTGGTCCTTTTGCATTTCCTGAAAAACCTTCTTTCTTGCAAAGATTTACAAAGAAACGAATGTGTTCTTCTTTGTTGTTAGGATATTTTAATGCTGTAAATGACCAATTTTGTTCGAGACGTCTTAATACATTCTCATCTAATCCTACAAAGGACGGAATATTAGGCAAACGATTTGATATGTTTTGAGTTATAGAAGTTGCTTTATTCATTTCGGGAAATAACGAAGGAGTATCCTGTTCGTTTATTTTAATTTCGCCTTTCTTCTCTTCATTATGACCAAAATGTTTCAAAATATTTTTTTGTACAGTTTTAGACAAATCGGTCTCTTTTAATATTGTACAAATTGCATCATAATTATCTATAGATTGATAAATCTTTAAGGACAACCAAGCTAACTCTTTTTGCTTCTTAGCTTTCTTCGATAATGTTTCATTAATAGCATCTTCAAAACACTCGTTTATAGATTTTGATGAAACAGATAAAAACGATTCTAATTTATTTACCAGTTGGGAAACGTCCTTGAATTTTACTGATTTTAGAATAAATGATAATTCTTCTTTTGAGATCTCATAAGATCGTTTTTCTATTTCTTCTGAGCAGCAATTAATAAAAGACTCTGAATTAGCAATATTATGAGATAATATTCCCATATTTTCCCCATATATTTTTTTATATATGAGTGAATATGTTGACATGTTGAGAATATCGGATAACGTATCCCTATTCATTTCCATATAGCCACACAAGCAACCCCACAAAGAAAGAATATAACGATAGTTCTCAAATTCTGTCATTTTGCACAAAGACACACAATCATTGTAACTCTGACCTTTTAATATAAATGCTGCTATAGATTTGAGTTCAATGTTATCAATGCTATTTATTTCAAAATGAAAGGCCGGATTGTTAATAAATGCATGTAAATTATTTATGTATGCTCGTTCTTTAGACTTTTCCCAATTAATTTCGCCTATTTGTTCTTTCAATATAGGTACAATGACTTTCATCGCTCCCATATAAAAATCAAGGCGATTAGCATATAACTTTTCTGCTGTTTGTTTATTTCTTATTATATAATCGATGACAGCATTTACTAATGGAGCATTAGAAATTGAAATAGTATTTCCATTTATTGAAACATCATTTAAAGAAGATGGAGGTAAACTTTTTTGGAATACGTCAATTGTATATGCAGTTCTTTTTTCAATGTCAGATCGAAACTTTAAATAATCATCTTTAGTACGAAGTTCTGAAATTTGAGGAAGGAAATAACATCCCCATTTTTTGCATAAAGAGGTAAATACATAATCCCAACAATTTATATTCTTTAGAAATTCTATTAAACATCCTTTAAGGAAATAAAATCTGTTTCCCAATTCATTCTTCAAGTTAATTTCAAATAGTTTAGTACTATTCCTTTCTGTTAAATCAACCTTTTTATACTCATTTAACAAATAAGATAATTTCTCACCAAAAACAGTTGTGGACGAGGGAGTAGAAATAAGACTGGTTGATATGTTGTATATTTCTTGGGTAAGTTTTAATTGTACTGCTAACTCATGATTAACAGATTTCAGTTCTCCTAAAACATATGCATATAATACACCCTTTTGTTTATCAATAATTCCATCTTCGCATACTCCAACCTCGCAATGTGGAATAGATACAAGTTTCGGAAGTGGTCTTGTATCAAGCCTATTAACATTTGCGACTATAGAATAATTTTTATAGTATTTGATTGATTTATTACTTTGGGTATTTACTAAAGTAATTTTATATGCTTGTTCTGAGAAGAAATAGAAACAGCAATTGGTCGGAGTTAGATTCAGAGCATGAGAACAAAAACAAACGCCATCTTGTATTTCGTTTTCACAAAAATCCTGAGTTTGTAGATCATCTTCAAACTCAATAAGCATTGGATAATTATAGCGTCCAACGTCATTAATAGTAAATTGAACTGGATATTTAAATAATACGATAGCGTTAAAAGGACGAAGTTCCTCTAATTGTTCATACGATTTATATCCAGTTAATCGTTGTGCATAATGAGATATGGGCAAAATACATTCAGATTGAAGTAGATTGTCCATATTTAAACTTGATGTCGGTATATAGAATTTCATAAAGTATATATTTAGAATGGTCCATTGGCTCCAGCCTCATTCCTTGCATAGATATGGGAATCTGGTGTTGGTAATTTGGATGCCAGATTATCAGTATATAAAAGATAAAGATTTTCCAATGGACGTGTTGTCGCTACATATAATGCAGACTCTTTCTCGACCATCGGATCTTTATCCCAAATGACATATTTTTTGAATTCATTAAGCCCACAACATGGAATAAATACATCATTAAATTGTAATCCTTTAGCACAGTGCCAAGTAATTATTTTAGGACTTGTTGATTTGAAATCAATATCCATATTGTCTTTTGTCTTCCATTGAACAGGTATTCCTTTTGACAAAAGATAGTCTCTAATCATAGTAACTTGACCGTTATAATACACAAGAATGCCCACATCGGTTAAACCATTATTTATATATTCTATTATCTTATCGAGTTGTGATGTGGTTTGTATTAAACGTGGTTTGGGACCATGTTTAATACAAGCAAATGACAAACGAGATTCGGGACGTATATATTCACCAACCTTAGCATTTTCAATTGTGAGGCGATGATTAATACATAAATCTTGTGGATGAATTCCTAATTGTCTGGCTGTTTCCTCAACACTTTGGACGGGATGTCCAGGAAATTCCATTATTGATTGATTGGAATCCCCAAAAAACCAGCAGTATTTTCCATGAGTCTTAAAATCAGCAATTTCATCAGCATTAAAGTCCTGACACTCATCTATGAACATATATGTGAATTGCGGTTTTGGAGAACGTTTCCATTCTTCAAAATAATATACATGGCCTTCGTTTTGTCCAATTTCTGTCAATTCGTCAACAAAAAATTGTTTTAATGATTTTGTATATACTATAATTGCATAAGAACTCGTTAGCGTTGAAACTTGCTTGGCCTTTTTTAGAAGAGTCAACGATTTTCCAGAACCTGCAATTCCCTTAACTATTGCGGTTCGTTCTGCAGACATATTGATGATTATCTGCTGGTCTTTGTCTGGTGTAAGATTATCTAATGCCATAAGTCATAAGGTGTATTTTTATCTGCTAACGAATTTATTGCACGACATGTTTTGGGAGTATACCCTGCCATTACTTCATGAGCAAATGATTTATAACAAATTATTCTGTATGCGATTTTGCTTCTATCATTATTTATTTTTCTGTGTGATAGATGAAAAATATCTTGCATATAACAACCGGAACATTGGTTCTCGAAATGATAACACACATTCGGCACAATGCTTTTGTATTGCTGTGAACCTTTTAGAAACCCATTAATCCCACTATTCATCATTTGTGGATAGAACAAAGTACCGCTATCTACTTTTGTTGTTACATCAGAAATGATAAAGACTCCATTAGTATTAAGCAATGGAGAAAAATATGAAACTATCAATTCATACGGATTACCATCATTAAAAGTTCCACGTTGTACAAACTCATTTATTGCCTTAAACGACATTATATAATGATACTGCATATTTGACATATTTATAATATCCTGTATTTCCTGTTCAGATTCAATATAAATACATTGAGGATTAATATGGATCTCAAGTCTGAATTCTGGTACTTTTTCTATCGAATCTGTAAGATGATAAAGAAAACGTATTGCATCCGGGTTTGCATCGTATGCATTTATATTTACCCGTTTTAGATTTGGGAGATTTTCACTCAATGCAACAAGTAATCCTATAATCTCACCGCCAGTTCCGCAGCAAAAATCTAATACGTTTATTTCCTGTAAATTATACAAGGATTGTTTGTATTTGTCATTTGTCATTAAAGAGGTTATAATTCCATAGGCTTCAGCAAAACTTCTAGGGAAATATGTTCCTAAGTACAGTTTTATAAATTCATATGGCTGATCTGGATTATAAACTACCTCCATAGGACGTGGTTCATAGATAGCTTCAAAATCGTCAAAGATGATTCTATCAAGCCATACTGGAAGTATAACAGATTTATTATCCATAAAACTTTTCTCTTATCTATTGTATTTTTTTGAATTGTCAATATTTGAACACAAATATATAAAAAGGATTGTAGACTCACGAGGGAATCCTCAAAAAGCTGCAATTCTTTTGTGAAAAAAATTGTTTTCCTACAAAACAACAATTTGTTATTGCATGAATGATATTATACCATTATCATGCTTCTTTTCACTTCACAATAAATAAGAAGACGAACCACCTCATACGGGTTTGCGATATCCACAAAAATGAAATGCGTTCCACATTAAGAATATTGTCGGACAAAATAGTTCATGAAAAACGATTTTTCGCTTTAATGAAGCTGCGCATAGACAGTTGTTCATCACATATTAGGTGCATTGGTGAAACAATGTTCCAGATGGTTGATGATTGACGACAGTACGTCATGAAATAATTGAATCCGTAAATCATTGAAACATCAGATATACAAGTATCCGATGAAACGGATAACCGTATCGGCAAATGTTTATCGGTTTGAATTTTCGGGAATTTGACTATGTCATTTTTCATATCTTCAAATCACTGGTTTTTTGAATCACGATACAAATAAACATGGAAATAATGGAAGTTGTATCACTTCTTGGACAATTGGCAGCATGTTGTGCTAATAGGTACAATTGGATTACTTAATATGTTACTCCACAACCGTTTATCATCGTAACTTTGACCTCGAACGGCAGGGTTTCCCGCAACGGGTGAAGCCGTGAGTCTTAAGTTTTCCTTTCCAATCCGTCTCCGACGGATTTTTGTTGGCTCCAGCCAACAGCAAGATGTCTTTTCAGCGGCTCAAAATGATTTGAGCATCCCTGAAAAGCACTTGCCCGTGCGGGGGTAGGCTTCCTCTCCTGAGTCGGGAAGTCTGAAGAACCTGCGGTAAGCATATCTCCATAGCAGAGTTTGTGCCGTATAACGAACTATATTAATAAGCAAATAAAATGAGAACAAAAATGCCGCCATAAACTATCTCGTTTGACGGGTAGAAACACCCCCATCTACCTAGGGTGCATCTAGTTTAATAACAACAAATTCCAGTCAAACTCTGATACTGATTCTAAAAACTCTATTTGGCTGGCAAAAAAAGAAATAGTCTTATCCTACGCTTTTACCCCATTCTTGTCTTGGAATGGAAGTACTACAATAAATCAGGAATACCGTAACGAACTGTTGCCTTATATCATTTTAGGAGGAAAGACGCTTTATCCCGAATCGGGAGTGCGTGAGGTGCTAGAAGCGAACTATCGGAAACCTTTCAGATAACCTCCGAAAAAGCAAGAACGGACAACCGAATGACGGCTGTCCGTTCTTGCTTGCGTTTGTTCCGCTCTCAGCAATGGCCTCCTTTGGCTATCGGCACAAACAGCATATAGGTATCCTTCTGCTCTTTGGCGTACGCTTTCCGTAAAAGCCACGAACGGAACACATGAGTATAATAGGTATTCAGGCGGAACGCTATCGGTATAATGATTTCAAGGGAATAGACATCGGCATTCAGACCGTTTTCCAGCCGGACATACCGGCACACCTCAAAGTCATTCAGCACGTCCGTTTTCAGGATTGCCCGGATAGCCGTATTTACCGCTGTTGTTGTCACATTGAACAGTTCTCCGATTTCCCATGCCGTCATCCATACATCGTTACCGGTTACGGTTACCGATTTTCCTTCTATGGTAATGATATTTCGTTTCATGATTCTTCTTTTTTTAGATGTTGCATCCTTTGAACTCTTCTATGCTGCCAAGACGTGCGACAAGATTTTCCATATCCTGATTGAGCTTTTCTTTTGTAATCTTCGCATAGATTTGCGTCGTCTTGATGCTCTTGTGTCCGAGCATCGAACTCACCGTTTCAATAGGTACGCCGTTTGACAGGAATACCGTTGTCGCCGCCGTATGACGGCTCTGGTGCCATGTAAGGTGTTTCGTGATACCGCACCGTTTGGCTACGGCACGTATTCCATACAGGCAGGTCATGTAATGGGGGACAGGAAAAATCTTTCCGTCCTCACACAGTCCGCGGTATTTTTCTATGATTCTTCGGGGCAGGTCCAGCAGGCGGATATTCGATTCCACGCCCGTCTTCTGGCGGTTGATGTTTATCCACTCATGGTTGTCGAAGTATGTACGGATATTTTCCTCACGCAGATTGTGCATATCAGAGAATGACAACCCCGTGAACGCACAGAACAGATACAGGTCACGGTAAAGCTCCTGTTTGGCGTTTTTCAGTTTGCCGTCCATCAGCATACGGATTTCCTCTTTCGTGAGAAACCCTCTTGTCGTTTCCTCTTTCTTGATTTCATATTCACGGAACGGGTCGCGTGTCAGCCATTCATTGTTAATGGCAATGAACACCATTGTCCGTAACGGACACACATAAAGCCAGACCGTATTGGTACAGCAGTGCTTGTCCGTGCGGAGAAACATTTCAAAATCGGAGATAAATGCCGGAGTAAGTTCCTTCAGGGCAATATCCTTCACATGGTAGCGGATATTCAGGAACTCTTGCAGGTGCTTGTAAACGACCAGATATTTTGAAAGCGTGGCTTTGGCTTTCATGCCGGCTTCCACCTGCTTTGCATAATCCTCGTTGTGCTGGCGGAACACCTGCATCAGTGTATGGCAGCGGTGTTCCAGTCCGAGAAAGGCATTCTTCACTTTTTCAGCCGTCACGAAATTGTCACGCTCCATGATTTCCTGATAGTGCCTGTTGATGCTCACACGCATCTTGTCAAGCAGGCGGTTTGTTTCAAGTGCGGCTGAACTTCTTCCCGTGACACGTCCGCCTTTCGTGTCCCACAATCTGGGATCGACCGAAAGTTTGCTGCTGAATTGCGTCTGCGTTCCGTCCACTGTGATACGTCCCATAACCGGTACTGTACCGTCCTTCTTCACTGCCTGTCTTTTCAGGTAGAAGATAACTGAAAATGTACTCTTCATCGTTCTAAAATTTTTTTTGGTTTCAAATTTAGTTCGTGAAGAATTCTTCGTCGCTACGCAAATCATTGAGGAATACTGCAATTCTCGTTCACGCCGCATTTTCTTGCGTGAGTTGTTAGTAACTCACTGGAAGTTAGTGTTTTCTATATTCTTCCAACCTCGTCATAACCTGTTTTGGGCATGGTCACGAATTGGTAACGTTGCGATGTCCTAACTTGGCTTTTTCATTGTTCTTTCTGTCTTTCATTTTTTCAAGCCATCTTCCTAAAACGCCTATCTGCCAATAACTTTGCTACATTTTTCTGTTTATCACTTTTTATTCGTATTTTTGCTACTACAATTAAGAAAATGAAGAAACATGACAACGTATGATATTTATTTCTCGGACGGCAGTTCGAGCGACAATAAGGGGTTTTCTATCAAGACTCCTGAAAAGGCCATTCACATGGCGGAAGACATGTTGGTGAAAGGCAACAGCTACATTGAAGATTACGCAGGCGGAGTGATTTCGGTCGTATCTTCCGGCGGAGAAACCGTATGGAGCAGCCCGATTCCCGAGTCGAAAAAGAAATGACACAGTTTATATTTTTAAAACCATAAGATTATGTTTTCTGGAATAGTAGAGGAATATGCAGAAGTCGTGAAGGTGGTAAAGGATCAGGAAAACCTGCACCTGACATTGAAATGTTCGTTTGTGGATGAGCTGAAGATTGACCAGAGTGTATCACATAACGGAGTGTGTCTGACGGTAGTCAGTATTCAAGACGGTACTTATACGGTGACGGCCATGAAGGAAACCATTGAACGCTCCAATATCGGTCTGCTGGCTGTAGGTGACAAGGTGAATGTGGAACGCAGCATGATGATGAACGGGCGACTGGACGGCCATATCGTGCAGGGACATGTGGACCAGACTGCAGTTTGTACGGCGGTTGATGATGCGCAGGGAAGCTGGTATTTCACCTTTAAGTATAGCTTCGACAAGGAGATGGCAAAACGCGGATACTTCACGGTAGACAAAGGTTCTGTCACAGTGAACGGTGTCAGCCTGACAGTCTGCAATCCTACATCGGATACGTTCCAGGTAGCGATTATTCCTTATACTTACGAGCATACCAATTTCCATACAATCAAGGTGGGTAGTGTGGTAAATATCGAATTCGATATTATCGGTAAGTACCTGAGCCGCATGATGCAGCTTACAGAGTGATACTTTCAGTTATATAACTTCAATGCGCAGTTTTCCGGAACGATTTCCGAAAGCTGCGCATTGCGTTTTTCTTACAGGTCTTTGAGCAGTACCTCATTGTTTTTTTCTGTAAATTCTTTGCGGGCCTGTATCAGGGTTTGCCAGGCTGTAGAATAATGTCCCGGGTCAATTTTGAAATCCTCCGCTCCGTTGGCATCCAGCTGGCTGAGAAGGGTGCCTACGCTTAGCCGATGGATGTCGATTCCAGGGAGGTATTGAGGGTCGCGGGATTTTTCTTCTCCGCCGGCACCGGCCTCATAAATCAGTCGCATATCCTGCAATTCATACAGAATACTTTTTGTCAGACGGATTGGAATCTTGTGTTCTTTGCTCAGTGCTTCTGCCGTGTAAGGTCGGCCTCCGGTGGCGAATCGTTTGCAGATAGAGCTCAGAATGATGGTACAGAAAAAGTCGTGGAAGCGTCGGCTGATATTGGCTGTTTCCTTTCCGAAATTGAAGGTGGATATGTTCTGGCTGATGTAGCTCATTTCGGCTCCGAACAGGCAGATGCTCCAGGATATTTGTGTCCACAAAAGGAACAGAGGGATGGCAGCAAAGCTTCCGTAGATGGCATTGTAGTTAGAAACCCATATCTGGCTGTTGATGTAGAAATACTGGAAGGCCTGAAAAGCGCTTCCGGCCAGAATACCCGGTAGCCAGGCATGTGTTAACTTGACTTTCGTGTTGGGCATGAAGGTGTAAAGCCCGATGAACATTCCCCAGATAAGGGCATAGGGGATGAGGCGGACGAAGAATTTCAGAACCGGGGCCAGTACCATGAAGTTCTGCAATTCCTTGACATAGGTGCTCATGAAGATGGACAGACCGCTGGAGATTACGAGTAGTACCGGCAGTAGTAGAATCAAAGAAGAATAGTCGGTAATCTGTCGGAACAGACTTCGGGGCTTTTTTACTTGCCAGATGGCATTAAAGCTGCGTTCGATGTTGTCAATCAGCAACAGGACGGTACCCAACAGCATGATGAGGCCCACACCGATAAAGATGCCGCTTTGTGCATGTTCCAGGTAGGAGTTAATCCAGCTGATGACAAGTTCAGCCTGCGCACCTGTTACCCCACTGCGGAACTGTGATTCAATCAGGGTGTCGAATCCGAACCCTCTGGCTATAGCGAAAAGCAAGGCCAGGATGGGGATGATGGAAAGCAGGGTGCTGTAAGTCAGCGCTGATGCACGCACCACAATACGGTCGTTGATAAACTGGTTGATGGATAAATAAATAATCTTGAGACAGGTGTATCCCTTCCATTGGAGGTGAGAAACTTCGTCTTCCCGGATACGCCAGATGCCGTCGTCCAGAAAGTGAATCAGTGATTTGAGCCGTGCGTTCATGGTGGATTGGTTTTAATGAAAAAGAAAGCAGTCGGTCTATAAGCCGGGTTCTGTCACCCTGCAAGCAGGGGAGTCTGTCATTTATCTACTCCTGCCGTCACCGACAGGCTCTAGCGGTCCACCCTCCGACGTGGGGCGAGCAACCCTCGTTAATGCCGGTTTACATGACCTTACAACTCCTAAGATGCACAGCCCGCATATCGCTATGCGGCTGGTAGGCTCTTACCCTACCTTCTCACCCTTACCTCCGGGTGGAGGCGGTTATTTTCTTCTGCATTACTCTACCCTTGCGGACAGCTTTCTGTTAGGAAGTAGGATGCTCTGCGTTGCCCGGACTTTCCTCTTTTACTATTATAATAATGTACCAGCGACAGAC
>CAMFND010000072.1 GCA_945965395.1 uncultured Bacteroides sp.
CGGGTAATCTTATCATATGATTGCCAACCCACTTTAATCATTACCCATAGATTATCATTCAAATTTCCCTTGATAGACAAATGCCTTTTCTCCAAAATTCACTTCCGGTAATGAAGCGTCTTCTTTAAATATTCCATAAACCGATGATCCGGATCCACTCATGGAGGCATAGATAGCTCCTTGCCGATACATCTCTTCTTTTATTTCTCCTATAGCCGGGAACTGGGGAAATACGCTCTCTTCGAAATCATTGACCATAATCCCTTTCCATTCTTCTACGGGCAACTGTACGATATCTTTCAAGGATCTGTCCGGGCGATGCGGTCTGATCCGGGCAAATGCATCTTTGGTTGATACGAAAATATCCGGTTTGACCAACCATATCTGATATCCTTTCAGTGAAAATGTAATGGGGGAGAAGATATTGCCAATCCCTTCGGCGTATGTAGGCTGGTTCCGGACAAAGAATGCACAGTCTGCACCCAGTCTGGCGGCATAATCTTCTAATTCCTCAGTTGCCAGTCCGAGATTGAACTTCTCGTTCAGCAACTTCAGCATGAAAGCCGCATCTGCCGATCCTCCTCCCAGTCCTGCCCCCGACGGTATGTGCTTAAACAGGTGGATGTCTATCGGTGGGAGATTGAACCGGGCATCCAATAATTTGTAAGCTTTTACCACCAGATTGTTCTCTGCCTCTCCGGCTATTTCCATACCTGCCTGATGCAGGCGGAACTTTTCGTTTCCTTCGTTCAGTATATTTATCTCCAGTGCGTCTTCAACGGGAACCGGGTAGAAGATCGTCTCTAAATTATGATATCCGTCAGGGCGCTTTTCAGTAATATTCAGCCCCAGGTTTATTTTGGCATTTGGAAAGACAAGCATGATTTGACAGGCAAATTAAAAAATGAATAATTAATAATTAAAAAGAGGAAGCGGCGGAGCAGGACTTCCGTAGGCAAAGTTAGTGAATTCTGTTTATAATAGATTGATAATAGATTGAAAACTTAACAATGATTTATTTATCGCTATGAATAAAATCGATTATCTTTGCTTCCCCTTTTTGAAAAAGGGAGAGTTCATTTAATTTCTAATTTTCAATTTTTAATTCATAAAGTGGCAGAACAAAGAAAAACATTCCGCACTCCGAAGAGCAAGAATCCGCAGCCCGTTACAGATTACGGACGTATCCAGCCCCAGGCACCGGAGTTGGAAGAGGCGGTGTTGGGTGCTTTGATGATTGAGAAAGACGCTTATTCTTTAGTAAGTGAAATTCTTCGTCCGGAGTCATTCTACGAGCATCGGCATCAACTGATCTATTCCGCAATCACGGATTTGGCTGTAAACCAGAAGCCGGTTGATATCCTTACCGTGAAGGAACAACTTTCCAAGCGGGGAGAATTGGAGGAAATAGGCGGTCCGTTTTATATTACCCAGCTAAGTAGTAAGGTTGCGTCTTCTGCGCATATTGAGTATCATGCCCGTATCATTGCCCAGAAGGCATTGGCTCGTGAACTGATAACTTTTACCAGCAATATTCAGAGTAAGGCTTTCGATGAGACTCTGGATGTGGATGATTTGATGCAGGAAGCTGAAGGCAAGCTGTTTGAAATCTCCCAGCAGAATATGAAGAAGGATTATACGCAGATTAATCCAGTCATTCAGGAAGCCTATGAAATGCTTCAGAAGGCGGCGGCACGTACCGACGGTTTGAGTGGACTTTCGAGCGGATTTCATCAGTTGGACAAGATGACCTCCGGCTGGCAGAACTCCGACCTGATTATCATCGCGGCTCGTCCGGCCATGGGTAAGACGGCCTTCGTGCTTTCCATGGCCAAGAATATGGCGGTGAACAGCAAAGTGCCTGTAGCCTTGTTCTCGCTTGAAATGAGCAACGTGCAGCTGGTAAACCGTCTGATTGTGAACGTCTGCGAAATTCCGGGCGAGAAAATCAAGAGTGGTCAGCTGGCACCCTACGAGTGGGGACAGCTCGACTATAAGATAAAAGAACTTTATGACGCCCCGCTTTACGTGGACGACACGCCTTCCTTGTCCGTGTTCGAATTGCGAACCAAGGCCCGCCGTCTGGTGCGTGAGCATGGGGTGAAAATCATTATCATCGACTACCTCCAGTTGATGAATGCCAGCGGTATGTCGTTTGGAAGCCGTCAGGAAGAGGTCAGCACTATTTCGCGTTCGTTGAAGGGGCTGGCCAAGGAGCTGAACATCCCGATTATTGCGCTGAGCCAGTTGAACCGTGGGGTAGAGAACCGTGAAGGTATCGACGGAAAACGTCCGCAATTGAGCGACCTTCGTGAATCGGGAGCCATCGAGCAGGATGCCGATATGGTGTGCTTCATCCACCGTCCGGAATATTATAAGATTTACACCGATGAGAAGGGAAACGACCTGCACGGCATGGCCGAAATCATTATCGCCAAGCATCGTAACGGTGCCGTGGGTGATGTGCTGCTTCGTTTCCGTGGCGAATATGCCCGTTTCCAGAATCCCGATGACGACATGATTGTGCCGATGCCAGGCGAAGAAAAGAAGGCTCCGGTACTCCGTTCGAAGATGAACAACGGCGGCGGACAGGACTTCGTACCGCCTCCACCTGCAGAGATGTCTCCTGTTCCCGACAATCCGTTTGGTGCACCTGTCCCCGATGTACCGTTCTGATGAGGGTAAAAATATTACGGACGACTTCATTGCCATTATGAGGTCGTCCGTTTTTTATGTTTTGGTTAGTCTTGTGTGTAAGGGAAGGATGGTTACTCTTATTTCTTCTGTCTCAATGAGGGGTATTGATATAAAAATGCAGGAAAGCCGTCAGTTCCATTTGCAGCCAGGCTAATTGCTGGAGATATGGACAACGTGTGCTACCATAGATACTTTTTATTCTATAGTTTTTCTCCGGAAAATGACAGATGTTTTGTAAAATAGCAGGTCGCAAGAAATTGGTTAATCATTTTCATAGATTCATTTATGAAAATTTTATTCAATAATTACTTCATCGATGTAAATCTTGGAAGGTTGTCCTGGACGTACATGATTATCAGGGCAGTCTCCGGCTGGTTCTAGTGTAAATTTAACAAATTGTCCGGTTATTTCATTGGCCTCAATAGATAAATTTTCAATGAAATTTCCTTCTTTAAAAATTTCTTTGTCAGTGAAGGTCAGTTTGCCAATTTCGGTGAAAACCACATTGTCATTTGAAACTTCTACTTTGAGGCTGCGTGGCTTGTGTACTCCCATTCCATAATTTGTGATACAGCCCACCGTAAATTGTTTCATGCTTTCAGGTTTTTGTAAATCAATTGTAAATGAAATAGGTTTTGAAAGCTGACCTGTATACCATTCAAAATCTGTATATTTTAAACTGCCTCTTAATCCGTTGACTAATATATCCATTCCTGCATCTGCATGGATAAATGGTTTGCTGGTAGCCTTGTTCCAATGAATTGGAAGTACCAGTAGTTCTCCCATTTGTTTGTTTTGTGAGAAGGTAGCTGCTTTAATGTCAGTATCTTTTTCTATTATGAGTTCTTTTTCGTATAGGGTAGAGGTTGAGGTGGGTTCTGTACCATCTGTGGTATAGCGTATTTCTACATCAGGTCGCTCACATTCTAATTTTACTTTCAATTTTCCGGTAGTTTCTGTGGTAATTGTATGTTGGATATTGAACATAGAATGGGCATATCGGATACCTTTACATGCTAAATGTGCATTGTAGTTATCCAATCCTTTCAGGAATGAATTCCAGTTTTTGGTTCCTTTGCTGACCCAGGCAATCTCTGCCAAGGCTCCCAGTCGTGGAAAGGTCAGATAGAATACGTCCTCCGGGGTGTTGCAGAATTCGGTCCACATACATGCTTGTACCCCCATGAGTAAAGGCTCATATTCTGGTTTCCAATCCTTTTGTACCGGTTCATAATCGAACAATCCTTTTAAGGTGTTATTTCCAAAATAAGTTATTGGTTCAAACCATTGAGGCCCCTGGTATCTTATCAGGTATGCAACGCGTGCCGGAGTCATGATGAAGCGGTGGCCTTGTGCGGCAGCTTTTAATGCGGCATTGCCATATCCTTGCCATCCTAGGATGATGGATTCTTCCGGTAGTTTACTATTGGTCAGTTCATCCCATCCCATGACTTCTTTCCCTTTACTGCGTACGTAGTCGGACAGTCTTGCCATAAAATAGCCTTGTAGTTCTTCTTCATTTTCCAAATGCTCTTTATGTATGCGTGACTGGCAGAGGGGACATTTTTCCCAGTTGGTTTTGCGGGCTTCGTCACCTCCTAAGTTAATGTATCGTGAAGGGAATAAGGCTATCACTTCGTCCAGTACGTTTTGTAGAAAATCAAATGTACCCTCATTCCCGGCACAGAAAATGATTTCTGCATTTTTTGCGCCAAGTCCTGGCAGAACTCCTATAAAATCTTTAACTACGGGGCAGGCAAATTCCGGATAGGATGCCAAAGCAGCATTGGAGTGAGCTGGAACGTCAATTTCCGGGATAATTTCCACTTGTCTTTCTGCGGCATAACGGATAATTTCTTTCATGTCTTCTTGGGTATAGAAACCTCCGATGGTGGCAGGTTCTCCTTTCTTCGGATTTCTCCGGTCGGGGAATGGAATGTTTTGTCTATCCACTTTCCATGCTCCAACCTCTGTCAGTCTAGGGTATTTTTTGATTTCCAGCCGCCATCCATTATCGTCTGTCAAATGCAGGTGCAACCGGTTTATCTTGAGCATTGCCATACAGTCGATCATACGTATCAAATCTTCTTTTGGCAAGAAGAAGCGTGAAACATCCAGCATGAATCCACGATAGTTGAATCGTGGGGCATCTTTAATGGAAAGTGAAGGGATGCTCCATGTGTCGGTTGTCTTTTCTTTACCTTCGATAGTAGGAGGTAACATCAGTCGAAGATTTTGAAGCGCATAGAAAAAACCTTTTACGTCGGATGCCTTAATCGTAATTCGTTCGGGAAGAACAGTCAGTTCGTAGGCATCACTTTTCATTGTACTGTCTGTAAGAAATACAATGTCTCCTTCTTGACCGGTTTTCACTTGAGGGGTAAATCCAGCTGGCAGGGTAAACAGAGAGGCAAAGTTCTCCGCAATGATTCGTTGCTCCTCATTGGCTATAGCGATGGTGGTTTCTTTACTGAATAAGAAGAATCCATTTCCTTTTTCCATAGATAAAGGTTGCGGTATGATGGCTGCTTCCTGAGTTTGCTGTGGGGATTGACATCCCCACAGGCTTAGTATTAAGCTTACCATATAAGCGGTAATCCATTTTTTTGATTGAAAAAATGCCATGTTGCTATTGTTTTTTAGTTTGTTTCATTTCTTCTACTATTACTTTCAAAAGTGCTTTAGGGTCACTTAGGGTGAGGTCTGTAGCTAAATCCCATGTCATGATGCCTGCGATGTCGTTTTCCATGACATATTGGGTTTTCTTGCGAATAGTATTTTGTCCGTTGAATATGTATTTTTTGTTTTTGTATATCACTTCATCGGCATCAGGAGTATTGATCAGATTGCTTTGAACAAAGTCCCAGTAAGAAGCGGTTCCTTGTTTGTTTTCTTCCGCACCATAAAATGGTAGTCCGAGGATTAATTTTTCCTTACTAATGCCATAGTTGAGAGCTGCTTCTGCATCTTTGACATAGACATCGTAAGGAAAACGTTGTGGACTTGGTCCATAGCATTGTAAAGAAATATGGTCGACGGCCTTGATGGCTTCCTGACTAATTTTGAAATACAATGGATGCAATGAAACGGTCAGTGTAGTGGAATTACCTATTACTTCTCTTAATTTTAATATAGTCTGATTGTAGTTATTATATTCTTCTTGAGTTAATGGCCATTCAAAGTCAAGGTCGACTCCATCAAATTGGTATTCATTGATTAATTTTTTGATGTTATTGGCAAAAGCATTTCTATACTCTTCTTTTGAACACATTGTTTTCCAGTCGCCCGAGCTAATTCCTGCACGAATTTTTATGTCAGGACGAGTACTGCTTGTTTTAACTTGCTGTAATAAATCAACCCAGTTGTGTGAATCTGTTCCATAGCTTGTGGCATTGTCGTACTTCCAGTAGGCAAGCGTTTTGCTCATATTCCAACTGGTAAATTCAATGCCATTGTCTTTTATCTTTGCAATTTCGTATTCAGAAAGGGCCAGTGCGTTGAAGAATGTTTCGTCCAACTTGGCATCCAGCTTATTCCCTAATTTAATTTGGGAACGGATGTATGGTAATTTGTCTGTTAGCTGTTGCGTGTCGGAAGCAGCCTTCTTTCCGTTGATATACAAATGTGTTCCCTTGTTGTTTGCCATAGCACTATACGTCAAGGCCAAATGTGTCCATTTGTTTGTGATGAAATCAGATGCTGACAGTTTGATACGTATATGATTGACCGTGAAGATAAAATCTCCTTGATCTGATCCTGTTGTTAATGAAATTTTGTTTTGGGAGTTTTCTTTCTGGAATAAACAAGCTCCTTCTGTCCACTTTTCCATGTAAATCCATGTACCGAAGGTAAATTGAGGGTATTTGCCAGAATCATTGTTTCCCGATACAGCAGGGGTGTGTAATAAATCATTTCCTCCGTTCATTTCTCCATCTCCGGAAAAGGAAATGATTCCAGAACGCCCGTTGTAATCTGGCAGATATTTTTCATGGGTAAAAGTAGCCTTATTATTGGGTATTTCGAAGTAAAGACTTCCATCGGCGTATGGATTTATGCCAAGGATTATTAAGTCGTTGCATGCATTCATGCTTTCCGCACTGATGCGGTTAGTCTCCAGAAAATTATTTCGAATATATGAACTTATGATTTTAGGGGATACGGTTGGTTTTTCAGGCTGTGGAGTTTCCTCTTTGTTGTTTGAACTGGTGCCCCCAGACTCTTCGGGGGCGTTTGTTATAGGCAGTTCATTTTTACAAGATATTAATGTCAATGCAGATAAAAAAAGTAGATATTTTTTCATGATGATTAAAGGAATGGTTAAGGTTGGGGGATAGGTTATTGATAGGCTCGTATAATTACACAAATTATGTAATTATACGAGTCCGGTTTAAAATCTGCAGTTTATATTAATATCCGTAGTTATTATCTGTAATGCCAGGATTGGCATCTCTTTCTGTATCAGGGATAGGTAAAAGCAGGTTCTTTTTCAAGAATTCTTCTGTTAGATTACCATCGTTATATACGCGGTCACTCCATTTTTGTGACGATGTCTTGTAAAACGCATCGGAAGCTTTGGTTATTTCATGGTTGTTGTGATATTGTAAAGCTTTTTTCAGGTATTCCGTACCTTTGATACGTAACAAATCGTACATGGAGGGTTCTCCGTTTAATTCGAACAAAAATTCAAAGTAAATTTTTTCGCTAACTTGTTCTTTTGTCAGATTTGTCGGCCATGCTTTAGGCTCTATTCCATTGCCTCCTTTGGAAGTGCGGGCGCGACTCAATACTTCTTCTACCAGGCTGATGGCTTTCTGAGTATCATCCAGCTCATTGTATACGTCTGCCATTAACAGCAACATTTCTGCATATCGGTAAACCATAAGATTCTTATGAGAAGAAGTTCCTTGTTGGTTAGGATCGTATAATTTCATGTGTGCAGGCCATGCCATCTGATTTCCACTTTCTGCAAATTTATTCCGTACGTTTTTGAGTGCTTTTATTTTGGCTTTTTCTTGTGGAGTGTTTCCTGCTGTTGCGTCTAAATTGTCCAGGTAATTTAAATCTGGATTTTTCATGTCGGCAAATGCTTCGTAAGGCAAGCGAGTGACGTATTGCTTTATAGCTACGGCTTTTCCTCCTTTGTAAATAGAATCGTATACAGCTACTTCTTTTCCGTTCACCATTTTTGTTCCAGTCTGTACGGTATAAGTTAGATAGGGGTAATAATATACAGAGTCGTTTGCCGACGGAGTATCGCCAACTTGGGCTTTGGGATTAGGCTTGTTATTACCTCCACGGTCTCTAAATGAAGTTAGGAATGTGGCTGCAATACGTGGATCATTGGGATAGCTTCCCCAATGCAAGTCGTAGGAAGCTTTTGTGGCTAAATATGTACTCCATGTAACTCCCGGTGTAGAACCTGTTGGAGAAAAACGGTTGCTGGCTCGATTGAAAGAAGAAGGTGAGTTCAAGCTGAAATTCAGCTGGAAAATGGATTCTTTGGAGTTAGTAACCCATTCACCGAATAAGTCAGCATAATTTTTTTCCAATTGGTATTTATGATGAGAATATACATCATCAAACATGTTTTTTGCATTTTTTAGGTTTTCACTTGTATTGATGCCAAGTTTAGCCATCTTGTAATAAACTTTTCCCAAAAAAGCTTTGGCTGCCCATGAATTTACTCGTCCGTCTTCTGATGTTTCACGGATGGACAAAGCATCTGTCAAGTCTTTGACAACTTGCTCCAGAACCTTTTCTTTGGGACTACGTGGAGTTGATATATCACCGGAGGTAGAGGCGGTGGTTTTTAAAGGTATATCTCCCCACAATGAAACTAGATTGTAATAAGCTACCGCACGAAGGAATTTAGCTTCCCCACCAAATTGTGTTTTGGAAGCTTCATTCAAATCACTTTTTTCAAGATTTTCAAGGTATGCATTGGATTCGGAAATTACTTTATATAATCCCTTCCACGTAAAGGAAATAAGTTCATCGCTGGAAAGAATTTGCAAGCTGACGATTCCGTCATTTCCACTCCGTTGTGTCCATGTAAAACCTGAGGCACAGATAGGTACTTCTTGAGAAAATTGTCCATAGCAATCCACGGAAGCCATGTAGGAGTAACATCCCAATAAGGCTAATTCCGCACTGTTCTCAGAAGACAGATTATTATTTTGTGAGTATAGCGGTTTTTCGTCCAGACAAGATGTTAAACTGGAAGTCGCTATCATTGAAAGTATTAGATATTTATATAGTTTCATAATGATATTCTTTTTCTATTTTGTTTTCTATGGTTTTAGAACGTAACATTCAGTCCGAATACGAACTGGCGAGGAGTAGGATAGGAGTTCATATCTACACCTGGACGAAGTCCGTCGAAAGCAAAGCTGTTTGCTTCAGGATCGTATCCGCTGTAATCTGTAATGACAAATGCATTTTTTACGGATGCAAAAATAGAAGTATTCTGGAAACCTATTTTTTTCATCCATGAAGTTGGCAATGTGTAATTTAACGTAATATCAGAACAGCGTAAGTAGCTTGCATCTTCTACGTAGCGGTCCATAACCATGTTTTGGATGATAAAATTAGAAGACGGATAGAGATTGGAGTGATTTTCGGGGGTCCACATTCCTTGATATGCTTTTTTGGATACAGTTCCTGCTTTCTGTCCTGGAGTATTGATATAGCGGTTGTTGATATTGATGATATCACGATTTTGTACTCCGCTGAAGGCAGCTGTAAGGCTTAATCCCTTCCATGACAAGGATGTCTGGAATCCGTATGTAAAGCCGGGATTTGGATTGCCGATAATATCTCGGTCTGAACTGTTGACAATGCCATCTCCGTTTTTATCCACAAATTTGATGTCACCTGCTGTGGGGATAGTTCCATTTATATTCTTGTAATATCCTATAGTTCCATCGTCTTTAATGTATTTAACACCATTTTCGGTAATGTCTTCAGGTTGTACGATTCCTTGTGTAACATAGCCGATAAATAATCCCGGAGCTTCTCCTTGCAAGAAAACATGACCAACTCCAAAATGGTCACCTAATGAATTGCCATAGTATCCTACTCGTTCTCCTAAACAGCCGAAATCGGTCGGTAATAAACCGAGGTTGATAATTTTATTTTTATTTTTACCGATGTTACCTGTAATACTCCATTGCCAGTCTTTAGTATTAATGATTTGAGCTGTTAAAGAGAATTCAATTCCTTTGTTATCCAATGAACCTTGATTATAGTAAGTTGAACTGAATCCTGCAGATCCGGGTAGAGTACGTGAAATAAGCAAATCATTGGTACGTTTTATATAGAAATCAATTGTTCCGCTTAAGCGAGACCGTAGTAAACTGAAATCAATACCAGCATTCCATGAAGAAGTTTTTTCCCATGTTAGGCCATCGTTTGCTAAGTTTGTAATCTGCAAGATAGATTCTTGTTCACCTTTCCCGTTTCCATAATGGTAATTACCGCTGGAACCATACATTGAGAAAGTGGAATAAGGGTCAATACTTTGATTACCGGTTACACCGTAGCTGACACGAAACTTTAATTGATTCAGCCAGTTGATATCCTTCATAAATTCTTCTTGTTCCATACGCCATGCCACAGATGCAGAAGGGAAATATCCCCAACGGTTTCCTTTAGCAAATTTACTGGAACCATCGGCACGTATAGAAGCCGTAATCAGGTATTTGTCAAGGAGAGTCAGGTTGATACGTCCTAAATATGACAAAAGCTGATAGTCTTTCTGAACGGGAACAAGATGTTGTACGTTTCCTGCCATGTGAAGTCCGTTTTCTCTTAAATCAAACATGGTAAACTGAGTTCCGTTAGTGTTTTCATTTAAGAAATTGTAGTCATCATAGGTAATCCCGGCTGTAGCATCCAGTGTCGCAAAAGAACCGAGCTTTGTGTTATAGTTTAAGACATTTTCAATAGAAACATTATTCTTGTTGAGGCTGCTTAATGACAGATAGCCATTGTTGTTCATTCCTTGATAAAGCTGTAAACCATACCAGCGTTTACGGTCATTGATATTCATATTTCCACCTATACGCAGGTTGTAGCGTAAGCCTTTAACTATTTCCCATTTCAAGTCCATTGAAGTACTGAACGTTTTATCATTGGCAACATCTGCATAGTCGTTCAGCCAGCTGAAAATTGTAGTTTTGTTTTCAGCGTTGAATGACGGGTCACCTTCAGGCATTTCAAACGGAGCATAATCCAAGGCGGTACGAGAGATTGCTGTTGTGGATCCTCCTAAGGTTGTACCACCTGCCATCATGTTATTTTGGCGGAGAGACCCACTAAAAGTCATGTCCAAATGTACTTTTTTAGATAATTCCATACCAATGTTAGCACGTAAGTCACCTTGTTTAAGTCCAGTTTGTTTTACAGTTCCATTAATGTCTTTAAAATTGGCAGAAACGTAATAAGTTGTTTTGTCAGTTCCACCGCTTACAGATAATGAATAGTTCTGTGAGAAAGCTGAAGTATAAATTTCTTTTTGCCAATTACGATAGTTGATGAGATGGTAGGTCTCAGGATTGTTTGGATCGTAATTTGCCAGTTTGTCATTGAATACGTATCTTACTTCATCTCCTACGATATAGAATGGATATTGTTCGTTGGATATACGTGAGTTGATATAATTTGCATGCTCATACAAATTTGTCATTTCAAGTAGCTTGGATGGTTCAGCAATTGTAAAGTTGGCTGATACATTGATTTTAGCTTTTCCTTGTTTTCCTTTCTTTGTGGTAATCAAAATTACACCATTAGCCCCACGTGAGCCATAAATGGCTGTAGAAGAAGCATCTTTTAAAATTGTAATATCTTCAATGTCAGAAGGGTTTAAGGATGCCAAGGGGTCTTGATTGATTTGAAAGTCACCACTGATACCAGAGGACGCGAATTCACCGGTTGAGGCTTGTGGAACGTTGTCTATTACATATAACGGCTGGTTGTCGCCGCGTAAAGAGCTGGCACCACGAATTGTAATGGAGGATGCAGAACCTGCCATTGCCGAAGAAGAACTAACAACAAGTCCGGCCACTTTTCCTGATAACAAATTATCAAGTGAAGTAGCTTTGGCAGCGTCATTCGCATTAGGCTTCATAGTAGTCAGTGCTCCTGTTAAATCGCCTTTTCTTGCGGTTCCATAACCTACAACCACTACTTCTTCCAGAACTTCTGCATCTTCTTTAAGTATGATACGGTTTCCCGAAAGTTGGGATATTTTTAGTTCTTGTGTGGAATAACCTACATAGGAAATGACAAGAGTGTTGCCAATTTTCCCGTTTAATGAAAAATTACCATCTATATCGGTAATGGTGCCGTCAGATGTTCCTTTAATCTGGACAGTAGCTCCAATAATACCTTCACCTTTTTCATCGATTACTTGTCCCGTAATAGCTCCTTGCTGAGCAAATAAGTTAAACGGAACCATTAACATGAACATTAATAAAAAGATACAAATGAGATGTATCTTAGATTGCATTTCCTTCATAGTTTCAAAGTTAATAAATGTTTTAGACCGCGGTTTTTTAAACTATTATTTAATTCGGTTGCAAAGATGTTATATGCATAATGATTTTATGTTTTATAATCGATAAATATTGTCAGATAATCATCATATATGTATAAAATTGGATGGGAACAGTATGAATTAGTGATTTTTGAACATGAATTAGATAATAATGAACATAGGTGAGAGACTTTTTTATGAGTGTAGCTAGCTTGAGTTTAATTTTTTTTGCTTTTGTGCTTGTAGATGTCGAGAATTCTTACGAATATTGCAATCCGGTCTATGTGCAAATGATGAGATAGGGTAGATATATCTTGTAGATTCTCTTTTTTTGTATAGTCTGGTTAATAATGTAGACCTTATGAAAATCCATGTAAAAACAACTTTTTGTCTTTTTTTACTACTATTGCTTTCGTGGAATGTGAAGGCTGAAGAATTTTTGTTTCGTCAGTTGTCTATTTCAGAAGGTTTCCCTCCATCTATTCAGTCTATTTATGTCGAAGATAACGGATATGTATGGATTGCAAGCAAACAAGGACTAGGAAGGTTCAATGGCTATGAATTGAAAACCTATTTTCATGAAGAAGGAAATCCTTATTCGCTTCCGGGTGAGCAGATTTATGCAATAGAAGAAGATAGTTTGCATAATCTGTGGATTCTTACTGATGCGGGAGTCGTGAATTATCAGCGGCATACCGACTGCTTTATTCCGGTACTGGACGAAAATGGAGATGTATTTAAGGCGACTTCTGTTTGTAAATTGCCAGGCAGGTTATTGCTGGCCGGATATGGTGAGGTTTATCAGTATCATTATAATGAGCAAAAAATACGAACGCTGCATGAAATGAAGCTTCCAGTCTCCTTCTTTGTTCGAAAAATGTTGCTGTGGGATGAAAGTACGTTGCTCTGTATGAGTTTATGGAAAGGTGTTTTATTTATTGATTTACGTAACGGGGAACGAAAGCCTTCTCCTCTTCCTGACGGAAATGATTTAACACATGTATTGATCGATAATAAAGGTCGTGTTTGGACAACAGCTTACAATAAAGGTATAACTTGCTACGAGCGAAATGGAAAAGTGAGAGCAGTTTATACTACTGAAAATTCAGCATTAAGCCACAATGTTATTCTATGCTTGAATGAAAGAAATGGTAAGATTTGGGCAGGAACAGATGGAGGAGGAATTAATATTATTGATCCTCAGACAGGAAAGATTGCCGTACTAAAACATTTATCCGGGGATAATCATTCATTGCCTATTAATTCCATACAATGTTTGTTTCAAAGAAACGGGAAAAAGGATGTCTGGGCTGGTAGTATAAAAGGAGGTCTTATAAATATTCAACCTTCTATTGTAAGTTCTTATGCAGATGTACCTTTGGGTTTTAAAACTGGATTAAGTGAGAAGGCTATTTTAAGTTTCTATCAGGATTCAGGTTCAGAGGAAATTTGGATTGGAACGGATGGAGGAGGAGTTAATCGTTTTAATCCTGTGACGAAAGAATTTGTGCATTATCCAAATACTTATGGTGAGAAAGTTGTTTCTCTATGTGAATACTCTCAAAATGAATTATTGATTTCTCTATTCTCAAAAGGGATTTTCTTTTTTAATAAACATACAGGAAAAATTCGTTCCATTAATGAAAAAGGTGAAATAATTAATAAGATTGCATTATATAGTAGAAAAGGTATAAATTTATATCAGGATGATACACAATCTATCCTTATATTATCATCGGATATACATCGTTATTACTGGGAGGATGGAAGAGTTCAACAATTAAACGACAGCGGAATCCCTATAGAAGGACAAGTTATGCCGTTGGGCTATGATAGCCTGAAAACATATTTATATGATTTAAAGCGTATATATGCACTGGATCATCGTAACAATAAAATAGAAATTGTTTATACTTCTTCAAGAAAACATGATATAGAGTGTGTGGCAAAAGACTCTCATGGAATTTTTTGGATTGGTTTTGGTAATCAAATTTTTCGTTATGATGTGAACCTTCAGCAAGAAACTCTGCTTGAAACTCACCCGTTGAGAAATATAACAGCTTTAGTATGTGATAATCAGCAACGCCTTTGGATTGGGACAAATGAGGAACTTTTTGTCTGGTTGGACAAGGAGAAGAAGCTTATTTCGTTGGATAAATCTGATGGAGCTGAAAACAATGAGTTTTTAAAGAAAGCTGTGTGGGTTTCTCGTCGGGGAGATATTTACATGGGAGGGATAAACGGAATGTTATATGTTGATGGGCAGAAAACAGATATAGAAATACCGAATCCACCTGTAATTGAATTAGCTGATGTAATAAGTAATAACAAAAGTTGTTTATCTGAGATTGAAAAGGGACTACTGAAACTTAACTTCGAGAATAAGTCGTTAGCTATCAAAGTGATGGCGTATGAAAGCAATGTTTTCCGTAAAAGGGTATATCGCTGGCATATTTACGGACGGGAAGATTTTCATATCGATACAACCTCTCCTGAGATTCTAATGCGTTCGTTAACTCCAGGAACTTATCATGTATCAGTAGCGTGTACGACAAAGGATGGGAAGTGGACTGAGCCTTATGCTGTTTTATCTTTTCAGATTCATCCTGTGTGGTATAAAACATGGTGGTTTACATTGTTGTGGATTATCTTGCTTGCAGTTTTGTTGGTAGCAGGAGTTCTTTACTGGCTTTATCGTAAGGAGGAGCGTATGAAGGAGGATCTGCAAGTACATAAACAAAAAATATATGAAGAAAAGGTACGTTTCTTGATTAACATAAATCATGAGTTACGTACTCCTTTGACTTTGATTTACACTCCTTTGTGCCAATTGATGAAAAATATGTCTCAGGATAATCCTGTATATCCTACACTCAGAAGTATTTTTAAGCAGTCTAAAAGGATGAAGGAACTATTGAATATGGTGCTGAATTTGCGGAAGATGGAGGTGGAGCAAAGTAAGTTGAAACTGAAATCATATCTGTTGAATGATTGGATAAAAGAAATTGCATCTGATTTTAAATACGAAGAAGAAGAAAGACATGTCACTTTTGTATATGAACTTTCTTCGGATATAGAATATGTGCCTTTTGATTCGGAAAAGCATATGATTATTCTTACTAATTTGATTGTCAATGCGCTTAAACATAGTCCTTTGAATAGCAAGATTATTTTACGGACGGAATTAACGGATAATCGGTCTGCGGTACGAATATCTGTAATAGACCAAGGGGAAGGGTTACAAGGGGTAGATATTCAAAAACTGTTTACACGCTTTTACCAAGGTAAGAATGAAAAGGGAGGTAGTGGCATAGGATTATCTTATTCCAAAATTTTGGTAGAAATGCATAAGGGACATATTGGAGTGTATAATAATGAAGAAGGAGGGGCTTGTTTTTATTATGAACTTCCTTTGCACTCAGAAGCTTCTGTTGTTTGTTTCCCTCAGGAATATTTGAATGCTCCGGTATTGATTGAACAGGATAAATTAATACCTGTGGCAAACTCTATAGATACAAAGAACTATTCATGTTTGTTCGTAGATGATAATGAAGGTATACGACAGATGATGCTTGATGCGTTAAAGGATGAGTTTCGGAATTTATACATAGCTTCAGACGGGCGAGAAGCGTTGGATATTGCACTTAAAGAAATTCCAGATGTGGTTGTGAGTGATATTATGATGCCCGGAATGAATGGATATGACCTCTGTCGGAATATTAAGGAAAATGTGAATATTAATCATATTCAAGTAATATTGCTGACTGCACGTACAGATGAGCAAAGCCATGTGGACAGTTATAGAACCGGAGCAGATGCTTATATGGAAAAACCTTTTGAAATAAGCAGCTTGTTGGAAAGTGTTCGTAATCGCTTGTTCTTACGCGAACAAATGAAAGGAAGATATGCTTTAAATTCCATTGCAGCTGGAGGAGATCTGCCAGTCTCTTCTGCAGATGATGCTTTTTTGTTCAAATTGAATAAGCTGATTATGGAAAATATGGATAATGAAGAATTGAATATAGAATTCCTTTGTCAAAATATGGGAGTTAGCAGGGCTTCTTTGTACAATCGTTTAAAATCGTTGACTTCTATGGGAGCTAATGAGTATGTGAATAAACTGCGTATTGAAAAATCGATGGAGTTGTTGCGTAATACAGAGATGAGTATTACCGAAATAGCAGAACGTATGGGGTTTTCTTCTAGTCGATATTTTAGTACGGCTTTTAAAAAATATACAGGGATTACTCCAACTCAATTTAAGGAATCTGCTGGAAAATCTGATAATTAGATAAGGTCTGAGATGAGCTTATTCGTTTTCTGAATAAGCTTATTGCTTGTTTTAATTATTGTAATCTCCTGATTTTATTAGATTATTCCATCTTATTTTTATAACTTTGCACGTCATTATTTAGGAAATTACAAAATACTATTACGATATGAATATTTCTTATAACTGGCTGAAAGAATACGTCGACTTCGACCTTACTCCGGACGAAGTGGCAGCCGCACTGACTTCCATCGGTTTGGAGACTGGGGGAGTGGAAGAAGTTCAAACTATCAAGGGAGGATTGGAAGGCCTGGTAGTAGGTGAAGTACTGACCTGCGAGCCGCATCCCAATTCTGACCACATGCATATTACGACCGTTAATTTGGGACAGGGTGAACCTGTGCAGATTGTCTGTGGCGCTGCCAACGTGGCAGCCGGACAGAAGGTCATTGTAGCTACGCTGGGTACAAAATTGTATGATGGTGACGAATGCTTCACCATCAAGAAGTCAAAGCTTCGTGGCGTAGAATCAAACGGTATGATTTGTGCCGAAGATGAAATTGGCGTGGGTACAAGCCACGAAGGTATCATCGTATTGCCTGCAGACATAGTTCCGGGTACACTGGCCAAGGATTACTATAATGTGAAGAGCGAATACATACTCGAAGTGGATATCACTCCGAACCGTGCTGATGCCTGCTCGCACTATGGTGTGGCACGCGACCTCTACGCATGGCTCATTCAGAATGGTCATAAAGCTATGCTGAAGCGTCCTTCGGTAGATGCATTCAAGGTAGACAATCATGACATGAATATCGACATCGTGGTGGAAAATACCGAAGCCTGCCCGCGTTATGCCGGAGTAGCCATCAAGGGAGTAACGGTGAAGGAAAGTCCTGAATGGTTGCAGAACAAGCTCCGCTTTATAGGTGTGCGTCCTATCAATAACATCGTTGATATTACCAACTACATTCTGCACGCCTACGGCCAGCCGATGCACTGCTTTGATGCCGACAAGATTAAGGGTGGCAAGATTGTAGTGAAAACGTGTGCCGAAGGAACTCCATTTGTTACATTGGACGAAGTGGAACGCAAATTGTCTGACAAGGACTTGATGATTTGCAACGCGGAAGAACCGATGTGTATCGCCGGTGTGTTTGGAGGTCTGGATTCTGGTACTACCGAAACGACTACCGATGTGTTCCTGGAAAGCGCTTACTTCCATCCTACATGGGTGCGTAAGACTGCCCGCCGCCACGGATTGAGCACCGATTCTTCTTTCCGTTTCGAACGCGGTATCGACCCGAATATCACTATCTATGCCTTGAAGGAAGCCGCTCTGCTGGTGAAAGAATTGGCCGGGGGTGAAATTGCTTCTAACATCAAAGATAACTATCCGAATCCGATTGCCGATTTCGCGGTAGAACTTTCATATAATTATGTAAACTCACTGATTGGAAAGGAAATTCTGGCAGAAACGGTGAAGAGCATCGTAACCAGCCTGGAAATGAAAATTGTGGAAGAAACGGCCGAAGGTCTTTCTTTGCAGATTCCTCCTTACCGTGTAGACGTGCAGCGTCCGTGCGACGTGGTTGAAGATATTCTTCGTATCTACGGATATAACAACGTGGAAATTCCTACTACCCTGAAATCAAGCCTGAGCGTGAAGGGAGAAGTGGATAAATCGGTGAAACTCCAGAACCTGGTAGGCGAACAGTTGGTGGGCTGCGGATTCAATGAAATCCTGAACAACTCTTTGACAGCAGCCGCTTATTACGACAGACTGGAAACTTACAAGCCGGAAAATCTGGTTCATCTGATGAACCCGTTGAGCAACGACCTGAACGTGATGCGTGCTACTTTGCTTTTCGGTGGTCTGGAAAGCATCCAGCACAATGCCAACCGCAAGAATGCCGACTTGAAATTCTTTGAATTCGGTAATTGCTATCATTTCCATGCTGAGAAAAAGAATCCTGAAAAAGTGTTGTCAGGCTATTCAGAAGAGTTGCACATGGGCTTGTGGATTACCGGAAAGCGTGTAAGCAACTCGTGGGCTCATGCCGACGAAAACGCTTCGGTTTTCGAACTGAAGGCTTACGTGCTGAACATATTCCGTCGCCTGGGCGTGAATTTCGGCTCGCTGGTATTCGGTAACCTTTCAGACGATATCTACTCAGTAGCTATCTCCGTACACACCCGTGGTGGTAAATTGCTGGCTACCTTTGGTGTGGTTTGCAAGAAGATTCAGAAAGCGTTTGACATCGATAATGAAGTGTACTATGCCGACCTGAACTGGAAAGAACTGATGAAGACCATCAAGGGCAATACGGTAAGCTACAAGGAAATCTCCAAGTTTCCGGCCGTAAAACGTGATCTGGCATTGCTGATTGATAAGAAGGTACAATTTGCCGAAATCGAAAAGATTGCTTACGAAACTGACAAGAAGTTGCTCAAGTCTGTAGAATTGTTTGACGTGTACGAAGGAAAGAACCTGGAAGCTGGTAAGAAGAGCTATGCTGTAAGCTTCATGCTTCAGGATGAAAACGCTACACTGAACGACAAACAGATTGACAAGTTCATGCAGAAGCTGATTGGCAACTTGCAGAATAAGCTTGGAGCTGTGCTTCGATAACTATAAAGAATGATGCGTTACGATATTATATTAAACCAGATTATCACATAAAAGCCAAAAGGGGATACCTGGCGGCTTTTTACATCGAATTGTTTCTGGCTCTGCAGGCTGGAATGGTGATCTGGCATTTTTCTTCGAATGAAACGTGGAGAAACGTGCTGGCTATTGCGGGCGGGGCAATATGCTTGTGCCTCGCTGGTTTGGCGTACTGGAAATATTGTAAGCTGGTACAGAATAGTGAAAAAGAAACTCATTAAAAATAAATTTAAAATATCATCCAATGGGAAGAGCATTTGAATATAGAAAAGCTACGAAGCTGAAAAGATGGGGTCACATGGCAAAGACCTTCACACGTCTTGGTAAACAAATTGCAATTGCGGTAAAGGCCGGTGGTCCGGAACCGGAAAACAACCCGACTTTGCGTTCGGTAATCGCTACTTGTAAGCGTGAAAACATGCCGAAGGATAACATCGAACGTGCTATCAAGAATGCAATGGGTAAAGACCAGAGTGAATACAAAGGTATGACTTACGAAGGGTATGGTCCCCACGGAATCGCCGTATTCGTAGATACACTGACTGATAATACCACTCGTACCGTAGCCGATGTACGTTCTGTATTCAACAAGTTCGGAGGTAACTTGGGTACTACAGGTTCACTGGCATTCTTGTTCGACCACAAGTGTGTGTTCACTTTCAAGAAGAAAGAAGCTATTGATATGGAAGAATTGATTTTGGATTTGATTGATTACAACGTAGAAGACGAATTCGATGAAGATCCGGAAGAAGGAACTATCACTATCTACGGTGATCCGAAGAGCTATGCGGCTATCCAGAAACATCTGGAAGAATGTGGCTTTGAGGATGTCGGTGGTGATTTCACTTACATCCCGAACGACCTGAAAGACGTGACTTCGGAACAGCGTGAAACTATCGACAAGATGGTAGAACGTCTGGAAGAGTTCGACGACGTACAGACCGTATATACTAACATGAAACCGGAAGAAGACGCTGAATAAGCTTTTTCTTGAAAGATAATGACGGAACGGAGTATCCGGCCGGAATAATCCGGCAAGTGATGCTCCGTTCTCTTTTTATGTCTAACCTGAATAGAATGTGGATGGCGATGAAATATAGTTATCGTACAATGGGAACATGCAGTTCTCAGATTGATTTTGAGGTAGAAGATGGCGTACTGAAAGATGTGCGTTTCATGGGTGGTTGCAACGGAAACTTGAAAGGAATTTCCGCCCTAATAGAAGGTATGAAGGTGGATGAGGTGATTGCCCGTTTGGAGGGTATCCGTTGTGGTGGGAAACCAACCTCTTGTCCTGATCAGCTCTGCAAGGCTTTGCGGGAAATCTAAGTGAGGCATATTGAAGTAAAGAACACTCCTGGGAAATGAATGTTATTTCTCGGGAGTACTCTTTTTATGTGAATATTTGATATTAAAGCTGCTCGGAAAGAGTGGATAGCAGGAGTACCAGTAGCACAGCCGCAATGGCCAGTGAAATGAAGGTAAAGACAGCGAGGAAAACGGTTGTCTTGACAAATGTACGTATCCATCCTCGGCGGTATACCGTGTGCAAGGAAATGTAGGTGTACACGAACATACCTGTTACGAAGATAAGTAGAGTATACATCGGCATATTTCCTTTAAACGATTCCATAAAAGTGTCACTTGTCAGCACGGGTACCAGTGGAATAGGAATCAGTATCAGAAACACGGTGTTCAGATGTATGGCATGTACGAAATGCCACATATAAGGAAATTTGGATTTCCGGAACATTCCTTGCAGAAGCCAGGCAAACAGAGGCAGAAGGAACATCATGTAGAGCGGAGTCCATTTGGACAAATCTCCAAAAAACTGGTTGAGAAAGGATTCCTGACGAAGTTGTTGTGCTTCATCGTTGTGGTCTTCTCTCCATTCGTATACGGGAGTAAGGGCGGTACCGGTGGAGTCTACTTGGAAATGACGCGCGGCTTGCAGGGATTCAGAGGTAATCTCTTCTTCCTCGATTAGGTCATCCAGATACTCACCCTTTACTTTTTTGAGATTCAGAATGGTATTCAGATCTTTTTGTCGGAGAGTGGTTTCATGCAGGCAGGAGTCGGCCACGATTCGGGGCATTCGCACGTAGGAAAGAGAGAATCGGTCGTCCAGGCGTTGCACTTTAAACAGCTCCTCGGCTTTTTCTACTCCTCTTTCTTGAAAGGCCTTCACTAACTCAGGACCTTGGTATACATATACGCATGTATCGGGCAGGTTAGCAGACGATTTGAGTTGTGCTACAATTCCGTCGTTGATATTTAGGGAGCTTACAGCCTGCAATGCCTGATTAGCTTTGTCGGAAGCTATCATAAAGAAAAGGGTAAAGAAAACGACAGAGATACACATATAGAGCCGGAAAGGATGTACGTAGGAATTGATTTTTCCGGCGTTGAATTCGTTGGTCAGAAATCCGGGACGAGTGAACATCAGCCACAAGGTTTGCCAGATTTTGCTATCAAACTGATAGACATTTTCAATGTATTGTCTCAGGTATTTCCAGAAAGGCTGGTAGATATCGAGGGCGTATTGTCCGCAGCAATGGCAATACATGCCCTCCAGCTTGGTACCGCAATTCTTGCAGTAGGTGTACCCGGGTACGGTCTTTTTACGTATTCTCCGGAGGCGTTTCAATTCGATGAGGCGCATCACCCGGCACTTTCGTTCTTTCAGTCTTTGCCGTATCCGGGCGAAAGGAGTCTTGTGAGTTTCTTCTTTGTGTGTGATATTTTCCATGTCGGTAGAAATGTAATATAAATAATATTTTGACACAAAAGTACGTCTGTAAAATGAATTTGGCAAGTTTTTCTGAAGGAAATTAAAAATACTGGTATTCAGATTTAAGGGAATAAAAAAGTGATATTGTTTCTCTTGAAGCGCGTCTCGTAGAAACAATATCACTCGGTGAATGGACAAACAGGAGGTATTTCACCCGCAAGTTTATCCAATCTTGCTTATTTTCTTTAATTTTTCTTCGTCAATGAGCTTGATTTTTCGTCCGTCAATAATAATCAGTTTTTCGGCGGCGAAATTAGACAGGGTTCGGATGGCATTGGATGTGGTCATGTTGGAGAGGTTAGCCAGGTCTTCTCTGGAGAGATAGATGCTCAGAGTACACTGGTCTTCTTCCACACCGTAGGTATCTTTCAGGAAGAGCAATGATTCAGCCAGACGTCCCCGAATGTGTTTCTGAGTCAGGTTGACTGTTCTTTCATCGGAGATACCCAAGTCTTTCGATAACTGTTTGATGAAAAACATGGCAAGCTCCGTATTTTCCATAATCAGCTGCACGATGACGGGCATGGGAATCAGGCACATGGTACATGGCTCAAAGGCAGCAGCAGCGGTCACGAAATTTTCTTCGGCAAAATAGGCACGATAGGCAAAGTATTCTTTGTCCTTTATTACTCGGATAATCTGACTGCGTCCCCCTACACCGTCCTTGTAAATCTTTACCTTTCCGTTCAGCAGGCACATCAAATTCTCCGGTGTTTCACCTTCGCAATAAATCGTTTCGTTCTTTTTGTATTTCTGAATCGTAAAATTCTGTGCCAGCAGTTCGCGTTGTTGCTGTGTTAATGGTTGCCATAAATCTGGTATACTTTCGGCAATCTCAGCTTCTGTTAATTCCTTTTTTACCATAAAATGTTCCAAAACCATGTTATTAAGCACAAAGGTACGAAGAAAAATTGAAAATATTCTTTTTTTTCCTCATAAAAATGGCCTCAGATAAAGGCTTTATTATATATTTGCTGTGAATATGCGAAAACTGAAAGGCTTATATGAGGCTTTGTGGGGCTTGCTGGCATTGTGCTTGCTGTGCGGTTTCCCACTGCGAGGAGTGGCGCGCGACAATGCTCCGTACCTTCCTAAAAAGCCTGTCGTGGCCGATTCTATTTTGGATTACATGTTTCATTCTGCGTCCATTTATTCGCGTGAGATGAAAGGATACAAGGGAGATTTGTATCTGAAAGGTCATTTGAAAGTACATAAGCAAAACCGGATTATCAAGTATGTGCCTTCTATGTTTCGTTTGGAGAAGGGCATAAATGATTATGTTCATGAGTCTATCAGTGAGTTGCAATATACGGCTCCTGCCATTTACGACCGGAAGGTCAGGGCAATATCTACTACCTTTCCCAGCACCAGAGAACAGATATTTGACATTATGGACTATATGAAGTTCAATATTTATGCTCCTTCGCTGATGGGCAACAGGATACTTTCACCGCTGAACAGAAAGGCTCAGGTGCATTATCATTATCTGCTTGAAAGGGTAGAACATCGGTTGGGGGGGGAATTGTATTGCATTCGTGTCGTACCCCGTTATCGGAGCACGCAGTTGGTGGAAGGCTTTCTGTGGCTTTCATCAGCCGACTGGACTATCCGAAGAATGAACCTCAAAGGGCGTTATGACCTGATACGATTCCAACTGAGCATGCAGATGGGAGAGGAGGACGATACAAAATACCTTCCGGTGCTGCTGAATCTTGACTTGAACTTCAAGTTCCTGAAGAATCATCTGGAGATGAAGTATACGGGGTGGATGAAGTATTCATCAGTCGTTTACCGTAAGCCGGGGGAGGAATGGATTGTCAAGAAAACGAGCGACCACAATCTGTCGAATTCTTATATCTTGTCGTGTGATACCAGTCGGCTTGTGGTGGAGCGTGACTCGTTCAACCGCATCCGTCCGATTCCTTTGTCTGCTTATGAGGATTCGCTTTACCGTTCGGCGGATGAGCGGCGATTGAAACGGGAGGCCGATACGATAAAGGCAGAGCCTACAAAATTGAAGAAGAACATGGTGTTCTTGGGGCAGCTGGGGGATGCCTTGATTAGCAGTTATGACATTGATATCTCTAAAGTGGGAAGCATCAACTGTTCTCCGATTATCAATCCGCTGTTAATCAGCTATAATCATCGGAACGGAATATCCTATCGGCAGGTCTTTAAGTATAACAAACTTTTCCATGACGGGCGTTTGCTGCGTATTGTTCCTCAGATTGGTTATAACTTCACAAAGAAAGAGTTTTATGCGAAGGCAGATGTGGAGTATATTTACAATCCTCGGAAATTGGGGTCCATTGAAATACACGGAGGAAACGGTAACCGAATTTATAGTAGTGTGGTACTCGACCAGCTGAAGCAGATTCCGGATAGTGCGTTTACCTTCGATGGACTGGAGTTGGATTATTTTAAGGATGTATACGTAGATATATCGCATAATATTGAGTTGTGCAACGGACTAAAGTTAGGCACAGGTTTGGCTATGCATTGGCGTTATACTAAGAGTACGCCGGAAGTAGAAGCACGTGTACGTTCCAGCTATAATAGTTTCGCTCCCCGTATTCGTTTGGAATGGACACCGGGCATGTATTATTATATGAACGGTAACCGAAAGATAAATGTCGGCTCTTTCTTTCCTACCTTTATGCTGGATTACGAACGGGGTATCAAGGTCTTGAAGAATTCCGGTACGTACGAGCGAATCGAAGGCTCTGTGGAGCAGATCATTCGTTTGAAGAATGTACGTTCATTGGCTTATCATGTGGGAGCCGGTATGTTTACCAATCAGTCGGATATGTACTTCGTGGATTATGCGCATTTTGCCAACCTGAACCTTCCTCAGGGTTGGAATGACGACATTGGAGGTACCTTTCAGATGCTGGACGGACGCTGGTACAATGCTTCCAGTCATTACATACGGGGGAATATGACTTATGAAGCACCTTTTATTTTGCTGTATCCTGTTTCTCGTCTGTTATCTTTCGTTCAGAAAGAACGTCTTTATACGGGTATTCTTTTTATGCCGCACCTGAATCCTTATCTGGAGTTCGGTTACGGCTTTGCTACCCACTTGTTCGATGTGGGTGTCTTTGTCGGAAATGAAAAAGGTAAATTTACATCCGTGGGATGTAAATTTACCTTCGAATTATTCAACAAATAAATATAGTTGCGCTTATACTAACTCGTCCGAAGTATATCCCTGCGGAAGTGGACGGCAGTTATATCCAGAAGCCATGATTTCACCGTAGGCTCCGGCAGAGCGCAGTGCGATCAGGTCGCCACGGTGTACCTTGTTCAAGTCGATGGCTTTTCCGAATACATCCGATGATTCACAGATAGGACCTACTACATCGTATGCTTCTGCAGCTTCTTCCGAAGTAAGGTTTTCAATCTTGTGATAAGCCTGATACAAAGCCGGGCGAATCAGGTCGGTCATTCCTCCGTCTACGATGGCAAACTGCTTGTTGGTACCTTGTTTTACATAAATGACTTTAGTGATAAGGTTACCGCACTGGCCTACCACTGAGCGTCCCAATTCAAAGTGAAGCGTTTGCTGCGGACGCAGGCGCAGATGCTTGTGATAAGTAGCAAAATATTCTGCGAAGTCAGGAATCGGCTGGCGGTTGGGGTGCGCATAATCAATGCCTAAACCACCTCCCACGTTGATATGTTCCACGATAATCTGACGGGAAAAAAGTTTTTCCTGTAATTCGTTTACACGGTTGCAGAGTGCCACGAAGTCACCCATATCCAGAATTTGTGAGCCGATGTGGAAGTGTAATCCTACGAACTTCACGTTTTTCATCTCCAGTGCCAGATCAATCACATGGTCCATGTCCTGTATGCTGATACCGAATTTGTTTTCTGCCAGTCCGGTAGTGATGTTGGCATGCGTATGAGCACCTACATCCGGATTGATACGGAAAGCCACGCGGGCAATCTTGTTTTTTGCTGCGGCCAGTTCGTTGATGACTTCCAGTTCAGGAATAGACTCTACATTGAAGCAGAAGATGTCATAATCCAGTCCTAAATTGATTTCCTTGTCTGTTTTCCCCACTCCGGCATATACTATTTTGCTGGCAGGGAATCCGGCCTTGATGGCAGCTTTGATTTCGCCCCCACTTACGCAGTCAGCTCCCAGTCCGCTTTCACGGATGATGCCTAATATTTTAGGGTTGGCATTAGCTTTCACCGCATAGTGCACACAGAATTTATTGTATTTTCCTGCTTCCTCCTTGATTTTACTTAAGGTTTCACGAAGCAGATTTGTGTCATAATAATAAAATGGCGTTTCCAGTTTTCGGAACTGCTCTATTGGAAAATTAGCTTTCATAAAATGGGTTTAGTTGTGATTGTTGTTATATTAGAAGAATAAAAAAAGGCGGTGATGCGGTTTTTACTGACCGTATCCTCCGCCTTTAGCTTTTATAAAAGGTTGCTTTTATTTCTCTTTACTGTTGAAAAGCACGTTGCTCAATGACTGCAACGCCTGTTTCTTGTCCGATTCACGAATCAGGAAAGAGATGTTGTAGTTGCTTCCACCGAATGAAATCATACGTACCGGAATTTCACGCATTGCATCCAATGCTTTGGCTTCGAAACCTACGTTTTCCCATTCCAAGTCGCCCACTACACAGACGATACACATGTCATGGTCTACCGTTACCGTACCATATTTCTTCAAATCGTTTACGATTTCGTTCAGGTGTTTTGTATTGTCAATCGACATGGATACACCCACTTCTGAAGTACATACCATATCAATCGGAGTCTGGTAGCTTTCAAAGATTTCAAATACTTTGCGGAGGAAACCGTGAGCCAGCAGCATACGGCTTGACTTAATCTTGATAGCTGTGATGTTGTCTTTGGCAGCTACCGCCTTGATTTTGCCTTTTTCCGTGTCGTTAGAAATCAGTGTACCCGGAGCAGTCGGTTCCATGGTGTTCAGCAAACGTACCGGAATGTTGGCATATTTAGCCGGCTGGATACAAGTCGGGTGCAGAATCTTTGCACCGAAGTAGGCCAGTTCAGCTGCTTCTTCAAAGTGAAGCTGACGTACCGGAGAAGTCTTGTCTACCACGCGCGGGTCGTTGTCGTGCATACCGTCAATGTCTGTCCAGATTTGGATTTCAGAAGCATTGATGGCAGCTCCAATCAGAGAAGCCGTGTAGTCACTTCCTCCACGCTGCAAGTTGTCGATTTCACCGTATGCGTTGCGGCAGATGAATCCCTGAGTGATATAGATTTCATAACCTGGGTTCGCTTCCAGTTGTGCCGACAGTTTTTCGCGGATGTAAGTCAGGTCTGGTTCGCTGTTCTTGTCAGTGCGCATGTATTCCAATGCCGGAATCAATGTCGCGTTTACGCCCTGCTCGCACAAGTAGTTAGTCACCATGTTGGTAGAGATGATTTCTCCCTGAGCCAGGATGACCTTTTCTTCAAATAAAGTAAATATGTCTTTCGTGTAAGAACGAATGTAATCGAATACAGATTTTACGAAATCCAGTGTTTTCTGTTTATATTCTTCGGTAGAATACAACTCATCAATGTGCTGTTTATATTTCGCTTCCAGTCTATTGATGATTTCATTTGCACCTTCTGGATTTTTCTTGTACAGATAATCCGAAATTTCAACCAATGTGTTAGTCGTACCTGACATGGCAGACAGGACTACAATTTTCTGTTCGCCGTCAGTGATTAATTTGGCCACATCCTTCATTCTTTGTGCAGAACCCACAGATGTACCTCCAAACTTTAAAACTTTCATTTTACGTTTCGAATTTTAAATGTTCTATAATTAATTAATTTCGGGAGCAAATGTAATAATAAAAACCCTATTTTAGGGCATTTTGGCAAAAATCCTTTTACTCCTTTGTCTTTTTTATGAATTTGTCGTTTCCGTGAGACGGTGATGTTCGCATTTGTACACTTTTCCGGGATATTCCGAAAGCAAGCTCAGGTTGTGCGTGGTCATCAGAATGGCTGAGCCTTGACGGCAGATGTCCTGCAATAATTCCACAATGCGCCGTCCGGTTTCCACGTCCAGATTGCCGGTAGGTTCATCGGCCAGGATGATTTCCGGTTTGTTCAGTATGGCCCGGGCGATGACGATGCGCTGCTGTTCTCCGCCGGAAAGTTCGTTGGGCATTTTGTACCCTTTGTTTTCCATGCCAACCTGCTGTAACACTTCTTCAATTCGCCGTTCTATTTCGGTACGGTTTTTCCAGCCGGTAGCCTTAAGCACGAATTTCAGGTTTTCGTGCACGGTACGGTCGGTCAGCAGTTGGAAATCCTGAAACACGATGCCGAGTTTCCGGCGCAGGGTAGGGAAGTCCTTCCGTTTCAGGGTGCGCATGGCATTTCCCAGCACCCATGCTTCTCCGGCATCAATCTCCACCTCACCGTAGATGGTTTTCAGGAGAGTAGACTTTCCGCTGCCCACTTTTCCGATGAGATAGACAAATTCGCCTTTCCGGAGTTCCAGGTTTACGTCAGAAAGAATCTCCTGTCCTTGCAAGCTCACATTTACGTGCTGGTAAGAAATGAGTGGTTGTTCTTCCATATATAGTGATTAACCCGTAGTGCATTATTAAACGAGATTAATTTTTAGGTTGTTAATATTTCTGTCGAATACAAATTTATTGAGATATTGAATGGTTGTAAGTGTTGTAATTTTAGCTAAAATTCGGGTTTTAAATCCCTGAAAAGATTTAGCATAATTTCTTCTGATCATAAACTGGTCACAAAGTTGCGAGAATAAAGTTTCAATACGTTTTCGGTATTTTTTAAATGGATAAAATTGTGGTTTATAGTCTTTTTGATTTTTTCTTTTAGGAGTTTCCAATTGTATATTTACTTCATTAAACAAGTCGAGCTGAATGGTTTGAGAAAGATAACCTTTATCTCCAAGTAACACACAGTCTGGTAGTTGCCCTTTTATGTCTTGTAGGTAATGGATGTCATGAACAGAAGCAGGTGATAAATCAAAGCTTTGAAAAATGCCCGAAATAGAACAAACTGCATGAAGCTTATAGCCGTAAAAATGTAAATTCTGCGACGCACAAAATCCCTTGTTGGGAATGGCATAATCTACTTCTTTACAGATTTTACTTCGTGAAGATCGAGCCAATTTACAAACTTCCAAAGGCATACTATCTACTATAAAATAGTTCTCAAAATCATTAAACTTTTCTACCATTTTCAATCTGATTTCTTCTATAAACGGGAAGAGTTTTCTCTTTCTTCGATTGTAAACACTTCGTTCAATTTTTGAGGCTATATCAAAATCTTTAATCTCCCTAAAAAGTTGATATTCAGAGTCAATAGATTTAAACTCGGCTAAAATAATTAAACTAATCAGCTCTAAATCAGATAGTTTTGGCTTTCTAGGTTTGAAATAAAAGTTCTCAACTTTGGATATTTTAATTAGTTCTTTTAAAATTAATTTGTAACTTGCTTCTAAGTTGCTCATAATTGTATTTATTTGATAGTCAATACAATATACTGATTTTTAATCTTTTGAGCAACTTTTTCTATAATGCACTACGGGTAGTGATTAGTGTTTTTTCCAGGTGGCGCTGTGACGCTCTTTCAATTCACGGGCTAAGTCTTCAATGCGGTAGCCTTTGTACGTAAGCAGCACAATCAAGTGGTAAAGCAGGTCGGCTCCTTCGTAAATCAGGCGTTCATCGGTTCCGTTGCAGGCTTCGAGGATGGTTTCTACAGCTTCTTCGCCTACCTTTTGTGCCATCTTGTTGACTCCTGAATTGAACAGGCTGGTGGTGTACGATTTCTCCGGCATTTCCTGACGGCGACGGTCGATGAAATCCTGCAACTCTTTCAGGAACATGATGTCCTGCTCGTTTTTGTCTCCCCAGCAAGTATCTGTGCCCTTGTGGCAGACAGGGCCTTCCGGATGTACCATGATGAGCAGTGTATCGTTGTCACAGTCGGCCTTTACCGAAACCACGTGCAGAAAGTTTCCGCTTTCTTCTCCTTTGGTCCACAGACGGTTTTTGGTACGACTGAAGAAAGTCACCTTACCCGTTTCCATGGTTTTCTCGTAGGCTTCCTTGTTCATGAATCCCAGCATCAATACTTTTTGCGTATAGTTATCTTGGATAATGGCCGGAATCAAGCCATTCATTTTTTCAAAATCCAGTTCCATAATCTTACTTTATATAATATAGTTAGTTTAAACAGTTTATCTGCGCACGGCGATACCTTCTTTGCAAAGGTAATCTTTTAATTCGGGAATTGGAATTTCACCGAAGTGAAAAACACTGGCAGCCAGGGCGGCGTTAGCTTTTCCTAACGTAAATGCGTCACGGAAATCCTCTTTCTTGCCAGCTCCTCCGGAAGCGATGACCGGAATGCTAAGCCGGTCAGCCAGTTCGGCCAGTGCTTCGTTGGCATATCCTTCCTTTACCCCGTCGTGGTCCATGCTGGTAAACAAGATTTCCCCGGCTCCGCGGCTGTTGGCTTCTTCTGCCCATTCCATAAGGAAACGGTCAGTCTCCAGTCGCCCTCCGTTGAGGTAACATTTCCAGCCTTGCGGGGTTTGTCGGGCATCAATGGCCACCACACATACCTGCGAACCGAAATGGCGGGCGATGTCATCGATGAGCTGCGGGTTCCGGATGGCCGAAGAGTTGATAGACACCTTGTCGGCTCCGGCATTTAGCAGACGTTCCACATCGCTCAGTTCATGAATACCTCCTCCTACGGTGAAAGGAATGTTGATTTCCGCAGAAATGCGTTTTACCAGCTCTGTAAACGTTTTCCGTCCTTCGTGGCTGGCAGTGATATCAAGGTACACCAATTCGTCGGCTCCTTGTTCGCTGTAAGCCTTTCCAAGCTCCACCGGGTCGCCAGCCTGGCGCAGATTGACGAAGTTGGTACCTTTCACCGTTTGTCCGTCTTTGATGTCAAGACAGGGTATGATTCTTTTTGCTAACATAATCAGTTTCTTGAGTTAAGAGTTAAGGAAGAAAAGCTTTCAAGTCCTGCAGGGTGATACGCCCTTCATAGAAAGCCTTGCCGAATACCACTGCCGGAATACCTGCTTCGTTCAGTGCTTCAATGTCCTTCATTCCGCTGATGCCTCCGCTGGCTATCAGATGCAGGTCGGGGTACGCCTCCATGATTTGCTTGTATAGCTCCAAAGACGGCCCGTTGAGCATCCCGTCGCGAGAGATGTCCGTGCAGAGTACCTTTGCGACACCTTTCTTTATATAGTCATCCAAGAACGGCATCAGCTCCAGACGGCTGCACTCCAGCCATCCGTTGACGGCTATTTTCCCGTCTTTGGCATCCGCTCCTAAAATAATCCGCTCACTGCCATATACCTCCATCCATCGGTTGAACGTATCCGGCTCCTTTACGGCGATGCTGCCCAGCGTTACCATCTGCGCTCCGCTTTCGAAGGCAATGTGCAAGTCTTCATCGCTTTTGATGCCTCCGCCAAAGTCAATGACCAGCGAAGTCTGTCCGGCCAGTGTTTCCAGTACCTTATAGTTTACCACATGCTTGGAAGCCGCTCCGTCCAGGTCGACTACATGCAGGCGATGGATGCCATGCGCTTCAAACATTTTGGCCACTTCTACCGGATTCTCGTTGTAAACCTTTTTCGACTGATAGTCGCCCTGAGAAAGTCGTACACACTTCCCGTCGATGACATCGATGGCTGGTATAAGTTCTATCATATTTTATATAATGTTTCGTGATTAGAGATTCAAAAAGTTGCGCAGGATACATTCTCCCACCTTTCCGCTTTTTTCCGGATGAAACTGGGTGGCATAGAAGTTATCCTTGTGCAAGGCCGCACTGAAAGGGGTGATATAGTTGGTTGTGGCCGCTGTAAATTCGTTGACCGGCACATAGAAACTATGCACGAAATACACGAACTCTTCTTCTTTCATACCTTGAAAGAGCGGGCTGCGGAGATGTGACAATGTATTCCATCCCATGTGAGGAACTTTCTCTTCAGGATTGGTCGACTGGAATCGCTTGACTTCCGTATCGAAGATTCCCAGACAGTCCGCATCACCTTCTTCCGAATGTCGGCAGAGCAACTGCATCCCCAGGCAAATACCTAATACTGGTTGTTTGAGCTCTTTGATGAGAAGGTCCATGTGGCAAGCTTTCAGGTAATCCATGGTGGTACGTGCTTCGCCCACTCCCGGGAAAATCACTTTGTCGGCACTGAGCAGTGTCTCCTTGTCGTTGGTAATGACAGGTTCCACACCCAGTCGCTTCAGTGCACAATCCACCGAAAAGAGGTTGCCTGCATTGTATTTTATGATTGCAATTTTCATTCAGTGCTGTTTTTTTTGTAGAAAAATAGTTTTTGCAAAAGTAACGAATTATAAACAATCTCCTAATAAAAGCAACAAAAAGTTTGTCTGTGATGGCAGTTTTCTGACAAGGTTTTTGTAAGAAGCTCCTATGCGTGGCTTTCTAAAAAATGAGGCGTAAAACTTTTTTGAATATTTTTTCGGGAAGCTATTGCAGATTCAAAAAAAAGCACTACCTTTGCATCGCAATCGAGAGAGATAGCAACGAAAAAACTTAATGGTGCGTTAGTTCAGTTGGTTAGAATA